>CAHJWO010000191.1 GCA_903642295.1 PVC group bacterium | reverse complement strand
ATTCGCTTACAAAGGCCTGTCATCTTGAAGAAACCATTCAGCCGCGTTCCCATGAAAAACCTTCTGTCCTTCTGTGCCTTCCTGATCTGCTTGTATTGCTACCTGTATCCGCACGTCGAGCCCGTCCACGTCGCCACGCAACCGCCCGCGGCGCTTGCTCCGCGTTTGACGCTGTACTATCACTCGCCGCTCGACGCCCCGGCCATGCCGCCCGGCTCCAGCACAGGATCGGGTTACCACTCGACTCTTGCCGCCTCACGGTTCGGTGCCGGTCCCCAAATCGGCAGCGTTTCAAATTTCGGCGCTCTGACCGCCCCCTGATCTGCGAACCGCTGTTGTCACCCTAACAGCAACGGACTCCTGCCAGTTCGGATAAAGGCCATGAGACCATGCGGGCGGACCCGCGTCCTGGGCGTCCAGGCTCTGCTGGACGCATCGTCAAATCATCCCTGCGAGAGACACTCTCCGCGTAGCGCTGCGCTGCTTTCGACGGTGTGCGCCAACAAATGATGCACGCTCGGCGACGCCTGTGCGCGCACAAAAATTTGGTACGAGAACCATCCCCGGCAAATCTTCAGCAGCGCCTCGTTGACGCGCAACAACAGCCGATTCACCCAGCGAACCTTTACTGCCAGTGGAAACGGCGCGGGCACCCCACGCATTTCCAGCACCGTATAACCGGACTGCTCCAGCATCGTTTCCAGCGAACGGAACGTAAATAACCGCCGGTGCGTCCGGTCCAAGATTCCGCGCCGCCCGTAATTGAACTGCCCGAACAACAACATCAATCGCGTGACGAAGAATCCCACGTTCGCCGTGGCGATTACCACCTCCGGGCGGTGCCGGCGAGCCGCGAACCGCATCTCTTCCAGAAAACGTTCCGGCTCGTGCAGATGCTCGATGACGTCGAGCAAATAAATCTGATCGAAGCGTGAGATGTCCACCGGAAACTCGGCGGCCTGCAAATTCCACGCGATACTTTCCACCCCCGGGGTGACTGTCACATGCTCCCCTAAATTTGTCACCTGACACGCCCGCGCTGCGAGTTCGGGTGAAAGATCGGCCTTGTTTCCGCCGACGTTTAACACGGCGCTGCCGGGCCGCGCCGCATCCAACGCCAAGGTGTGCGACGAGGGATAGTCGAGCTTGAGTTCATACGAGCGCGCCGGAGTGCCCACGTCGAACTTGCGGTCATACAGCAAATCCATCTCGTGGACCCGCGCCCGCAACATGGTTTTGCACACATCCCACGCGTATTTGAACCCGTCCACGCGGCACACCTCGTCGCCGTAATAGGTCGGAATCGGCAACTCCTTGATTCGCAGCCCTGCCCGCACGAACTGGATGATGATCTCCGTGTCGAAATGAAAATCGTTCGTGTTGCACTCAAACGGCACTTTTTGCAGGGCGCGCACCGAGTACAGCCGATACCCCGAATGAAACTCGGTCAGATCCGTGCCGAGCAGTGCATTCTGAAACCGCGTCAGCACCTTGTTGCCGAGCAGTTTGTAAAGCGGCATCCCGCCCTGCCGCGCACCGCCCTTGTTCATCATGCGCGAGCCGAAGACGGCGTCCGCCTCCCCGGCGATGAGTGGAGCCAGCAGGTCCGGCAGACATTCGGGCGCGTACTGACCGTCCCCGTGCACGAGCGCGACGTAATCGAAACCGTTTTCGATGGCGTACCGATACCCTAATTTCTGATTACCGCCGTACCGCTGATTCTCAGGATTGCGAAGCACGGTGATCGTGACGCCGCCTTCGTCGCGGTGGCTGGTCACATAGTCCAATCCCGTGCGAAAGGTGTTGTCGGGCGACGAGTCGTCGATGACCAGCACCTCCACGTTTTCCCGCCGCAAGGCGACGGGAATCCGGTCCAGCACCCAGGGCAGCGTGGTTGTCGCGTTGTAGGCGACGATAAAAACGAGGATGCGCGGCGGTGGCGCAGGGCAGACTTCGGGGCGGGTCATTTGCATCGTGGAACGTCCTTGCAAGCGGCGACTTCCTAGCAAGGAGCTAGTTCCGGGCCAGTTCCACCGAGGGGTGCCAGCGGATGCAGCGCGGGCGAACTTTCGGGTGTTCTTTCCCGCGCCGCATCGTCCACCGCTGCGTGGCTTCTTGCTGCCTCCGATTACGGACTCCCCTCGAAGTTCCACCGGCCACATCTCCTTTCTTCCCCGGAGAATTATTCCAAGCTACGCCGGGGCCAAACCACGATATAGGTTGAGCCAGCTTCTCTCTCATGCCCGACCCCGGACCCCCAGCCGATCCTCAGCACCCCGCGTTACCTGCGGCTGCGGAGCCTTCGCCCGAGCCGCCGGAGGGCGCGGCGGAAGCGCACTCCGCGGAAGGTCTTCCCCGTATGACCCCCGACTTCGTCGAGCAGGAGTTGGGCGGAAACATCGACAACATCGTCCCCACGCGCGGTTACCAGATGATGCCGATGGTGGGCCTGGGCGGTTCGGCGGGCAGCATCACGGCCTTGCAGGAGTTCTTCAAAGCGATGCCCGCCGACTCCGGGATGGTCTTTGTCGTCATCCTGCATCTTTCGCCCAGCCACCACAGCACGATGCCCGCCTTGCTCGGACGCTCCACCACCATGCCCGTCGCGGAGGCCCAGGACGGCCAGCGGGTCGAGCCGGACCACGTTTATGTGATCCCGCCGGGCAAGTATCTGGCCACGACCGATGGGCATCTGCGGCTCTCCGACCTGGCGCACGAGCGCGGCAAACGCGCGGCGGTGGACCTCTTTTTCCGCTCGCTGGCCGATACCCACGGACCCCACGCGTCGGCGGTGGTGCTTTCGGGCGCGGACGGCGACGGCGCCATCGGCATCAAGCGCATCAAGGAGCGCGGCGGCCTGACCATCGCCCAGGACCCGGACGAGGCCGAGCACGCCAGTATGCCGCGCACCTCCATCGAAACGGGCATGGTGGACTGGGTGCTTCATGCGGCGCAGATTCCTCATCGGCTCGTCGAATACGCCCGCAGTGAATTCCAGGTGCGCCTCCCGCCGGAGGAAGGACCCCAGCCCGCGCAGGCCCCCCGGCACACGTCGGACGAAGGCGAAACGGCCTTGCGCGAGGTGCTCGTCTTCCTGCGCACGCGCACCGGGCGCGACTTCTCCTACTACAAGCGCGCCACCATCCTGCGACGCATCGGGCGGCGGATGCAGGTCAACGGAGTGGACGACCTGCCCGCCTATCTGGGCTTCCTGCGCACGCACCCCGGCGAGTCCGGCGCGCTGTTGCAGGACATGCTGATCCCGGTGACCAACTTCTTCCGCGACCGCGAATGCTTCGACGCGCTGGAGCAGGAAATCCCGCGCCTGTTCGAGCACAAGAAGCCGGGCCAGCCGGTGCGCGTCTGGGTGCCCGCCTGCGCCACGCGCGAGGAGGCCTATTCCGTGGCCATGCTGCTGCTGGAGCACGCCAGCAAGCTGGACTCGCCCCCGGCCTTGCAGATCTTCGGGTGCGACCTCGGCGAGGAAGCGATCCAGGAGGCCCGTGTGGGCGTCTATCCGGCGGCGATCACAGCGGACGTGAGCGAGGAGCGGTTGCGGCGGTTTTTCGTCAAGGACCACCACGGCTACCGGGTCCGGCGCGAGGTGCGCGAGATCGTGCTTTTTGCCACGCACGACCTGCTCAAGGACGCACCGTTTTCGCGGCTTGACCTCGTGACGTGCCGCAACCTGCTGATTTACCTCAACCGCGAGGCGCAGAATCATGCGCTCGACATCTTTCACTTCGCCCTGCGCCCGGGCGGACGGCTTTTCCTAGGGTCGTCCGAGTCGGTGGACGAGGGCAGCCTGCTGTTCCGCGTGCTGGACAAGAAGCACCGCCTCTACGCCGCCCTGCCGACGGCGCGCGTGTCCCTGCCGGTGCCGACGGGACCGAGCACGCCGCTGCGTGTCATGGAGACCCAGAAGCAGGTCGCCGTGCCAACGGTGGTTCACGGACGGAATTTTTTGCAAGAGGTGACCTTCCGGCAGTCCTCCTCCCCGGCCTACGACCGCGCCACGGTGGCAGAACTGCACTTCAAGCTGGTCGAGCGTTACGCTCCGCCCTCCGTCGTCATCAACGCGGACCATGAGATCATACACTTTTCGGAACACGCGGGCCGGTTCCTCCAGTTCGTGGGCGGCGAGCCGACGAACAACCTGCTGCGGCTGGTGCATCCGATGTTGCGCATCGAACTGCGCGCGGCCTTGTTCCGCGCGGCGGAGTCGAATGCCCAGGTGCAAATCTTCCACGCGCCGGTGGAACTCGAAGGGCAGGAATGCATGGTGGACATCCGCGTCTCGCAGGCCCCGGAAATCGCGCCCGGCTTCCTGCTGGTGGTTTTTGACGAACGCCCGAGGGGGACAGGCGAGCCGCCGGTCGAAGGACGCGCCGCGCCGACTCCGTTGGAGCCGACAGCATTACAGATCGAGCGCGAATTGGCCCACGTCCGCAACCAGTTGCGGGACACCGTCGAGCAGTACGAGGCTTCCGGCGAGGAGATGAAAGCCAGCAACGAAGAGTTGCGGGCCATGAATGAGGAACTGCGCTCCGCCACGGAGAAACTGGAAACCAGCCGCGAGGAACTCCAGTCCACCAACGAGGAGCTGACCACGGTCAACGTGGACATGAAAAGCAAGGTGGACGAACTCGCCCACGCCAACAGCGACCTTCAAAACCTGATGGCCTCGACGAGCATCGCCATCGTCTTTCTCGACCGCGCGCTCACGATCACCCGCTACACCCCCAGCGCCGTGGAGCTTTTCAACCTCATCCCCGGCGACGTGGGCCGCCCGCTCGGTGACCTCCGGCACCAGCTCGACTACCCGGAACTGTTGACGGACACCGGGAGCGTCCTGCGCAATCTCCAGCCCGTGGAGCGCGAGGTGCGCGGCGGTGACCGGTGGTTTCTTTCCCGCTTCCAGCCGTACCGCACCACGGAAGACCACATCGGCGGCGTCGTGTTGACTTTCGTCGATGTCACCGCGCGCAAGCACGCCGAGAGCGATCTGGCGGACGACCTGCAAAATACCGAGCGGCTGCGCAAGGTCGGCGAGCGGCTCGTGCCCGAGGGCAACATGCAGGCGCTTTTCGACGAAATCCTCGACGCCGCCATCGCCATCACCCGGTCTGACGCCGGGATGGTGCAGTTGTTCGATCCGGCGAGCCGCGAACTCCATCCGCTTGCGACCCGGGGCTTCACGCCCGAGCTGGGCGAGCGTTTCAAGCGGGTGGCAGCCGGGGTCGGCAGTTCCTGCGCCGAAGCGTTGGAGTCGGGTCGGCGCGCGACCGTAAATTTCGAACGGGGACCGGGACAAATCGAACCCGGCTCCGTGCGGTGTCTGCAACTGGAGGCGGGCTTGCACACCGCGCAGTCCACGCCGCTCGTCGCCCGCTCGGGCCAACTCATCGGCATGATCTCCACGCACTGGCGCGAGTTTTCCCAGCCGTCCGAACGCGAACTGTGCCTGCTGGACCTGCTGGTCCGGCAGGCTGCCGACGCCATCGAACGGCGGCAGGCCGACCAGGCCCTGCACCAGCAGATGGATGAACTGACGCGTTTCAACGCCGTGGCCGTGGGGCGCGAGACGCGGATGATCGAACTGAAGAAAGAGGTGAACGCCCTCAGCACCCAACTGGGCGAGGAGCCGCGCTACCCGCTGGAATTCGACCGGACCGAGGACGGTAAATAACTCGAAAATAACGTCATGCAGGAATCGCCTTCCCGTGGAGACACGGCCCAGACCGCGTGGCAGCAGACCGCCGAACTGCTGCGGAGCAACCAGGAGTTGCGCGAGGAGGCCGAGCGGATGCGGCGCGGGGCGGAGGAACTGCGGCTGCTCCTGAGCGAGATTCGGGCGGGCCGGCAGGCGGATCGTGAGTCCCGGCGCGCGGCCCTGAACCTGATGGAGGACGCGGTGCAGGCGCGTCTCGCCACCCAACGGGAGTACGCCGAACGCCGCCGCGCCGAGGAAGGACTGTTGCGCGCCGCCGAGGCGAACGTCTTTCGCCTCGCGCTCAGCGATGCCCTGCGTCCGCTCTCGGACGCGGCGGAAATCCTGGCGACCGCCCTGCGCCTGCTGGCGGGGCATCTCCACGCAAGCCGGGTCACTTTCTGCGAACTTTCGCCCGAAGGGGATGCGTTGATCGTCAGCGCGGAATACTCCCGTGAGGACCCACCCCTGCCCGGACGGTTGCACTTTCAGGATTATGATCCGGGCATCGCCGAATGGTTGCGGGCGGGCCGTCCGGTGGTGGTGGACGATCTGAACAATCATCCGGCTTACGCGGGCCACGCGGCGGCTTGGCAAGCAATCGCGGTGCTCGCCTATGTCATCGTCCCCTTGATTCCCGACGGCAAGCTGGCCGCGACGCTCAACGTTTGCCAATCCACGCCGCGCACTTGGACGGTGGACGAAATCGCGCTGATCGAAGACACCGCCGCCCGCCTGTGGGACGCCCTGGCGAGGGTACGCGCGGAAGGAGCGCTGCGAACCTCCGAAGAGCGCCACCGCATCGCGCTGGAAGGCGCGGGCATGGGCGCGTGGGACTACGACGTTGCGTCGAACCGCGTGATCTGGAACGCGCAACATTACCGGCTCTTCGGGTTGGAACCAGATCAGCGGCCCCTGACGCCGGACGATTTTCTGCGTCACGTGCATCCGGTGGACCTCGCCGCCGTGCAGGAGGAACTGGTAACCGCCGTGCAGGGCAGAGGCACGTACCGTGCGGAGTTCCGCGCGGTCCGTGCGGACGGCGTCATGCGGTGGATGAGCGGCTTCGGGCAGGCCGTGAATTGGGAAGCCGGGCAGATCACGCGGATGACCGGCGTGATGTTCGACGTGACCGAGCGGCACGAAGCCGAGGAAACGCTCGCCGCCGCCCAGGAACGCCTGCGCCTGATCCTGGAAAGCGCGCACGAGCACGCGATCATCTCGCTGGACACGGAGCGGCGCGTCACGAGTTGGAACCCGGGCGCGGAACGCATCCTGGGTTACACCGCCTCGGAGATTACCGGCCAGTCGCTTGACCGGATTCACCCGGCCGCCGACCTCGCTGCCGGTCTGCCCGAGCAGGAGGCGCGGCAGGCCCTCCAGGAGGGCAGCGCGAACGGCGAGCACTGGTTCTTGCGCAAGGATGGCTCGGCGCTCTGGGGCAATTGCGCGCTGTTGCCGATGCGGGGGCGGCCCGACGGCACGGTCATTGGCTTCGTGAAGATTCTCCACGACGAGACGGAAACCCGGCAGGCCAGGGAGGCGCTGGAACGCTCGCGCGAAGAACTCTGGACCGCCCTGCAGGAAACCGAGCAAGCCCGCGCGGAAGCCGAGGCTGCCGGACGCGCCAAGGACCATTTTCTGGCCGTGCTCAGCCACGAGTTGCGCACCCCGCTCACGCCCATCGTCATGGCGTTGCGGGCGCTCTCCCGACGCGGAGATTTGCCCGAAACGGTGCGCAGCGCCCACGAGATGATCCAGCGCAACGTGCAACTGGAGGCGCATTTCATCGACGACCTGCTCGACGTGACCCGCATCTCCCACGGCAAGTTGGAGATCGCACGCGAAGAGATGGACCTGCACGAAGCCGCCACGCGGGCCGTGGAGGTCAGCACGCCGGACATCGAGGCAAAAGGACAGACACTCACCGTCGCGCTGGATGCGGCGGAACACCGTCTGCGCGGCGACTCCTCCCGCTTGCAGCAGGCGTTGTGGAATTTGCTCAAGAACGCCAGCAAGTTTACCCCGTCGGGAGGCCGCATCAGCCTTCGCTCGCACAATGTTTCGCCGGGTTGGCTCGTGTTCGAGGTCACCGATTCGGGCATCGGAATGGACGCGGTAGTGCTCGAAAAAATTTTCAATCCCTTCGAGCAGGCGGACCCGTCGATTACGCGCGAGTTCGGGGGGTTGGGTCTCGGGCTGGCGATTGCCAAGGCGACGGTCGAGGCCCACGGCGGCGAATTGCGCGCGAGCAGCGATGGACTCGATAAAGGGTCAGTTTTTACTCTGAGTCTTCCGTTGGCTATAAAAGGGTAACATAAAGAGACGGAGCGGGTTGCATCGCGCCTGAACGTGGGGGGTGAGTTAAAAATTCGCATTTTAGACAAACAAGGCGCGACGACAGACGAATCAGAAAACGAGCCATGCCCGCACCGAGACTTGCCGAACCTGCCCAGCCTCTGCAGATCTTTGTGGTCGAAAACCATCCCGATACCTTGAAGTACCTGCGGATGTATCTCGAAAGCATGGGCCATTCCGTACAAGTCGCGCGGACCGTTGCCGAGGCACTGAAAGCGTTGCCTGCGGCAGATTGCGATGTATTGATTTCCGACATCGGCCTGCCGGACGGCGATGGCTGGGATCTTTTGCGGCGCGCGCAGTTGCCCCGGCCCATGTACGCCATCGCGATGAGTGGTTTCGGCATGAACGCGGACCATCTACGCAGCCGGGAAGCGGGGTACCGCCACCACCTGCTCAAACCCTTTCCGCCGGATGAACTCGACGTCATGCTGGCGGAAGCGGCCCGGGAAATCCAGTCCGCCGCGAGATCGACCCGCTGACCCCGGTAGCACGACGGCTCTCGCGCTCGTGAAAAAAGAAAAGGGTGGTGCGCGATGCAGGGTTCGAACCTGCGACTTCTTGCGTGTGAAGCAAGCGCTCTACCACTGAGCTAATCGCGCGAAATCCGCTGCCTCGGTGGGCAGGGGGAGCGCGTACCATGACGCTTCCCGATCCCACTGGCAAGAAAAAGTTGAATTCC
>CAHJWO010000190.1 GCA_903642295.1 PVC group bacterium | reverse complement strand
TGGCCGGGTGGGCAGGCAATCATTTCGCGGATGGTTGGGCGTCCTGTCCGCTGACCGAAAACGCTTGTTTGCGGGTGCTGACCGACCCGCGTTATCCGCATCCGGTGACATCTGGCGTCGTGCTTGCCAGACTGGATGCCACCAAGCGCGGCGGCAACCATGCGTTTAGGCCGGACGATGTTTCCATCACGGACGCGGCGGTGTTCGACTGGAGCCAGTTGCAAGGCCATCAACAAATCACGGACGTTTACCTGCTCGCGCTGGCGGTCGCGCATGGCGGACGGTTGGTGACGTTCGACCAGCGCATCCGGTCCGGGATGGCGAAAGGATGCCGACCGGAGCATCTGGTGACGCTCTGAACAGGGCAGCGCAATGTCGCGGCCGATGTCGTCCAGGTCCGCGCGGTCGTTCTGCTTTATGAGCCCGAACTGCTTGAAATGGCCGCGGACGACCGGGCATATTGTTGAACTATGGATACGTTCCAGACGTTGAACTTGCGCAACTGCGCGGCGCTCTCGCTGACGATTTCCTGGCCTCGGGAGATGTCCTGACCTGTCCCTCCTTCAAGCCGTCGCAAGGTTTCCCAGCGTGAGCGTGAGGACCTTGGCGGCAGCTTGCCAGTCGGCCTCCGCCCCGGCGATAAAAGCTTGCAGGACAGAAAAGTCTTCCCTGAAAAATTGCGCCAGCGGCGGCAGGAGCGCGGCGGCGAGGTCGGCGGGCTCCGGCAGGCGATGCTCCACGGCCAGAGCGCGGGCACACAGATGGATGGCGTCGAGCAGCGGCGGGCGGGTTTCCTCGGTGAGCCCGGCTTCGCCGAGGATCGTGGCAGCGCGGAGCTTGCGGGCGGTTTGTTCGCGCAGGGCCGCCAATCGGGCCTGCTCGGCCTCGGTCAGCGGCGGCGGACCAGCGGGTGCGGTCGGCGCAGGGAAGAGCGGACGGATGCCCCGCGAAGTCGGCGCGAGCAACCCGGCGCCGACCAGACGCTCAATGGCGGCGTGCGTCTCCTGGTCCAACACTTCCAGGCGCACGGGCGCAAGTGGATCGGCGTGATCGAAATACTCGCCGTACAGGGGGGCGAGGCGTTCGCGCCATTGCGCTGCCTCTTTTTCCACGACGACCACAAGCACCGTGTGCGCGCCTTCCAAAGGGTAGGTTTCCTCGCAACGCACCAGCGCGCCGTTGATCAGGTGCGCCGCTTCCTCCGCGAAACCCTGCGGACGATCCACCGGCAAGACGCGTTTCGTGGCCGCGGGCGGTGGTTGCACCGGAGCGGGCGCGACGGCGGGCGAGAGGATTTGCTCCAGCCGCTCCAGCATCGCCTGTCGTCCGCCGCGCAGCTTGAGTTCCGTCAGGTCGCCCTCACGGTCGAGCACACCCCCGGCCAGTGCACGCTTGTCGGCCAGCGTGGCGAGCATCCGGTGCTCGATGGTGTTTTCGCTGATGAGATTGACCACCGTCACGGCGCGCGTCTGGTACTTGCGCCAGGCGCGGGCGATGCGCTGCTCCAGCTTGGCGGGATTCCACGGCAGATCGCAGTTGATGACGATGCTCGCGCTTTGCAAGTTCAGGCCGGTCGCGCCCGCGTCGGTGCTCAGGAAGACGCGGCAGGCCGGGTCGGTCTTGAAGCGGTTGATCTCCCCGCGCCGGCGCTGCTGCGGCACGCTGCCGGTGTGCCACGCGCTGCCGAGGCCCAGGCCCTCGCAGACCTCGTGCGCCAGCACCAGCATCTTTTCCCACTCGGAAAAGATGAGCACCTTCACTTCCGGGTTGTCGCGGCATTCCTCCAGGACAGTGCGGAGTTCGGCCAGCTTCGGGCAGGAGCGGTCTTCCGGCCCGAGGATGAAATTGGTGTCGCAAATCATGCGCATCATCGCCAGTTCGCGCAGGAGTTTGTCCTGCTCCTGCTGGGTGAGCGGACGGCGTTTGGCGGTGTGGACGAGCCGGGAAACCTGCTGCTCGTGCTCGGCGTAGGTGTCGCGCTGCTTTGGCCCGAGCGGGACGAGGTGGTTGCGGTCGGTGCGCGCGGGCAGTTCGGTTTCCACGTCGGCCTTGCGGCGGCGCAGCAGGTAGGGCCGAATGCGTGTGTGGAGCACATCGAGCTGGCGATAACCGGCGGGCTTGCCGCGCTCGTCGAATTCGTAGAAATCGCGGTTGAAGCGGAACAGCGTGCCGAGCACGGCGGGATCGAGGAAGTTCATCAGCGAGTGCAACTCGTCAATGCGGTTTTCAATGGGCGTGCCCGTGAGCACGAAGGCGTAGCGGCTCTGGAGGCGCTTGATGGCCTGACTCGTCTTTGTGTTCCAGTTCTTGATGCGTTGCGCCTCGTCGAGCACCACCACGTCGGGCCGCAGGCGGGCGTTGACATCCAGCGAGTCGCGCACCATCTGCTCGAAGTTGGCCACCGTGAAGAACGGCGCATCCTCGCGGTAGCAGGCCAGCCGGGCATGGCGTTTACCGTAGACGAGCTGGTAAGGCAGCGTGGTGAACCGCTGGATCTGTTCTTCCCACTCGCTTTTGAGCGAGGCGGGCGTGACGACCAGCACGCGCCGCGCCTTGCCCAGTCGGTGGAGCAACGCGCAGGCGGCGATGGCCTGGATCGTTTTGCCGAGGCCCATCTCGTCGGCGAGCAAAGCGCGTTCGGTGAAGGCGAGATGGAGCATCCCCTCGCGTTGGTACGGAAACAACGGCGCGAGCGTTTCACTGGCGGGCCATTCGCCGCTGTGCACCTTTTGCTCGTACTCGCGCCGCAGGGAAAGGCGCTCCGCGGTGCGCTGGCGCGCTTGCAGAAACGGCTCGACCAACTGTGATCGCAGGACGGAGGTCTCGCCAGACTGCAAATGCTCCAGCAACTCCTGCGGGGAGTGGTCAGGTCCGAGCACGCCATCGGCGTCAAACCACCGTCGCAGGGCACGCGGCGGCTTCCCGTCACCTCCTTCCAGCCTGAGGGTGTCGCGCGCCGGGTCCGGCACGACCCAAACGTGTCCCGGCCCGCGCTCGACCGCCTCCTTGAACCGGCCCTTGAGCCGTGCGCGCAGGTGCAGCAGGACAGCCTCCACGTGCTTGCAGGTGCCGAGGCCGTTCGCGGCAAAATCCACGCATTCGCAGGCAAATCGCCGCCTGGCCACGTCGCGGATTTCCACGGAGTACGTCATGCCCGTGGCGCTCTCGACGCCGAAGCGCGAGAACACCGGTTCCCGGGCGTCGGTATTGCGGATGAGGAAGCGTTCGGTCTGCGCGCGCAACCGGCGGCGGTTGATTTCGTCCGCGTCGGTGGTGCGCCAATCGTGGGCGGGCGGGATCGTGATTTTGCCGCTGGCAGATGGCTTTTTGCGGGGCATGGCGGGAGCAAGATGTGTCACGGCTTCCGGGTCGTCTAGCGGTTCATCAGCGGGAGGCGACGGAAAGCAAAAAGCTATTCGTACCGCAAGGCGTCGATGGGATCGAGTCGCGCAGCCTTCCGCGCAGGGTAAAAGCCGAAGAAGATGCCGATGGCTGCGCTGAAGCCGAAGGCGAACGCCACCGCCGACGAGGAAACAAACGTCTGGAAGCCTGACACCACCGTCACCAGCCGCGCCCCTCCCACGCCGATGCCGATGCCGATCACGCCTCCCAGGCAGGACAACAGCACGGCCTCCAGCAAAAACTGCCACAACACGTCCCGCCCTTGTGCGCCAATGGCCAGACGGATGCCGATCTCGCGCGTCCGCTCGGTGACGCTGACGAGCATGATGTTCATGATGCCGATGCCGCCGACCACTAGGGACACACTGGCAATCGCTCCCAGCAGCAATGTCAATACCTTGGTAATGTTGCCCGCCGTCTGCGCGAGTTCGGCCTGGTTGAGGATGTTGAAATCGTTGGTCTGATCTTTCCGCAAGCGATGTCGTTGGCGCAGAAGGGATTCAATTTGCTCCTGGGCGGCGTTCATCTGGTCGTCGCTGGCCACCTGCACATCGACGGTGCGCAGGGTGGTGTCACCGGTCAACCTGCGCATGGCGCTCGTGTAAGGAATCAGCAGCACGTCGTCTTGATCCTGTCCGCCGAGGTTCGCCCCTTTGCTCGTGAGGGTGCCGATGATGAGAAACGGGATGTTCTTGATGCGTACGGTTTGTCCGACGGGATCGACGTTCGCGCCGAAAAGCTGCGCGGCCAGCTTGCTGCCGATGACCCCCAATTTTGCTACGGCGCGCTCTTCGGCGGGTGTAAACATGACCCCGCCCGAGAGCGTCCATTGACGGATGGCCAGGTAGTCACCGGACACCCCGATGACCGACGTGCTCCAGTTTTGTCCGTTGGCGACGGCCTGACCACTGGTGCGCACTTCGGGACTGAGACCGGTGACCCCGATTACCTCGCGCTGGATGGCCTTGGCGTCGTCCAGAGTCAACGGCGCACCGCCCAACCCACTGCTGACCCCACCTGCGCTGCGGCGGTTGCCCGCAAACACGAGCAAGAGGTTCTGCCCGAGGCTCGCGATGTCGCTGGCAACCTTGGCCTGTGCCCCGTTGCCCACGGCGACGAGCGCGATGACCGCCGCCACGCCGATGATGACACCGAGGGTCGTGAGCAGCGAGCGCAGCTTGTGGCGCACCAGCGAACTGGCTGCCGCGCGGATGATGGCAAGAGGTTGCATGAAAATCCTATCTGGCGTGTGCGGCCATGGCGACATCGCCTTGCAAGGCCCGGAGTTCTGCGGTGGCGTCGAGCGGCCGTTCCACCGGTGCATCGTGGACGACACGACCGTCCTTCATGTGAATCTGTCGGCTGGTGAAGGCGGCGATGTCCGGCTCATGGGTCACCATGACGATGGTGTGCCCCTGGGCGTTGAGCGCCTGAAAAATGGCCATGATTTCCAGGCTGGTGCGGCTATCCAGATTGCCCGTCGGCTCGTCGGCAAGCAGCAGGGCCGGGCGGTTGACCAGCGCGCGGGCGATGGCGACACGTTGTTGCTGACCGCCCGAGAGTTGGTTGGGCCGATGATCCCAGCGGTCACCAAGACCCACCTGGGTCAGCGCCTCCAACGCACGGGCCAGCCCGTCCGCGCGGCGGGTGCGGCGGTGCCCGTAGAGCATGGGCATTTCCACGTTTTCCAACGCCGTGGCACGGGGCAGCAGGTTGAACCCCTGGAAGACGAACCCGAGCTTGCGGTTGCGCACCAGGGCGCGCTCATCGCGGTCGAGAGTGGACACGTCCTCGCCGTCCAGGAGATAGTGCCCGCCGGTGGGCCGGTCCAGGCAGCCGAGGATGTTCATCATGGTGGATTTGCCCGAACCGCTGGACCCCATGAAGGCGACGAACTCACCCGGCTGAATCGACAACGTCACGCTGCGCACGGCGTGCACTTCACTGCCGCCGGTGCGGTAAACCTTCTGGATGCTGTCCAGGTCAATGAGGGCTGGCATATCGGATGGAATGCGAACGGAACGGGCGACAAATTGACTACGGTCCACCACCCGGAGGTGGGCCGATTCCCCGACTGGCGGTTTTGCTGGATGCGCCGCTCAGGACCGCGACGATCACCCGGTCACCTTCGTTCAAGCCGCCCAGCACTTCGGTGTACGCGCCATCCGTAATCCCGGCCTTGAGCTCGCGCGCGGCCAGATCGTTGCCGGTTCCGCCGGGGGTTTCCCGGGGCTGATAGACTTTGCGGGTGCCGGTGTTCTCCGCCGCTGCCACCGTGGAGGAACCCGTTTCATCGGGTGCGGCGGACGAGGCGGCGGCTACCGGGATGAATCGCAACGCCGCGTTCGGAACCGCCAGCGCGTTCTTGCGGTCGGCGATGACGACCGATACGCTGGCCGTCATGCCCGGCTTGAGCTTGAGGTCGGAGTTGTCCACCGCAATCACCGTGTCGTAGGTGACGACGCCCGTGGTTGCTGACGAGGACGACGAGGTCGTGGAAGAGGAAGTGGTGGTGGAAGTGGGTGCGTTGTGCACCTGCTTGACCTTGCCGTGGAAGGTGGTGGCCGGGTAGGCATCCACCGTGAAATCCACCGCCTGCCCCTCGGCGACCCCGCCGATGTCGGCTTCGGCCACGCTGGCGTCGATCTGCATGTTGCGCAGGTCATTGACGATGGTGAAAAGCGTCGGCGTGCTGAAGGAGGAGGCGACCGTCTGGCCCACGTCCACCGCGCGGTTGGTAACCACTCCATCAATGGGCGAGTAGATCGTGCAGTGATCCAGGTCGGTCTTCGCTTTGTCCCGGGCTCCCTGGCGCGTGGTCACGGTGGCATGCGCCTGCTCGACGCTGGCCACCGCCGTGTCATAATCGGAGGGCGCGAGCATTTTCTTGTCGCTGAGTTCCTGCTTCCGCTTGAGGTTGGCTTCCGCCAGCTTGAGCGCCGCCTGGGCGTTGGCCAGATCGCCCTCGGATTGGGTGAGGTTGGCCTGGTAGGAAAGGGTGTCGATTTGTGCAATGGCCTGGCCCGCCTTGACCGTCGAGTTGTAATCCGCGAGCACCTTGCGGATGACGCCGTTGACCTCCGTGCCGACCGTGACGCTGACAATCGGGTTGAGGGTGCCGCTGGCCGAGACCACCTCGCGCAGCGGACGCCGCACCACCGGCGCGGTCTGGTAGCGGTGGGCTTGTCCCGCTCCGGCACCGAAGAACCTCCCGCGGAGGAGGTAGGCGGCTACCCCGAGGAGGAGCAACAGGAAGATCCAGCGTCCCCAGCGGACGCCGCGGCGTTTGACGGGGAGTGCGGGCGCGGCAGGCAAGACGGTCGCGGTGGCAGAAGGGAGCGGGGTCATTTGGCAGAAGACAAAGATTTGAAGAGACCGCCGAACTTCGCCACGCGTTCGACAGCTTGACGCACGCGCCCATCCTCGAAGCTGGCGGTTTGACGGTCGAGGTTGCGGCGGGCGACTTCCAGGTCGCTGGAGTTGCTGACCAACTGCGCGCGGCTGTTGTTGAGATCGCGCAACGCACTTTGGAGGTCGAGGCTGGTCGATAGCCCGGCGCTGTACTGCGTGGACAACACCTGATAGTTGCGCGTGTTGGCCTCCACCTGCACGCGGAGTTCGGCTACGGTGGACTGGAGCGTTTTGACTTGCAGATAAGCCGTGGCGACATCCGTACGCACCGTTTTGGCCAGGCTGCCGAGTTGCAGTTTGGCCTTGGCGATATTGTGTCGCGCGGTGATGAGATCGAGTTCGCGCTGGCCGCCGGTGAAAAACGGCACGCTGGCATTGAGGGTGGCCTGCACGTCCGTGTCGTTGCCGCTGCGCCTGCCGAACGCGCCGCCGGAAAATTCCTGCGTCGCCGTGAGGTTGGCGCTCAGCGTCGGCGCGTACTCCGCGAGGATCGTTTGACGGGATTGGTCGGCGATGCCGATGTTGAGCGCATCGATGCGCAGATCTTCACGTCGGTCCATCGCCCGGGCGATCTGCGGCTCCATCGCGGCGGAGCCGACCGGGTAATTGGCTGGCTCCGCGAGCGCGAGGCGCTCGGGGTTGGGCAGGCTCAGGGCATTGGCCAGATTGACCCGGGCGAGGATGAGGTTGTTCTCGGCTTGCACGAGGGTTTGCCGTGCCTGCGCGGCGGTGTCCTGTGCACGCAGGGTATCGGTGGAAACGGTTTCACCCGCCTGCTCGCGGGCACGAGCAAGCTCAAACTGGCCGCTGGCGAGGTCCACCGCTTCGCGGTCCACCTGCACGAGCCGCTGGTCCTTGAGCACTTCGTAGAAAGCATTGGCGACGCCGTAGAGGATGTCCCGCACGGTGCTCGCGTACGAGAGGCGGGAGGATTCCAGCGAGAGCTTGGCCGAACGGTAGGCCGGGAACACGCTGGCGTCGAAAAGCGGCTGGCTCAGGTTGAGCGACGTGGAGCCCGTCGCGCTCGTCGCGGTGCCGACGTTGACGGTGGAGAGCGTGTTCGTGGTACCGGTGGTGCCGGTGGTGCCGGTGCCGGTCGTCCCTGTTCCCGTCGTGCCGGTCGTGGTGGTCCCTGTCGTCGTTTGCAACCCGCTGACAATCACAGTGCTGGTACGATTGCCGCTGCTGGTCAGGTCGCGCCCGGCACTGACCGAGCCGGTCAGTTGCGGCGCGAGCCGGGTCAAGGCACTCAAGGGTTGGAGCCCGGCGTTGCGCAGTTCTTGATAGGCGATGTCGATGCTCTCGTCGTTCGCCAGAGCGCGGTCGTAGGCCGCCTCCAGGGTGAGAGGTCCCGTCGCGCGCAGGCGCATGGCGCCGTCCGTGCCGCCACGCGCTTCCGACATACCGAGTGACATCAACCCCCAACAAAGCAGACGAAGGAACGGTCGGCGTTTCACAGGTAGGGGAAAAGCTCCGCCAGTGTTTGCTGGATTTCGACCACGTTGAACGGCTTGCGAAAAGCCGCCACCGCACCGCGTCGGTTGGCCTCAAATAGGAAATCTCCGTCATTCACGCCGGAGACCAACATTATCGGTAGGGCCGGATAGCGGGTGCGCACCCACTCCAAAACGGTCCAGCCGCTCGCACCTGGCAGTTCCACGTCGCTGCACACCAGTCCGTAGTCCCCCGCACCGTTTATCAAACGCACGATGGCCTCTGCTCCGTTCCCCACCACCTCTGCGGCGATTCCGGCCCGTGCGAGCACGTGGATCAACAAATGGGCGAGAGCAGCGTGGTCTTCGATGACCAGTGCTTTCTTTGGGCGGACAGCCACTTCCTCGGCAAGTACATTCATGGTCGGTACGAACAAGCTAACGGCTTCGGTCCGGATGGCGACGGTTTTGGGACCAACCGCGTCGTCCGTGCGACGAAGGGCTCAC
>CAHJWO010000189.1 GCA_903642295.1 PVC group bacterium | reverse complement strand
CCCTTGCCCGCCATTTTTCTCCGCGCCGAATGGCGTTACCTCGTCTTTCTGAACTACGAAGTGGAACCCGCCATCCTCTCGCGCTTTGTCCCGGCGGGCACCGAACTGGACGAACGCGACGGCCGCGTCTTCGTTAGCATGGTCGGCTTCCGTTTCCTCAAGACGCGCGTCTGCGGTCTCCCGTTTCCGTTTCACCAGAACTTCGACGAGGTAAATCTGCGTTTCTACGTGCGCCGTCGCGTGCCCGGTGTAAGCAACTGGCGGCGCGGCACAGTGTTCGTGCGTGAGATTGTCCCGCGTTGGTTCATCGCCACGACGGCCCGCCTGCTCTACAATGAGCCGTACCTCGCGCGACCGATGGATCACTGCATCGACCACACCGCCGCCGCCCTGCGCGCCGAATACCGCTGGCATTACGGCGGACGCTGGAACTCGCTCTGGGCCGAAAGCGACGGCGGCGAGCCGCAACCCATCGAGCCTGGCTCCGAAGCCGATTTCATCACGGACCACTTCTGGGGTTATAACCGCCAGCGCGACGGCAGTACGATGGAGTACGAGGTTGAACACCCACGTTGGCGGATGTGGAACGCTGGCCACACCCGGCTCGACTGCGACGTGGCCAAACTCTACGGCGCGGAGTTCACCCCGTGCCTCGCCAAGCAGCCTTCCTCCGCCTTCATCGCGGAGGGCGCCCCGGTCAGCATTCGACGCGGCACCAAATTGCCGCGAAGCGGCTCGTCAACCAGGTAGGGACGGCTGTCCCAGCCGTCCCCATCGGGCCGCAGGCCCTTTTGCTACCAAGCGCCGTCGGTCCATTCCACCGTTGTCTAGCAGTCAGAACACCGCCTGAAATTCCGCTTTTTGCCTTCTATCACCCACCGCCCACCGCATCCTTCCGCCTTCACCGCTTCCGCTTCGGCAACACCGCCAGCGCGACTGCCACCCCCAAAGCCAACGCCCCGGCAATGTACGGCACCGGGTCGGTCGGCTTGGGCGGCAGCGAATCCACGCCGCGTTCATCCGTCCGGGCAGGTTCTGCCACGTAACGCCCATGCGGAGGCCGCGAAAAATGTCGCTCGAACCGATCCAGATCTCCCGCCACGTCCCCGCCCGACATCGGCATCCCGTGCCCGCAAGCCAGCGTCACCGGCTCCAGACCGGCCACCGTCCCCAACGACTCCTCGTACAAATCCCAGTCACAGATAAAAGGCGCGCCTGCTGTCGAAACCTCCTGCTGCTTGATGGCCAGTTCCAGATAAGACTCCATGTCCAGCGTCGCCACCGCATCCCCCGCGATCAAGGTGCGATCCTCCTCGCGGAAAAACACGACGTGCCCCGGCGAATGACCCGGCGTAAAAATCCACCGCCAGCCAGCCATCCCCGGCAGCGGCCCTTCGCTGGCCGCGCCGCCGGCAGGCTCCAAAACACGCATCCGACCCTCCAGGTCATACCCGCTGTGCGGCAATACCCGCGAAAGCATGGCAATCGCGCCGCCCACCGTTGGGTCGGGCGGCGGATAGCCCGACCTGCCCGTCAGGTAAGGCAGTTCCAGGCGGTGTGCATACACCGGGACCCTCCAATGATCCGCCAGCGTTTGGGCGCTTCCGGAATGATCAAAATGCCCGTGGGTCAGAAAGATTGCTTCCGGCTTGGAATCCCGCCCGAAGCGTTCTTCCGCCGCCGCCTTGATTTTCCACGCAAAACGGGGCAGCCCGGTATCCACCAGTGCCCAGGGGCCGCCGGGTTCGCCGATGAAGTAAACGTTGACGAAACTAGTAGCGACCCACGCCACGCCGGGAGCGATGATTTCCATATTTTCTTAAGGTTTGAACGCCCGATTTCAACGGTTCCTGTTCGCGGCTTCAGGCCGTTGACGAGGGTCGTCGCTGCGGGGAAACTGAATCGTCCTTCGACACGCCGCCGGATGCGAAAGCCCCCGCTCTCATTTGGCTTCCGGCGAAAGCGTCAGCTGCCCTCCCTCTTCCTTGAAACTTTGACCTTGAGCCTTCCTTGAAGCTTGGTTCCTTGAGATTTGAACCTTTCCTCACCGGCCTCTCGACGCCGGGGTTACTTATGAGTCCTTTGCCGATTTCTCCTCAACTTGGACCCCTCAAAGTCCAACCCGAAGACCCGCGCAGCGCCGCCGCCACCGCCCTCCTCGCCGCCATGTGCGCCGAGCTGGAGGGACGCTACCATCGTCCGCCGAGCCAGTACCTCGTCGAGGAAGCGCTCGCCCCGCGCGCAGGTTTCATCGTGGCCCGCCTCGACGGCGAACCCATCGGCTGTGGAGCCTTGCGGTGCATCGACGAAGCCACCGTGGAGGTCAAGCGCATGTACGTCGCCCCCGCCAGCCGCTGCGGCGGTGTGGCCCGGCGCATCCTCGCGGAACTGGAACGTCTCGCCAGGACTCACGCCTACACCCGGATCATTCTCGAAACCGGCCTCTTCCAACCCGAAGCCCTCGCCCTCTACGACGCGAGCGGCTATCAACGGACCCCGGCCTACGGACGTTACATCGACAACCCCGAAGCCGTCTGTTTCGAGAAGCGGCTCCTCTGAAAAACAGAAGTCGGAACGCGAAAGAAAAGAATAGTGCAAGAAACAAGCCGCCTCCCAAACTTTCCCACTTCCGACCTCCGAATTCTCTTCACACTTTCAACTCCGTCTTCACTTCCGCGAACGCCCGGATCGCAAAATCCAGGTCCTCGCGCGAATGTCCCGCCGAGACCTGGGTGCGGATGCGCGCCGTTCCCTCCGGCACCACGGGGTAGAAGAATCCCACCACGTAAACCCCCTTTTCTAACATCCGCGCCGCGAACCGCTGCGACAGCGCCGCATCTCCTAACATCACCGGCACGATGGGATGCGTCCCCGGTTTGATCGTCAAACCCGCCGCCACAATTTTCTCCCGAAAATACCGTGTATTTTCCTCCAGTCGATCCCGCAATTCCGTCGAGGCCGAGATCATCTCAATCGCCTTCAACGATGCCGCCACGACGCACGGCGCGACGGTGTTGGAAAACAGATAAGGCCGCGACCGCTGCCGCAGCAGATCGACCACCGGCTTCCGCGCGCTCGTGTATCCGCCGCTTGCTCCGCCCAGCGCCTTGCCCAGCGTGCCGGTAATGATATCGACCCGCCCCATCACGCCGCAATGCTCATGCGTCCCGCGCCCCGTCTTGCCCAGGAACCCGGCCGAGTGGCAGTCGTCGATCATCACCAGCGCATCGTACCGATCCGCCAGATTACATATCGCCTTCAGGTCGGCAATCGTCCCGTCCATCGAAAACGACCCGTCCGTGGCAATCAGCCGATTCCGTGCGCCGCTCGCAGCCTGCAACTTCGCCTCCAGATCGGCCATGTTGTTGTGCTCGTAACGGTGCCGCTGCGCCTTGCACAACCGGATGCCGTCGATGATGCTCGCATGGTTCAGCGCATCCGAGATCACGGCGTCCTCCGGCCCCAGAATGGTCTCGAATAACCCGCCGTTCGCGTCGAAACAGGACGGATACAAGATCGTGTCCTCCATGCCCAGAAATCGGCTCAACGACGCTTCCAATTCCTTGTGAATCTCCTGCGTCCCGCAAATGAACCGCACGCTCGCCAGCCCGAAGCCCCATTCGTCCAGCGCATGTTTGGCGGCCGCAATGATCTCTGGATGATCCGCCAACCCCAGATAATTATTGGCGCAAAAGTTGAGCACTTCCTTTCCCTCCGTCGTGGAGATATGGGCGCTCTGCGGCGTCGAGATGATCCGCTCGCGCTTGTAGAGGCCGCGCGCGTCGATTTCAGCCAGCGTGGCGTTCAGTTGGGCATCAAAAGCGTTGGACATAAGCCCACCCTAGCACGCCGCACGCCCTTTTCACCACCTGCCGCTCCAAACGGAGATCGGATGCGTCCCTTCCGTGCGGTGTTTTCGTTTTAGCTTGGAGTAGTTCTTCGTTTCCTTCTCCCACTTCCGACTTCCCACTTCCCATGTCGCACTCTCGCCGTTCCTTCCTCAAAGCCTCCGGCACCGTCGCTGCCGGCCTCGCCGCTGCTCCCGCTCTCCTCCGCGCCGCCGGTTCGGACACCGATACCGCCAAAAAAACCGAGGCCGTCAATACGCAAATCTCCGCGCCCGGCGATCTCCCGCTCCTCGGCGGCCCGGCCCCCGGCGAGACCCGCAAGGGCGACATGATCTACCGGCCGCTCGGCAGCACGGGTGAGATGGTCAGTCTCGTCGGCATGGGCGGCTTCCATCTGGGCAAAACCTCCACCGAGGACGAGTGCATCCGCCTGATCCACGCCGCCATCGACCACGGCATCACCTTCATGGACAACTCCTGGGACTACAACCTGGGCACCAGCGAACTCCGGGCGGGCAAGGCGTATAAGCAGAACAATTCCCGCGACAAAATCTTCCAGATGACCAAGATCGACGGGCGCACGAAAAAATCCGCCATGCGCCAGATCGAGGAAAGTCTCGCCCGCCTCGGCACGGATCGTCTTGACCTCGTCCAGCACCACGAGATCATCCGCATGGAAGACCCCGACAGCATCTTCAAGGAAGACGGCGCAATGGAGGCCTGCACCGAGGCAAAAAAGCAGGGCAAACTCCGTTTCATCGGCTTCACCGGCCACAAGGACCCGCTCATCCACTTGCGGATGCTCCAGGTCGCCAAGGAAAACGGTTTCCATTTCGATACGGTGCAGATGCCCATCAATGTGATGGACGCGCATTTCCGCTCCTTCAGCGCCCAGGTCCTCCCGGTCCTGGTCAAGGAAAAGATCGCCCCGCTGGCGATGAAAACCTTCGGCGACAAGTTCATCCTCGACGCCGTGAAAGACGCCAACGTGGACCCCATCGACATGCTCCATTTTTCGATGAGCCTGCCCGTCTCCGTGGTCATCACCGGCATCGACAAGCAGGAAATCCTCGAACAGGCCCTCCAAGCGGTCAAAACGTATCGACCGCTCGATAAAGCCGCCGTTGCCACCCTCCTTGGCAAGACCCGCGTGGCCGCCAACAAGGGCGAGGCCGAACTCTACAAAACGAGTTGGCATTTCGATAGCACCGCGCAAAATCCCGACTGGCTCGGCCTCAAAAAAGAGCAGGCGACCTGACATCGCTTTCCAGCGAAGCAGTCTTCAACCCGAGCGAACGGCCTCAAAATTCTGTCATCCTGAGGGGAGTTCGACGACCCGAAGGACCTTTCGGAAAAGTACCCGGCTGCCTCCTGGGGCAGATCATCCCCCGGCAGGCAGCGCATAGCCATCATCGAGGGGTCCTTCGGGTCTTCAACGCGCGGCGCTCGACGGCGAGCCGCGCGTTTTGCTATGCTGGCCGCTCCATGCCTCCCCTCGCGCCCCGACTACTTTCCGCTGGACCCGGTTTGCTGGTTGCCCTCGCCGTCGCGTTTCTGCTCTCCGGCTGCGGCACCTCGCATCCGCTCCCGCCTTACGAGCCGCCTATCGCCCGCACGGAATTCCAGACCGTCCGTACCACGGCCTACACGCACACGGAATCCGACCACCTCGCCTACGGCAACCATAACGCCCTCGGCGGCACGCTCCACGCTGCCGTCGCGCCCGCGCGCCCGGCGTTCGTGACGGCCCGCGCGATCCCGGTTTCCAGTTTCCACGACATCATCGATGACCAGGGCGGGTTTCATCGCCAGCCCTTCCTCGACCGACCCGTCGCCCCGATGGGCGGCCTTCTTCCTCCCAGGTCCGCTTCATCCCCTGCCGCCGACCCACCGGAAATGGACTCCGCTCCCGCCGCCTACGGCAGCGCGGCGGCAGACTGGTCACGCTGGCCGGCGGGCACGATCTTCCGCCTCGCATCCACGGGTCAACTCTACCGCGTGGACGATTACGGCTGGGCGCTGGCGGGTCGTAATACCATCGACCTCTACCAATCGACCCGGGCCTCCATGAACGCCTGGGGTGTCCGCCGCGAACCCATCGAGATCCTGCATTGGGGCAGCCGCGAGGAAAGCCTGCGCCGTTTGCACAACCACCAGGACTACAGGCACATCCGCCGCATGGTGCTGGAACTGGAAGGCAAAAGCCGCGCCGCTGCCAATCTGGAATAGATGCCGAATTGAAAGAAAGGGGAATGTTCGTTCACGCACCGCGCGTCTTCGACCCGGTTCCCCCCACCTTTCCCTGCAACTCCAACGCATTCGCCGTCGCGGCACCCACCGCCGTATTGTCGAAAATGCACCACGCATCTTCTCCCGCTGCCCTTCTCCGGGTAAGCTCCCCGGCCACCCGCTCCAAAGAATCTTCTCCATACGCGGAATAATACATCTTCGGGGAACCGTGCAAACGGTGATAGCCGAACCTGCCCCATCCACCGGGGCGGGCCGCGGCGGGCACGGGCGGCGGGTCGGCTGCCGCGCGCGCCACCCGCATCGCACCGAACAGCGCCTCCGCCTGCGGCCCGAACCAACTCGGATGCCGTGGCTCACACGCGACCGCCCCCGCATGACGTGCCCGCAATTCCTCCAGAAATTTCCCCGCCACGCCCGCATCGAACCGCAAACTTGGCGGTAACTGCACGAGCAGCACGCCGAGTTTTACGCCCAACCCGCCCACCTCTGCGAGAAACGCATCCAACCCCGCACCTGTGTCCACGAGCTTTGCCACGTGAGTGATCGCCTTCGGCATTTTCACCGCGAAGCGAAAATCGGCCGGCACCGCCGCCGCCCATTTTTCATAAGTCACGCGACGGTGAGGCCGGTAAAACGACGAGTTGATTTCCACGGCTGCCAGTTGCCGGGCATAGCGTTCGAGGTGGCTGCCCTCCAGCGGAAATTCCGCCTGCGCCTCCCTCGGAATGCTCCAACCCGCACAACCGATCATCACCGACGCCATGACCGGAGACCATTTCTATCACCGCACCTCGTGTTCCTCTGGCAGCAGGAGATAGGGACCAAGCTTTCCCCGCAACTCATCCAGCAACTCCGGCTGCATATATTCGTAGTCATCAGGAATCTGCAGGGTGATTACTCGCTTGCCCTGCAAAGCATCAGGAAATTTCCGCCGGATTTTGTCGAGATGAGATTTCTCCATCACAAAAATCAAATCCGCCCATCCGATGTGTCCCGCCGTGATCACGATGCGCGCCTCGGGTTGGGTGCCTGCGGAGCGAACCTGATAGGCCGGAAATCCCTCGAACAACTTCTCTGCGGTCAGGCTGCGCAGTTTGTTTCGACTGCACACGAAAAGCAGCTTCAAGCCGGAATCATCCGGATTGATTCGTGCGCGTCCAGCCATAATTTCCCCGCTCACGCCGCCCAATCCAGCACGATCTTTCCGCTCCGACCGGACCGCATCAATTCAAATCCTTCCTCGTATCGCTCATAAGGAAACCGGTGCGTGATCACGGGCGAGATATCCAGCCCGCTCTGGATCATGGCGGTCATCTTGTACCACGTCTCGTACATTTCCCGACCATAAATCCCTTTGATCGTCAGCCCGTTGAAAACGACGGCATCCCAGTCAATCGCGCCTGCCTCGCCGTGAATGCCGATCCCCAGGAGCGCGATCTTTCCACCGTGGCACATGTTCGAAATCATCGACTTGAACGCCGCCCCGTTGCCGCTCATCTCCAACCCCACGTCGAATCCCTCCTTCATGCCGAGGCGCTTCTGCACGTCCGCCAATGACTCTTTACTCACATCGACCGCCAGCGTTGCGCCCAGTTTCGTCGCCAACTCCAGTCGGTAGGGATTCACGTCCGTTACGACGACGGACCGCGCCCCGGCATGTTTGGCGACCGCCGCCGCCATGCAGCCAATCGGCCCCGCGCCCGTGATCAAGACATCTTCCCCCAACACATCGAAGCTCAGCGCCGTGTGTACCGCGTTGCCCAGCGGATCGCAGCACGAAAGCACCTCCAGCGCGATGTTCGGATCACAATGCCAGACGTTCGTCTCCGGGATTGCCAGATACTCCGCGAACGCCCCGGGCCGGTTCACCCCAACCCCGCTCGTGTGCGCGCACAGGTGCCGCCGCCCCGCCAGGCAATTCCGGCACCGGCCACATACCACGTGACCCTCGCCCGAGACAATCTCGCCCGGGTGAAAATCATGGACGTGCCGCCCCACGCTTTCCACCCTCCCCACGAATTCGTGCCCCACCACCATCGGCACCGGAATGGTTTTCTGCGCCCAGGCATCCCAATTGTAGATGTGCACGTCCGTCCCGCAGATGGAGTTCTTCAAGATCCGGATCAGCACATCGTCCTCGCCGACCTCCGGCATCGGCACCTCTTCGAGCGACAAGCCGGGACCATTCTGCCGTTTAACCAAAGCGCGCATCGTTTGCATGGGATTTGCCGGGAATATAACACGTTTGCGCGCGGGGCAATGCCCCCGTTCACCGCGCGGTCCGTTTTGTGGTTCTTGCGGCCCCTTTCATTGGGGTGGGACGACTTTCCGTTCGCTCGACCTCGCATTTTGCACCGGTTGCCCTGCCCTCAACGCAGCCGGTTCCAGGCTTTGTAGCGACCGCCGATCTGCATGACCCCGATCAAACACCCCACCCAGACCAGCGGCGCCAGCGCACGGACGACATCGATGCCCGCCGCGAAGTTGGCTCCGCAGAGGACGAGGTTGGCGACAATGTAACCGTAAAAACCCCATCGTTTCAGCAGGAACAGCAATCCCGCGCAAGCCATGCTGGCCACCATGCAAGCCACGACGATCCCCATGATCAGCGGCGACGGGGGATGATAGCCAGGACGATGAGGAGCGTTCGACAAGAGCAGCAAACCGAGCAACCCGAAGGTGCCGCCGAGGATGATGAGGTA
>CAHJWO010000188.1 GCA_903642295.1 PVC group bacterium | reverse complement strand
ATGGACGAGAAGGTTTCCAGGTGGATGGCGATCTCCGAGCGCCCTGTTTTCGGGACCGCGCCGCGGTCTAAAAGGCCTGACAGCATGGCGGCTGCGCCGCAGGGAACACAGGGCGCTCGGAGATCGCCAGCCACCGAGATTCTATTTCGCAGATGTTTAGCATCACATTAACCTGGAGTTCGCCCCGGGGAAACTCCTTACTCTTTCATCCTTTCGATCAGCACTTCCGTGACGAGTTTACGCGTCACCCGCCGGATCGTCAGCCGGAGGTTCGGCGGCAGCGGCAGCACCGATCCGGCGGCGGGCAAATACCCCAGCCGGTTGAAGATCAACCCGCTGATGGTGTCTAGCCCTTCCGCCTCCAACTCGAAACCCGGATGCTCGCTGATGTCGTCCAGCCGCGCGTGTCCGCCGACCAGCAAGCGGTCGGCGTCCAACTCTTCGATGTAGAGGTCTTCCTCGCCGGCGGGCAGGGCGTCGCTGACGATCTCCTCGATGATGTCCGCCACGGTGATCACCCCCTCCGTGCCGCCGTACTCGTCCACGATGATCGCCATGCCCTGCCGCCGCACCAGAAAGCTCCGCAGCAAATCCAACGCGGGCATCGTCTCGGACACGAACGAGGGCGGGTCCATCAACTCGCTGTAGTGTGGGGCGCTGCCGGCATCCGGGCCGTCCGCCAGGCGCAGGAACTTCTTCACGTCCAGGATGCCCACGATGTCGTCGGGCGTCTCGCCGTGGATGGGCACGCGCAGCCGCCGCTCGGCCCGCAGCCGCGTCGCCGCCTCGGCGTTGGACAGGTCGTCCACCAGCGTAAACGTCTCCACGCGCGGGGTCATGCAATCCTTGGCGGTCTTGTCGCCCAGCTTGATGATCTCCTGGATCATCTCGCTTTCCGCGCCCTGGAGTGCCCCTTCCTCCGCGCCGACCGCGACCAAGGCGGTGAACTCTTCTTCCGTCAGCTTGAGCGGCTGGCTGACCCGCTTGGGCGTCAGCCAGTCCGCCAGGCGCTCGCTGACGGCCTGCAACCCGCCGCACGCCGGGCTCAGGACGGGCCGCAGATAATGCAGGACCTCCACCGCGGGCCGCGCCACCCATTCCGGCTGCCGCAACGCGAACACCTTGGGCAGGAGGTCGCACACTCCCACCACCAGGACGAACAACCCTGTCGCCGCCGCCCAGAACGGCATGGGCGCGCCATAGGAAGCGGGGCGGTGCCACGAGGAAAACAGGTGCAGGAAGTACAGGCCCAGCACGCACAGCGGCAGGTTGAAAAGCGTCCCCGCGAGCAGGATCATGCTCAGCAGGCGCCGGGGATTGGCGAACAGGGCTTCAACGGTCGCCACCCGCTGGGGCAGGGCTTCCCGCAGCGCCGCGATCTGGCGGGGTTGCAGCGAGAAGAGCGCCGTCTCCGCCGCCGAGAAAAACGCCGACGCCGCCCCGAGCGCCAGCAGGGCGAGCAGGATCAGGACGGCGAGGAGCACGGAAGAAAAGGATGAAGGTTGAAGGATGAAGGATGAAGGTCGGAAGGGCAACTGCGTCGGTGAAAATGGTGTAAGTTTCCCGCCTTGGCAGCGATTCGGCCTCCGACGTTGCGCCAGCGGGGTACATCCCCCCGGTTCGCCTTCATCCTTCATCCTTCATCCTTCATCCTTCATCCTTTGAAAAAGGCCGCCCGCATGGAAGCCTTCGTCGCCGCGCTCGGCCACGATCCCGCCCTCGCCCTGCATCCCTGTTACCAGGGCTACTTCGCGTGTTTCAACGAGGGCCGTTACTACGAGGCGCACGACGTGTTGGAGCATCTCTGGCTCCGGGACGGCCCCGCCGCGCCGGACTACGCCTTTTACAAAGGGCTGATCCAGCTCGCCGGGGCGTTCGTTCACCTGCGCAAGCAGTTCGAGCATCCCACGCACGCCAAGCATGGCCGCCGTCTGCGCCCCGCCGTGCGCCTGTTCGAGTTGGCGCGCGCCAACCTCGCCGCCTACGAGCCGCGCCACCTGGCGTTGGACGTGACCGCCGCCCGCGCGCTCTGCGCCCGCCAGATCACGCTCATCACGGCGGCGGACTTTGCGTCCAACCCGTGGTCGCCCGAGAGCGCGCCCCACCTGTCACCGGACACGGCGGCGGTCCCGTCCGGGAACTCAAAACTGTCATGCCAGACGCTACCCTGGTAAAAACTCACAAAACTTTCTTATCTTTTTGCTTGCCGACTTGGCACGAATCCCGTATCAACCGCCCCGACGCAGGCGGACCGGAATTTTGCTGGACTGCTCGGGGGAGTTCACGAGGAGCTATCAGGGAGTAAAGGGTCGCTACGTACGTCTGCCAACGGCAGGCGAATCAAGGGAAATACTGCTCAAAACGTCACTTATGAGTCTCAAATTTGCAATTCCGCTGGCCGTTGCGACGGCCTGTCTGCCGCTGGCGAGCCACGCTGCCACCTACACGGAGACCACCGACGCCGGTGATCTGCCCGGCACGGCGCAGGTCCTTACTCCCGCGCTGACGCTGGGGAGCAATTCGATTGCGGGTACGCTCACCCTGACCACTGGGATCTCGGAGAGCGACATGTTTCGGATTACGCTTTCCACTGCGGAGTCGCTGACGATTTCGACCACGGCCTTCGTCGCGGGCCGCAACAATTTTGACACGCAGATCGCGCTGTTTACTTCCGGCGGCGTGGGCATCCTGGCCAACGACGACGCGGCGGCAGGCGGGGCACAGTCGAGCTTGACGACGGGTACTTTGGCCGCCGGCAATTACTATTTACTCATCAGCGGTTCGGGGCGGTACGCGACAAGCGCGGGCGGGCTGATTTTCCCAAACTACACGGACGGCGTGACCGACCCTAGTGCCACGGTGGGCCCGACGGGTCCGGGTGGGGCCAGTGCCATCACGGGCTACACCGGCACCAGCAACGAGGGCGGCAACTACACCGTCGCGGTGACCGCTGCCGTGCCGGAACCCTCGAGCTTCGTGGCGGCTCTCGCCGCGGGTCTGGGCGGTCTTGGCCTGGTGCTCCGCCGTCGTCGTGCCGCGTAACCCGGCGATTTTTCCAGCCTCACTTTACTTTATCACATCGATCACATGATCTCCCATCCGTTTCGATTTCTTACCCTCTCGCCCCGCTACCGCCGTGCGGGCGTGGCCTCGGCTCTGGCCGCCTTGTTGGTGACCTCCGGCGCTGCTTCCCTGCGCGCCGCGATGCCCGACAACCTGAACTTCGGCCTGAAGGAACTGGCCCAGGCTTACAAGGACGCCGCCAAGCCCACCGGCTCCAAGACGCTGGCCCACGACTCGGCGCAACTCCAATCCGTGCTGGCAAGCAATCCGCTGGCCCGCGCCGATGACCAGGACCGCGTCATCACGGACATTTACCTCGACGGCTCTGCGCCCATCGACGATGTCGTGGCCAAGCTCGAAAGCCTTGGCTGTAAAATCCACGCTCGCATCGACTGGTACGGGCATGGCGCGCTGGCCGTCTGGCTGCCGCTGGACCAGGCTGCGAAGGCCGCGCGCGCGCGGGGCGTCCACACCGTAAATCTTGCGCTCAAACCCCATCACAATGTGGGCAAGTGCACCTCGCAGGGCAACGTCGTGCAGAAGATCGAGCCGCTCGCCACGGTAGCCGGCGGCCTCGGCCAAGGCATCACCGTCGGCGCGCTGTCCGACAGCTACGATAAGCTCAAGACCACCGGCACCGGCACCACCAACGCGCCGCTCTATCCAAACGACCACGCCGTCGATGACGTGGCCAGCGGGGACCTGCCTGGTACGGGCAACCCGGACGGCTACACCACGCCGGTGAATGTGCTCGAGGATTACACCAGCAGCGCGGGCGTCGAGGACGAAGGACGCGGGATGCTCCAGATCATCCACGACGTGGTCCCGGCTGCGAACCTGGCCTTCTACACCGCCGATATTTCGGAGGTGGATTTCGCCGCGGGTATCGTGGCGCTCCAGGCGGCGGGCTGCAATGTCATCTGCGACGACGTGGGTTACTTCGATGAGCCGATGTTCTCCGATGGACCCGTCGGCCAGGCGATTGACCGGGTCACCGCCGCCGGTGCCATTTATTTCTCCTCCGCAGGCAACGACGGTTCCTCCGGCTACGTCGGCACCTTCACTCCGGTGACGAACAACGCGACCGCCCAGGGCTACCTGACCGCCCAGGGCGTCACTTACACGGGCCTCACCACGGCCGAGCAGGGTGCCATCACGGAGTTTCACGCCTTCGGCACCAATCCCGACGGCACACCGATCCTGGTGCAGAACATCCGCATCCCCGGCACCAGCGCGGACGCCGCCGGCAAGCTCGAATTCCAGTGGGATGATCCTTACCTGGTTCTTTCCAGTCAGGGAGCTACCAACAATGTAACGACAGATTTCGACATCCTGGTTTTCAGCGCGGCCGGTGCCATCCAGACCAGCCGTAGCGGCATGACGAACAACTTCACCAGCAAGGTCCCGCAGGAATTACCCGGCACCAGCCTGGCGGCGGCGACGAGCTACAAGATCGTCATCGCGCGCACCAACCGCGCCGCCGCTTCGACCACGCCAAATCTGGCCACCCACCTGCGGTACGCGGTGCAGACCAACGACACGCCGGTGCGCGGCGACTTCATCAGCCCCGCCACCGCCGAAACGCACGGCCACGCCACGGCGGCCACCTGTATCGGCACGGCGGCCTACCGGTACGATGCCTCTCCGGTGGCGGACGTGCATGATCCGAACCACGTGATCTATCCCATCGTCGAGCAATTCAGTTCCCAGGGCCCGGTGTCGATCTACTTCGACTCCGCCGGCAACCGCCTGGCGACGCCGGTGGTACGCAAGCAGCCGGTGCTGTCGGCCTGCAACGGCGTGGACACCAGCTTCTTCCCGCCCGTCGGCGCGACCAGCGGCACCACGCCGCCCCCGGTGCCCGGCCCGGCCAACCCAAGCACCCAGGATTTCGACGGCGACGGTTACCCGAACTTCTTCGGCACCAGCGCCGCCGCCCCGAACGGTGCCGGCGTGGCCGCCGTGATCCTCGGCGTCGCCAAGGCGGCGACCCCCTCGATTGCGCTGACGCCTGCGGACGTGCGCAGCCTCATGATCTCGACGACCCAGACGGAGGACCAGACGCCCGGCTACGCGGTTGGCACCGCTGGCCCGGTGACGATCACGGCTGGCGGCTACGGCCGCACGGACAACAACGGCTACACCGTGGCGTACACCGGCGCGGCGGGCACGACCTTGGCCTCGATCACCATCGATCTCTCGACCATCGGCGCGCACTTCGACACGACGACGGCCATCCCGACCGACACCAGCACGACGGCGACCGGCACGGGCGTCGTGGTCTCAGCCTTCAACGGCACGACGACCCCGGCGGGCACCACCGCCCCCAGCGTGGCGAGCTTCACCGTGGGCACCGGCTCCACCGGCACGGCCAACTCGCTGCTGACGGTGAACTTCGCCAACTTCAACCCGGGCGCGACGCTGAAGTTCGGCATCGGCCGCCGCAACGACGTGGTCAACATCTTCGCGCAACTCGGGGAGGTGCTCGGCGGCGCGCCGAACGCCCCCGGGGCACTGCTGAGCGAGACGGACAGCGCGGCGGGCACGACCTCGGGCCGCTTCGTCAACACGTTCAAGCAGAAGTGGAACTACAAAACCGGCTATGGTCTGATCAACGCCCAGGCGGCGGTCAACCGTCTGCTCGGTCAATAAGGCGGGCTCGCCCGCTTCCAGGCAAAGATCAAAGGGGCGCGGCGGCGGTCGCAGGGAACCAGGAGCGCCGGTCGCCGCGCAAGGTTTAGCCATTCACAAACCGGGACGAGGACTTATCCTCGTCCCGGTTTTGCTTTTGGTGGGTAACTCACCACGGAAAATCAGACCCGAGGCGTCTTTATATGAATTTGCCTCGCCCTGGGTCTCGTTGCTCTATCATCCTGAGCGAGTGTAACGAGCCGAAGGACCTTCCACAGTGACGTTCCCGTCCACCGCCATTATCCCGCACTCGGTACCAGAGCCGCGTTCGATCGGATTTGCCTTGGATACGCTCGTCGGTGGAAGGTCCTTCGGCTCGTTACACTCGCTCAGGATGACAGACAAAAGGAGAAGTCACGGGGACCGTTCAATGACCGTCGGCTATCGGAGCACCTTCCTGCGCCTTCATCCCGTTCCCGCTTTTCCCTCGCGTGAATCTTAAAATCTCCGCCACGATGCTCACGGCGATTTCCGCCGGGCTCTCCGCGCCGATGTTCAACCCGATGGGCGCATGGACCCCCGCCAACGCCTCGCGTCCGAATCCCTCGGCCGCCAGTTCGTCGAACACGCGCGCCACCTTCCGGCGGCTGCCCATCATGCCGACGTACCCCGGCACGCCCCGGCGCAACGCGGCGGCGAGCGCCAGCTTGTCCAGTCCGGCGTGCCGGTTGACGATCACCAGCGCCTCGCGCCTGCCCCATTCCCGGCCCGCGATGAACTCGGGCGCGGCCACGTCGGTCACCAGGCGCGCCGCCGACGGAAACCGCTCCACGCCCAGTTGGTCCGCCCGGTCCTCCACGACGCCGACGTACATCCCACACTGCGCCGCCAGCAGCGCGATGGCCTGCGAGCAATGCCCGCCGCCGATGATCCACACGGCCTCGCCGCTGGTCAGCGGTTCGATGAACACATCGACCTCGCCCCCGCAAATTGCGCCGAATGACTGCGGCTCGCCCTCGCGCAAGAGATAGTGCCTCAACTGCGGGTTGCCCTCGCGGATGGCTGCGACGGCTTCTGCGATGACGAGGGATTCGAACTTTCCGCCGCCCACGGTGCCGCTGGTCGCGCCATCGGCATAGATGAGCATCTTCGCGCCCGGCCCGCGCGGCACGGAGCCTTTGGACGCAACGACGGTCGCCAGAGCGCACGCCCGGCGTTCTGCCTGCGCCCGGGCGACTTCGGCAAAGAATTCGGTGTCGTTCATGGACCAACCGCAGTCATATCACGGGAATGGTCCCCGAGGCTGCGAATTTCTTCCATGAGCGGTCTCCCCGGCAATATCCATTCAACGGGTGACTCAAGGCTTGCCTGTTGATCGGATTTCCGGCTGGAACTTGGGAAACGGGCGAGTAGTTTCGCATCCTCTTGATCAGATGAGCGACGCCAAAAAAGTTCAGCGAGAGATCGCATCGTTCAGGAATTTTCTTCTTTTGGGAAATATCGTGTTTGACGAGTACCGGTCGCAGCCTTCTCCGGAACCCGACATCGTTGCGCGGAGGGGCGAACTCGCCTTCGGAATCGAGATCACAGAATTTCATCGTGAAGCCGAAAAACGGGATGGAAGCGAAGAGGACTTCGTCCTCGAAAAAGCGTCGGAAATTTACCGTTCACGTGGTGGCCCCGGTATCGAACTGACAGCCATGTGGACTCCGCATTCCTCGATCCAAAAGAAGGATCGAGCGCGCCTCGCCGGAAAAATCGCTGACGTGGTGAGCAGGTATGCCCCAACCGTTGAAAAGAGTTTGGACCTCGACCGGCGCGATTTTGACGATAACGAATTGATGTTAGCGATTGATCACACCTCAATCGACATGCGCCCGAGTGGCTCACATGGGCACTGGAATGCTGCCAGAGGGGGATTTGTTCCAAAATGGGAGGTGGCGTCGTTGCAGCAGGAAATTGACCGGAAGAAGGGAATGCCTCAAGGTTATCTTCATCGGTATAAAGAAATTTGGCTCCTCCTCATCTCGGTATTCGATGCGCCGTCCTCATGGCTGGAAATGAGTGACGAGGTCCGCAATGCTTTGTATGTTTCATCCTTCGACAGGGTTTTCCTGTTGTCGTCTTTCCCTCACGGAGTGATTGAACTTAAGCTGGACCGCTCTCCCGTCTGAAATGAACCGACTTTATTACGGCGACAACCTCCACGTCTTACGCGACCGCAAGAATTTCCCGGACGAGTGCGTCGATCTGATCTACCTGGACCCGCCGTTCAACTCGAAGCGCGATTACAACCTGCTCTTCAAGTCACCCAAAGGCCAGCAAAGCGAAGCGCAGATTGAAGCGTTTAAGGACACATGGCATTGGGGGCCGCAGGCCGAAAACGAGTTCGACGAGGTGCTCAAGGGGCCGAACACCGCCGTGGCCGAGATGATGAAGGCGTTCATGGCTTTCGTCAGCCGCAATGACATGATGGCTTATCTGGTGATGATGGCCAATCGGCTGCTGGAATTACACCGCGTTCTCCAGCCCACAGGGTCGCTTTATCTTCACTGCGATCCGGTCGCCTCCCATTACTTGAAACTCCTGTTGGATGCGGTCTTCGGGAAGGAAAACTACCGGAACGAGATCATCTGGAAGCGTTCCAACCCGAAAAGCCTTCAGTCCATCAACTTCCCGACCTGCACGGACACGATCTTTCGTTACAGCAAAACGCGGAATTGCGTTTTCCATCAGCCTTATGGAGAACATGACCCGGAGTACGTCGAATCCGCCTATCGCTACTCGGACGAGAAGGGCCGTTTCCGCTTGCTGCCCCTTCTGAATCCCAGCGACGACCGGCCTAATTTGACCTACGAGTTTCTCGGGGTCAGTCGCGTCTGGCGTTGGACTCGGGACCGGATGGAACGAGCACTCGCGGATGGGCTGATCGTGCAACACAAGCATGGCTCCGTTCCCCAATACAAAAAGTATCTGGAGAATTCCAAAGGGCGGACGACCTCCAATCTATGGACTGACATCGAGCAAGCCGCTGGCAACGAGTCTCTCGGCTACCCGACGCAAAAACCCCTCACCTTATTGGAACGCATCATTTTTGCCAGCAGCAACCGGGGCGACGT
>CAHJWO010000187.1 GCA_903642295.1 PVC group bacterium | reverse complement strand
CGGCTTGACCGGAATGCCATCCGGCAAACGGACACTGGCTGCCATCGCCAGGAAGTTGCGCAGCAGCGGCGAGGTCACCTCCCGCCGCCAGAGCATCCGCAACTGGTAGGGCGGCAGGGGCAAACGCAACCGTCTCACTTCGCAGCCGGGCATCGGCAAATGGGCCGAACTTTCCGCGAGGATCGCCACGCCGTATCCGGCCGCCACCATCGTCAGGATGTTTTCCATTCCATCGACCTGGCGGATGCCGTGCGGTATGAACCCGGTCAGAGTGCAAATCTGATCCAGGCACCCGGCGTAGGTCGGCTTGCTCTCGGGCGACGGCCGCAACAGGGACTCCCCTTCCAGGTCGCTCAGATCGACCTGTTTGCTGGGACGCTGCGCCAGCGGGTGGCGGGTGGGCAGCACCACGAACAGGGGCACCGTACCCAGGACCCGCGTACAAAAGCAACTCGCCAGTTCCTCCCCGAAGTTGGCCGAAATCACCAGGTGGACGCGCCCTTCGCTCAGGGCCTTTAGCTCTTGTGCCTGCGTCGCGTCGGTGAAGGACACTTCCACGAGCGGGAACTTCCGGCGAAACTCATGGAGGTAAGCCCCCAGGACCGGGGCGGCCAGCAGCGCGCAACCGGCCACGGCAAGGCATCCGGCGGTGCCGTGGGCGGCTTGTCGGGCATATTCACCGGCATCGTTCACACTCCGCAACGCTCGTTTGGCATGGATCAGAAAGGCGTGCCCCGCGTCAGTCAAGCTGACCGCGCGACGACGGTCACGTTCCAGCAAACGGGCTCCGATCTCCGCCTCCAGCGCCGCGATCTGGCGGGTCAACGGCGGTCGGGTGATGTGCAGGTTTTCGGCGGCGCGCCGGAAGGAAAGCGCTTCCGCCACCGCCACGAAGTAACGAAGTTGGTAGATGTCCACGGCGAAGGAGTTTCGTTTGTTGCCGTGTAGGACAACAAAACCGGTTCCACAAAGTAATATCCGGGGCGGACCGTCAACCCTATTTTCACGCACGCCGACTGGCGGGAGTGAGAGGGCGGACGAAACGGATGCTTCCGTCCGCCGTGCCGACCGCGATCCAGCCGCCACCTTGCAACGAATACATTATGTACTTTACCATCATTTGCTTTGACCGCCCGGGTTCGGCGCAGCTACGCGGAAAGCACTTGCCCGCCCATCTGCGCTATCTGGAAAAACAAGGTGCCAGGGTTCACACCGGCGGTCCGCTCAAGGACCCGGTGGATGGGAGCATGGTGGGTTCGCTCTACATCGTCGACGTGGCGAGCTACGACGAGGCGCGTGCGTTCATCGAAGGCGAGCCGCTGCACAAAGCCGGCCTCTTCGAGTCGATGATGGTGCGCGGTTGGATGCAGATGCAGCCTGAGATCACGCCCGGTGCCAACGAATTGACCGCGCAGGAGTTCGAGCGCCAGCTCGCGGAGAGCGGCTCCGGGTCCAATCCCGCCGCCCCCTAGCCAGCCTTGGCGATTTCCACCTTCGCCCCTTCCACCAGATCGGTCGTCGGATTTACCACCAGGTCCTCGTCCCCGTGCAATCCGTCGACGATCTCGATGGTTATCCCAAAATCGCGCCCCAGCTTCACTTGCCGGTAGCTTACCTTCCCGTCCGCGCCCACCAGTGCCACCCGCGGCCCTTCCCGCCGGATATCTACCGTGTTCGCCGGAACCACCAACGCCGGTTCCGCCTGCTCCACCTTGAACCGCGTCGTCAGGTACATCCCCGGCACGAGTTTCCCTCCCTCGCTCGGCAACTGGATTTCCGTCCGCATCGTGCGCGCTGTGGGGTCGAGCGCCCCCGCCGTGCGCGTCACCTTGCCCTTGAAAACCTTTTGCGGAATCTCGGACACGCTGACATCCACCTCCTGGCCCACGTTGATGTTGGCGACGTACGCCTGCGGCACGTTGATATAGACCCGCAAAACATCCGACTGCACCATCGTATAGATGCTCGGCGCAGTGCTCCCCCCGCCGCTGGCGATCAATGCGCCAGTGTCGAGAAACCGCGTTGTGATCACCCCCGTGAACGGCGCGATAATTTTCTCGAAACCCTGCTGCACGGTCAGGTTCTGCACGTTCGCCTCCGCCGCCTTCACGTTGGCAACTGCCTGATTGAAGGCAGCCTCGCTCTGGTCATACTCCTGCTTGCTGACGACTTTTTGCTCCAGTAACCGTTTCTCCCGGTCAAAAGTCACCTGCGCAATCCCTTGGGCCGCCCGGAATTGCTCTAACTGCGCGCGCGATTGTAGGAGTTGCGCGTCGATCTCCGGCGCGTCGATCTCGGCCAGGAGTTCTCCGGTTTCCGCCCGGTCGCCGATGTCCTTTAACCGCCGCTTCAGGTAGCCGTTGGTCCGCGCGTACAAAGTTGCCGTGCTCAAAGCCTCCGCGTTCCCGGGCAAGCTGAAATCAAAGACTGCCGGGGAACGCGAGGGTTTCACGACCTGCACGGTCATTGCTCCGGCCTGCACCGCCTTGGCGGTATCCTCGCGCTCCTGGCGGTTGTGCCTCAGCCCCAGGACCCCCGAAACCGCCAGAGCCGCCAGCAGAATCGCCACGCCGATGGCAATCAACCAAAACCACTTCCAGCTCCCCTGCTTCCGCCCTTTTTCCTCCGGCCTCGCCGCCGACCCGGTCGGTCCCCGCTCCGCCGCCGGTGCCGCCGCCCGGTGATTCCCCGCCGCCGCGCTGATGCGCCGCGATGGTCGTTCGTCTCGATGATTGTCAGATTCCATACGGGCGTTTTTACCGGTCAGACTTGCTGTAACCGCGCTTCACAATCTGTGAGGGCGAAGCTAAATGGGTCATTGATGCTTTCAAAATTCTGTCATCTTGAGCGAAGCGAGGAACGAGCGTAGTCGAAGGACCTTCCGGCCAACGGCAGCCAACCGTGACTTGGAGGACAGCTTCGACCGACGCTAGGACGTAGGCGCATCCCCCTCACGCTCATTGTAGCCTTTGTCACCCGTCGCGTCGCCGCCGGCACCGACCGGTTGCAACCTTTCGTCCTGCGGTCGTTGACTAAGCCCGTGCTCATCCTCGCCGTTCTTCCCATTTTTCCCCTGCCCATTCTTGCCTTCTTTCCCGTCCTTTCCGCCTACCGCCAACTGATACTCCGGCTCGTCCTCCTCGAACAACAGCTTCGCATCCTCCTCGCTGACGTGCTCGATCTCCTTCTTGCGGAAAATGCTGTACATCACCGGCACGAAAAACAGCGTCGTCACCGTGGCGAACAATAGCCCGCCGATCACCGCGCGGCCCAGTGGCGCGTTCTGCTCGCCGCCCTCGCCCAAACCCAGGCTCATCGGGATCATGCCCAGGATCATCGCCAGCGCCGTCATCAACACCGGCCGCAACCGCGTGGACCCCGCCGCCAGCGCGGCATCGTGCGCGCTCGCGCCCTCTTCCAACCGCTGATCGTTCGCAAACGTGATCATCAGGATCGAATTGGAAGTCGCCACGCCGATGCACATGATCGCCCCCATCAAACTCGGCACGCTGAACGTCGTCCGCGTCGCAAACAGGATCCACAAGATCCCCGAGAACGCCCCCGGCAGCGCGCCGATAATGATCAACGGATCAATCCAGCTCTGGAAATTAACCACCATCAAAAAGTAAACCAGTGCCACCGCGAACACGATGCCGATCCCCAGCCGGGTAAACGCCGTGTTCATGCTCTGCACCTGTCCACGCACCGCAATCGTGGTGGCCTTCGGCAGCTTCGAGGGTGGCAGTTTGAACGCATCGTGCAGCCCCGGCACCTTGGTCACCCACGCCTTGAACGGCACGATTTCCTTGTACCACGGCAGCTTGGGCGCATACTGCCGGACGATGTCGTCGATGTCCCCCGACACGCCGCCGAGATCCCGGCTCTCCGCATCCGCGTACACGTCAAACGTGGGTTGAATATTGTAATGGTTGATGACGACGGGTGTCTCGCTCCGCTTGAACGTCGATAAATTACTGAGCAACTGCGGTTGCGTCTGCCCTGGTACAATGATGGGCGTATTGTTCAGCAGATTGAGCGAATCCACCTGGTTCTGCGGCGTCTGGACGGCCACGAGATAGTTGACGCCGTTCGCCGGATTCACCCAATAATTCCGCGCCGTTTGTCCGCTGGACGACAGCGAAATCAACAGCGAATTGGCGATGTCATTGGCCGTCAATCCCAACTGGATCGCCTGCGCCCGGTCGATGTTCACGTCGAACTGCGGCGCGTCGATCAACTGGTGGACGTTCACGTCCACCGCCCCGGGAATCTTCGACATCTTGCCCGCGATTTCGTGCGCCAGCGCAAAATTATCCTTCGAGCGGCCGGTCACCTGCAAATCCACCGGCGCGGGCAACCCGAAATTCAAAATCTGACTGACAATATCCGCTGGCTGAAAAAAGAAAGTCACACTCGGAAACTTCGCGGGCAACTCCCGCCGCAGCCGCTTGGAAATATCCCAGATCGAGGCCTTGTGTCCCGGCTTGAGCGACACCTGGATTTCCCCGTCCGTCGAGCCAATGGTCGCGCTGTCGCTGAACGCGAGGTTCACGCCGCCCACCGGCAACCCGATGTTGTCGATAATGAGCCGCATGTCGTCTTTCGGCACGACCTGTCGGATGTAATTTTCCACCTCGCCGAACGTCCGCTCGGCTTCCTCGATGCGCGTCCCGGCTACGGTGCGAACGTGCAAACGAAACTGCCCGGCATCGACCCGGGGAAAGAAATCCCGCCCGATGTAAGGAACCAGCACCGCCGATACGACAAACAAGCACACAAAAAACAGAATGGTCGCCACGCGGAACTCCAGCGCCCATTCGAGCATATTCGTGTACCCCTCGCGGAAATTCTCGAAGTGGTGATTAAACCGCTCGTGGATGCGCCATACCCAATCCTTGTGCGGCTCCTTCCCCCCGTGAGCTTGGGCCGCCCCGTTCTTCCCCTTCCCGCCCGCTTCGTCCACCGCCCCGTCCGGTTCCCAACTTTCGCGCGGCGCGGCATATTCCGGCTCCTCCAAGGTAGGGCCGGCTGTCCCGGCCGTCCCCGTCGGGCTGGAAGCCCCTCTGGAAGTGGATGGCGACCTCCGGGTGCCGTTCGCTTCCCCCGCCCCTCCGCTCCCGTGCTCACCGTTCCCCTGCTCCTTCCCGTCGACCAACCCCAACGTCTCCTGATGCTCGTGCCGTTGCAGCGGCAACTCTTCCTGCTCATCACCCTCGTTCTTCTTCCCGTTCCCCGCCTGCCCTTTTCCACCGCCTTCGTTCGCCGCTTCTTCCCGGTACAACTCCACCTCCGGCGGCAATAGAAAATGCACCATCACCGGCACGAGCGTCCGCGACAGCAGATAACTCGTCATCATGGCGAACACCACCGCCAGCGCCAGCGGCACAAACAAATAAAACGCCGGGCCGTTCAGGAACACCACCGACACGAAAACGATGCAGATCGACAACGTCGCTACGAACGCGGGCACGGCAATCTGCTGCGCGCCGTCGAGCACCGCCCTGGTCAACGGTTTGTTATCGATACCCAGATTCCGATGGATGTTCTCCAGTTCCACCGTCGCGTCATCGACCAGAATCCCCACCGCCAGACTCAGCCCGCCCAGCGTCATCACGTTGAGCGTGTAACCCAGCGCATCCAGCAACAACAGCGACACCAAAATCGAAAGCGGAATCGACACCGCGATGATTAACGTCGAGCGCCAACTTCCCAGAAACACCAGAATCATCACTGCCGTCAGACAAGCGGCAATCGCCGCCTCCTTGATCACCCCGTTCTTCGCCTCCGTCACGAACACCGACTGATCGAAAAGCTGTTCCGCATTGAACCCCGCCGGGAATCCCCCGCGAATCTCTTCCAGCCGGGCCTTCACCTTGTTGACGATGTCCACCGTGCTCGCCCCGCCGCTTTTCAGGATGCTCACCAGCGTCGCGCGCATCCCGTCCTTGCGGACGATGTTCTGCTGCACGGCGAACCCGTCGTGAATCTGCGCCACGTCGCGCATGTAAACAATCGACCCGTTGACCACCTTCACCGGCAAGTCATTAAAGGCGCTTACCACGTCCGGGCTCCCGTTGAGCTTTACGAGATATTCGCGCTGATCGATCTTGACCGTGCCCGCCGGCAAAATCAGGTTTTGCGCGTTGAGTGCATTGGTCACGTCCGTCGGCGAGACGCCCTTCGCGTACATGGCCGCCGAGTTGATATCGACCATGATTTGCCGGGGCTTGCCGCCGTAAGGCAACGGCACGCTCGCGCCCTGCACGGTCGCCAACTGCTGCCGGACAAAGTTCAAATTATAATCATACAACTCCTGCTCCGACAGCGTCGGACTCGACACCGCGAGTTGCAGCACCGGCACGTTGCTCGCGCTGTACCGAATGATGAGCGGCGGCGTGATGTTCGGCGGCAGCACGCGCAGGATCGTCTGCTGGATGCTGGTAATTTCCGCCACGGCTTCCTCGATCTTGACGTTGGGCTGGAAGTAAACCTTGATCACGCCCACGCCGTTCATGGATTGGCTCTCCATGTGTTCGATGCCGTTGACCGTGGTCGTCATCGCCCGCTCGGCGATGTTGACGACCCGCGTCTCCATGTCCCCGGGAGAAATTCCCGTGTAGGACCAGATGACGCTGACCACCGGGATGTTGATCTCGGGAAAGATGTCCGTGGACATCGTGGCCACGGCGATCCCACCCAGGACAAAAATGAGCAACGCCATCACCGTAAAGGTGTAAGGACGCCGCAAGGCTAGTCTGACGATCCACATGGCAAGAAAACAGGCGCAGAGCCGCCTTTAGAACCATCGGCGCAATGCAGTCAACGGGAGGATACGGGACCCGCCCACCCCCCGGATGCCGCCCCGACAAATCAATACGTCAATGTTGAAGCAATCAGGTAGGGACGGCTGTCCCAGCCGTCCGAAGCTGGGCCGCAGGCCCCTCACCTTTCCACATCTCCCGCCACCCTCTCCCTCTACTCAAACCCCAGCTCCCGCAACAACACCTGTTGGACAAAATCATAAAAATGGACCCGAAACAAATCCAGGTCCCGTTCCGAAAACGGCGGAAACACTAGTTCCTCTTCCATCTCCCGTTCCCCGAACCCCCGCCGCGCTGCGATCACCAACCGCGCCTGATTCAACACGCTCAACCACGCCTCGGCATTCTTGAACGGAATCTCCAGCTTGGCCGAGGTCGGCACGAATGCCACCGGATCAAACGCCTCGATCGGGGCCTTGCCCGCCACTTCCGGCAGCGGCGACAAATCCTCCTCCACGACCGACTGTGCCGACCGGAACAGTCCGCGGATCTCCGGCTCGACGTACCGTTCCCAATCTTCATTGAACTCGTCCCCATCCCCGCCGCGTGGCGTGGGCGCGCTGAACAACCGCGCCTTGGCCGCCGGATCATCCATCGGGTCCGCGAACCCGGGCAGCCGCCGCAACTGGTCGAGAAAAAACGGTTCGATGTCCTCGAACACGATGGGGCTTTTTCCGTCCCCCTTGCGCCGCAGCTTCATGGGATAAATTACGGGACTTCCACGCAAAACGCCACGGCAGGATTCCGCCTAGAATCTTGGACCTTCGACCTTCCTTGGCTCCTTGAACGCCCCAGGCCCCCTACTGCGATTTCTCCAGGGTCGCCAGCAGTTGATAACCGTGCAACTGCTGGACGTACAATTCCCCGCGCTCGCGCAGTCCCGACCACAGGATGGACCGCCCCTTCTGGTGAACCTCCATCATGTGAACTTCCGACTTCTCCTTGGAATAGCCGAACACCTTGCGAAACACCATCGTGACATAGTTCATCTTGGTGATCGGGTCGTTATGGACGACCACGTTCCAGGGCACGTCCGCCGCCGTGGAGGTCTGCTCTTCCTGGAAGACTTCCGGCTCGGCGGTGGCCGATCTAAGCATGTACGAGAAGGTTTCCAGGTGGATGGCGATCTCCGAGCGCCAGGTTTTCGGGACCGCGCCGCAGTCTAAAAAGCTTGGCCGCATGGCGGCTGCGCCGCCGGGAACACAGGGCGCTCGGAGACCGCCATCCACCGAGCTTCTATTTCGCAGGTGCTTAGGATGCACCGACGACGGCGGGAGCAAGGGGTTGCGCGGCATGGAAACGGTGGGCGGAGAGCGTCGTCTGAACGGTCTGTTGCAAGCCGGGCACGGCCTGGGAAAACTCCGGCGCGGAGCCGCCCGGCGGCGGACACGACTGCATGGCCGCCGTCCACTCCCAATACGCATAGCCCGGCAGCAACAACCTTAGCGAAAGGTGGAAAAGCGCGCTCTGCGTGGCGTACACCGTCAGAAAATGCGTCGGCAGCGCCCCGGCGTCGGACCACACCTGCAGCTTGGTTAAAAATCGTTCACCCCGGGCGCTCGAAAGCTGTCGTAACAGCCGTTTACCCGCGAGGATACTCCGTTCGGAAGCCGCTGGCTCCAACCCGCCATGCAGCTCCAGGTCGAGCGCCTGGATTTCCTTCGCCGCGCCGCGTCCGGCGTGGTCGGCCACCGACATCAGCACCGGTGCCAGCTTCGCGGCCAGGATGTGCTCGCGCCACGTCTCCCACGATTGCAGCCAACCCGCACCGGAAAGATCAGCGGCGGGCAGGAAAGTCAGCGCGCGCCGCAAGGCCGCCCCCGGATTGGCGATGCGCAATACCCGCTCGAATTCGGGGTCGAACGCGCCGCCCTCGTACAGGGTGGGAGCAGCGGCGGGACGGGCGTTCAGCATCAGCGCACACCATAACACGGTCGGAAGAGAAGATTCAAGGTTCAAGAACCCAGGGCGAACGCATCTTAATTTTGCTTGCGCGTGAAGGGCTTGGCACTCTGGCAGGATGGACCTGCCCATCCCTT
>CAHJWO010000186.1 GCA_903642295.1 PVC group bacterium | reverse complement strand
CCGCCTTTCGTATGAGCCCCCCTGCCGCCCTTCCCGCCGTCGCCATCGTCGGACGCCCCAACGTCGGTAAATCCGCCCTGTTCAACCGGCTGGCCGGCCGCCAGATCAGCATCGTCCACGATCAGCCCGGCATCACGCGTGACCGCCTCACCGCCGAATGTCGCCTGGCCCGTTCACACCCGTTCGAGATCATCGACACCGGCGGCATCGGCTCCGACGCCGACGGCGACTTCTCCGCCCGCGTCCGGGTCGAGGCCGAGATCGCGCTCACCTCCGCCACAGTGATCCTCCTGGTCGTGGATGGCCGCGCCGGGATTACCCCCGTGGACCAGGAACTCGCCCGCTTCCTGCGCCGCGCCGATAAACCTGTCCTCCTCGTGGTCAATAAGATCGACGAAGCCATGCATTCCCCTTTGGAAGCGGAGTTTTCCCGCCTGGGTTTCGCCGAGGTGCTCGGGGTCAGCGCCGCCCACGGTCGTGGTATTAACGAACTGGTCCGCGCCGTCACCGACCGCCTCCCGGAGCCGGAACCCACCGCCGACGACACGGACAGCGATGAAGAACCCGCCCGCCCCGACGCGAAAACGCAACCTCCGCTTCTCGCGTTGGTGGGCCGGCCCAACGTTGGCAAAAGCAGCCTCACCAATGCAATCATGGGCCAGGAACGCACCATCGTCAGCGAGGTGTCCGGCACCACCCGCGACGCCGTGGACATCCGCTGCCACTTCGACGGCAAGGACTACGTCCTGATCGACACCGCCGGCATCCGCCACCGCGGCAAGCGGGACAACTCCGCCGAGATTTTCAGCGTCATGCGCTCGGAGTCCAGCATCAAGCGGGCGGACCTCTGTGTCCTGGTCATCGACGCATCGGCGGGTGTCACGCAGCAGGACCGCCAGATCGCGGGGCTCATCCAGCGCGCCAACAAACCGTGCATCGTCGCGGTCAACAAGTGGGACCTCCTCACGCCGCCCGATGATTCCACCGCCAGCGTACGCGAGTTCCGCGAGGCCTGGTTGGACAACGCCCGCGCCGAATTGTTTTTCCTCAACTTCGTGCCCCTCATCGCCACCTCCGCCTTGAAGGGCTCGCAGGTCGGCCGTCTCTTCAAAGCCATCGAGAAAACCCGCCAGGCCGCCAACGCCAAGATTGGCACCGGCCCGCTCAATCGCATCATCCACTCCGCCATCGAACTCCAGCCCCCGCCCCTGCGCGCCAACAAGCGTTTCAAGGTGCTCTACGCGACCCAGCTACCCGACAAATCGAGTTCGACGATTCCGGTCCCTGTCTTTCTCCTCTTCGTCAACGATCCGGCGACCCTCACCGATCCCTACCGCAAATATCTGGAGAACAAAATGCGCGAAGTGTTCCCCTACCCCGGCCTGCCCATCATTTTCAAGCAACGCGGTCGGGAAGAAAAAGACGCCGACAAAAAGCGAGGATGACCGGCTGCCTCATTTCGCTACCTCTGCGACGCTTGCAACGCTTGCGACATAAAAAGCAAATTTGCGGCAATTGCGAAAATAAATTTGCGCCACCTTCACTTTGCGCTACAAAGTAACCTGGTGATCACCGACCAGGGAGCCGAGGAACATCTGCGCGCCATCCGTCTGTTGATGGAACGCGCCACGATCTATCGGGCCATTTCCGCGCCGGCGGCGCTGGTCGGCGGGCTGTTGTCATTTGCGCTGTCCGCCTCGATGCTCTGGTGGCAATCCGCCGAGGCAGGGCGCAATGTCGATGCCCGCCACTATTTTTTCCTGTGGTCCCTGGTGTTCATCTTGACCCTGTCAGCAAACATGGTCTTCATCGTTCGGGGAAGTCGGCGGCGTGGCGAATTGTCCATCTCGCCTGGCATGAGGCTGGCGATCCGGTCCGTCATGCCCGGATTTTTCGCGGGCACGGCAATCAGCGCCTGTCTGACGCTCACCACTGACCAACCGATCCTGCCCACGCTCATGTGGCTGATTTGCTACGGTTTGGGTTTGCTCTCGACGATGAACTTTGCGCCACGTTCGATCATCGTCCTGGGTTGGGCCTTTTTGTTTACCGGGGTTGGATTGTTCATCTACCTGATGAACCAATCCATTTTGCCCGGGATCGACTTGCCGACGCCGACGCGATTTTTCCCGGCGACTATCATGGGCACGACTTTCGGGCTCTACCACCTGATTTATGCGGCGGTCGTGTGGGTGCGTGACCGGGCCCGTGGTTTGGACGCCGTCGAATCACGGCCCCTGGTCAGTGAACTTCACCCGCCCGTGCCATGACCGTGGATTTCGATCAAATCGACAAGGTGATCCATGAGCGTGGGCGACTGGCCATTATGACGCTGCTCGCCACGCGCGTGCGGTGGTCCTTTGCGGACCTCAAGAGTGAGTTGAAGATGAGCGACGGCAACCTCGTGACCCACCTGCGCACGCTGCACGCCGGCGGTTACGTCGCCGTGACCAAGGAGGTGCTCGACCGCCCCCAGACGACTTATACCCTGACCGAACGCGGTCGGACCGCGTTTCAAAGCTACCTTTCCCTGCTGGAACAAATCGTCAGAGCCGGACAGGGCTGACCTCCTTTGGGACGTTAGACTTTGCCTCACAAAGCATCCTGAAATTCGACTCCTCCTCTGTGGAAAATCACGGGAAATTCAAAGCCGGGTGAATTTGGACGACATACCGACACGATCCGCACCCGGAGTCGCGGCGCGGGGGTAACGGAAGCTTGATGAGTCGAACAACGAGACGATATAGCGTCACCCGAACATGCTGAACCGACGACAATTTTTGCAACGATTGGCGGTCGTAGGATTGGCATCCGGCGGGGCGGGGTCCGCCTACGCGTTGCGTGAGGCGAAATCTCCGGTGGTGGAGCGGGTCGATTTGCCGGTGCGTCATCTGCCGGAAGCTTTTGACGGCCTCACGGTGGCGTTTCTAACCGACACACACCACGGACCCGGGGTGCCGCTTTCTTACCTGGAGCACGTCGTTGAAATGACCAACGCGCTCCAGCCCGATCTCGTGGCGCTCGGCGGCGATTACGTGCAAAGGCGTCGAGCGTACTTTCCGCAGGGGAATCCGCGGCGACTCGTTGCGCCAGGAGTGGCGGTCCTTGGCGGACTGCGCGCGCCGCTCGGAAGGTTTGCCGTATTGGGCAACCACGACCGCAAGGTCAGCGCCATGCTCACGCGCCGCGCGTTGGCGGAGGCCGGGTTCACCGAATTGACCAACACTGGCGTGTGGGTGGAGCACGGCGGGGCGCGACTCTGGCTCTGCGGGGTGGACGACTATCGCACCGGCAAGCCCGACCTGCGCCGCGCCCTGAGTCAATGCCGCCCGCAGGATGCGTGCCTCCTGCTTTCGCATAATCCCGACATCGTGGAACGCATCCGCGATCCCCGGGTGGACGTGGTTTTGAGCGGGCATACACACGGGGGTCAGATCGTGCTGCCGCTGGTGGGCGCGCCGTTCACGGCTTCGCGCCACGGACAGAAGTACCGCGCCGGGTTGGTCCAGGGACCGACGGCGCGCGTGTACGTTTCGCGGGGGGTGGGCACCATCGTTGCGCCGGTCCGGTGGGGGGCGCCGCCGGAAGTGACGTTGATTACTTTGCGGACGTGATGGGCAGTTTGGGAAGGGACGTTTTCGACCCGGCTGGCGCGGGGGCGGAGCGATGGGGAAGGGGCAAAGTGGTTCGGTTACATCAGTTGAGCACGGGCACCTGGAGGTCGCCAGCCACCGTTGAAATCCAGAGGGACCTGCGCCCCGGCGGGGAAGGTCTCGGAGAGATCTCCCTACCTTGAAATGGTGACGGCTGGGACCGCCGTCCGGACCTTTCGCTCACGTTGGCGCGACGGGATCGTTTCGCCCGTGGCCCTTCAGGGCAAACGCTTGGCGGATTGATCGCCGCCTTGATGCAGGACCAATCCCGTGACGGTGCCCGTGGCGTCTTTCACGAAGCTGATTTGGGCATCCACCGCCTTCAGGAAGAAGTCGGTTTCGGATTCGGGGAACACCTCGTTTTTACCCTGGCCCGTCGCCTGAAGGTAGTAGCGATCCCCTTCCCGGCTGAAGGTGAGAATGAAGTCCGGCGCGAGTTGGTAACGACCCACGTAATGGTCGGCCAACTCGGGTTTCATCGTCACAGCGGCCCGCTGCTTGGGCGGATGCGTCAGTTGATAGCCGATGTAATCCACCTCGTTGGCGGTGTTCGAGAGGACGACCACGCCCCAGCCGCGTTCGGGCACGAACCCCACGAAGCTCCGGTAGCCGCCCGTCCCTCCGTTGTGCCAGACAAACGTGGAGTTGTCCGGGTGGTCTATCATCCAACCCAAGCCGATGTTAAAGCCCGGTCCGTTCGTCTGATTGCGGACTTGTTGAGTCGTTTTGATCGCGTTGGCCAGTGGGGACGAAGTTCGCCCCATCTCCGCCGACAGAAAAAGTAGCATATCGTCCACGTCGGAGCGGATGGCCCCTGCCCCGGCGAAGACACCGACGTTCCAATTTTTCGCTGGAGAAAGGTCTTCGTGGTAAGGAGCAGCGAGGCGGGATTGCTCGTCCTTGGACAGCGTGATGCCCGTGCTCTTCATGCCGAGGGGTTGGAGGACGCGTTCGGTGATCAATTGCTCGTAGGACTTCCCGGCACGGCGCGCGAGAGCCTGGCCCAAGAGCGCGGCTCCCAGGTTGGAATACTCAAACTGTGCCCCGATATCCCGCGTCAGCGTGTGGCCGCCAAGGAAGGCGTACAGTTGCGCCGGCGTGTAGTCCGCGTAAGGATCTTCGTTATCCTTCGGCGTGAAATTGTTCGGCATCCTGGGCAAGCCGGAGCGGTGCGTGGAGAGATCGACCAGCGTAATCTGCTTGCCGTTGCGAGTGGGTACCTTCGCTTCCGGCGGCAGGTATTTGGCCACTGGATCGTCCAGCTTCATCTCGCCGCGTTCGACTGCCAGCGCGAGGAGCAGCGAGGTGAAGACCTTGGAAACGCTGCCGATCTCGAACATCGTTTTGCCGTCTGCGGCGGTGTCGCCGTCGCGGCGGGTGCGCCCGTAGGAGACGACGCGCGGGCCGTGCTCGTCGATCCAGCCGACGACGATGGCGACCCCTTTTTTCTTCTCGTCGATGCGTCGGCGGAGAAGTTGAAGGATGGCATCGTCCGTCGGCGGCTTTTCTTGGGCGTCGCTGAGACTGGGAAGCATGGCAGCCATCAACGCGCAGGGCAGGATGCACCAACAAAAAGGGGAGCGTCGTTTCACGCTCCTCTTTATAATGCGCCACGCCGGTTACTGGCCAGTCGTAAACAACAGGGTGTTGTCGCGCACCTCGGCGACGATGTGGTCGCCCTCCTTGAAACGGCCTTCGAGGATTTCCATGCTGAGCGGATCGAGGATCAGCTTTTGGATCGCACGTTTGAGCGGACGCGCGCCGTAGATCGGGTCGTAGCCGTCCCGGGCGAGCAGGTCCCGGGCGTCGTCGTTGAGGTCAAGCGTCAGTTTTTTGGCGGCGAGGCGCTTCATCAGGCTGCCCAGCTGGACAGTGACGATCTGCCGGAGATCGTCGTTGGTCAGGCGGTCGAAGATGATGATTTCGTCCACGCGGTTGAGGAACTCGGGGCGGAAATGGCCGCGCAGGGCTTCCTTGACGCGGCGCTCCTGCTCGGTGGGCGAGAGGTCGCTGTCCAGAATGAACTGGCCGCCCAGGTTGCTGGTCATGATGATGACGGTGTTCTTGAAGTCCACCGTGCGGCCCTGGCCGTCGGTGATGCGGCCGTCGTCGAGCACTTGCAGCAGGACGTTGAACACATCGGAGTGAGCTTTCTCAATTTCGTCGAACAGCACGACCGAGTACGGGCGGCGGCGGACGGCCTCGGAGAGCTGGCCGCCCTCCTCGTAACCGACATAACCGGGAGGCGCGCCGATGAGCCGGGCGACCGTGTGTTTCTCCATGTACTCGCTCATGTCGATGCGGATGAGGTTGTTCTCATCGTCGAAGAGAAATTCCGCGAGCGCGCGGCTGAGTTCGGTTTTGCCGACGCCAGTCGGCCCGAGGAACATGAACGAGCCGACGGGACGGTTCGGGTCTTGCAAGCCCGAGCGGGAACGGCGAACCGCGTTGGCGACGGCTTCGATGGCCTCGCGCTGGCCGATGACGCGCCGACCCAGGCGATCTTCCATCTTGACGAGCTTTTCACGCTCACCCTCGTTCATGCGCGAGACGGGAATGCGCGTCCAACTGCTGACCACGTCGGCGATGTCATTCGGGGTGACTTCCTCCTGAAGCATCCGGGAGCCGTCGCGCTGGACCTCGGCGAGTTTGGCGTTGTGGGCGTCGAGTTGGCGCTGGAGTTCGGGGAGAAGTCCGTACTGGATCTCGCTGGCGCGGCTGAGTTCGCCGCGACGCTGGGCCTGTTCGAGTTCGGTGCGGGCGGCGTCGATGTCGCGTTGGATCTTTTGCGCGTCGTCGATCTGCGCTTTCTCGGCCTGGAACTGCGCGGTCAGGCGGGCGCTCTGCTCCTTGAGGTCGGCGAGGTCTTTGTCGAGTTTGAGGACGCGTTCGTGGCTGGCGGCATCTTTTTCCTTCTGGAGGGCGGTGCGTTCCATTTCGCCCTGCATGATCTGACGGTCGAGCTGGTCGATTTCCGTGGGTTTGGAGTCGAGTTCGATCTTGAGGCGGGAGGCCGCTTCGTCCACGAGGTCCACGGCCTTGTCGGGCAGGAAACGCTCGGTCAGGTAGCGGTTGGAAAGCTGCGCGGCGGCGACCAGAGCGGCGTCGAGGATGCGGACGCCGTGGTGAACCTCGTAACGCTCTTTCAGACCGCGCAGGATGGCGATGGTGTCTTCCACGCTCGGTTCATCCACGATGACGGGCTGAAAACGCCGCTCCAGAGCGGCGTCCTTTTCGATGTATTTGCGGTACTCGTCGAGGGTGGTTGCGCCGATGGTGCGCAGCTCGCCCCGCGCGAGTTGAGGCTTGAGCAGGTTCGAGGCGTCAACCGCGCCCTCCGCCGCGCCCGCGCCGACGATGGTGTGCAATTCGTCGATGAAAAGGATGATCTCGCCCTCGCTGGAGGTGACTTCTTTCAAAAACGCCTTGAGGCGGTCCTCGAATTCGCCCCGGAACTTTGCGCCGGCGATCATGGACCCGAGGTCCATCGCAATGATACGCTTGCTCTTGAGTGACTCGGGCACGTCGCCCGCGACGATCCGCCGGGCGAGGCCTTCGACGATGGCTGTCTTGCCGACGCCGGGGTCGCCAATGAGGACGGGGTTATTCTTGGTGCGGCGGCTGAGGACCTGCATGACGCGGCGGATCTCGTCGTCGCGCCCGATGACCGGGTCGATCTTGCCTTTGCGGGCCTGTTCGGTGAGGTCGCGGCCATACTTCTCCAGGGTCTGGTATTTGCCCTCGGGGTTCTGGTCGGTCACGCGCTGGTTGCCGCGCACCTGCTGGAGAGCTTCCAGCAGGCGGGGATGAGTGACATGTTCGTCCTTGAGAAGCTTCGCGGCGGGATCGTTGGATTTCGCCAGGGCGAGGAGGTAGTGCTCGGCGCTCAGGAATTCGTCTTTCAGCGAGGTCATCTCGCGCTGGGCATCGTCCAGCGTCTGGCGCAAACCGCGCGCGAGCGTGAGCTGTCCGCTGCCGCTGACGATTTTCGGGCGACGGGTCAGTTCAGCGTCCAGACGTTCGCCGAGTTTGGGGGTGGCAACCCCGATCTTTTCCAAGAGCGGACGTGTGACCCCATCGGCTTGATCCAAAAGTGCGCGCAGCAAATGTTCGTTGGTCAACTCGGAATGGCCGCGCTCGGTGGCGTCATTCTGAGCGGACTGGAAGGCTTGCTGAGTGAGAGTGGTGAATTTATCCGGTTGCATGAAATCTGTATTAAATTGAGACAGTTTCTGGTGCCAAATGTTCGATGTAGGGTCAACAATTTCGCCATCATTTTGCGGCGCCAGCGAGCATGATGTATCTTGCAGCAAAGCATGGCCCGCCGCCGTGGATGTCTTCGATGGCCCGCCGTTCGCTCCTTGATGCAGGCATCTGCCAGCATGATCAGGTTCGATTTCATTTGAGAAAGGCTTTATGAGAAACCCATCCATTTCCAGCCAGCAGCGGAGCCCGATTTTGCTCGGGATCGTAGTTTTACTCGCGGGAGCAATCCCAGGGTGGGCTGCGCCGGGTGGCGGCGTGTCCGCTGGAGTTGGCGCGGCTTCCTCCGGAGCAAGCACCGGCGTCAGCGCGGCATCGGCAGGCGGCAGTTCGGCGGGTTCAGGTCACGCCGCTGCTTCTTCGGGCGCTGGGGCAACCAGCCCCGGCAGGGCCAGCGGGGGATCAACGAGCTTCGGCGGGGGCGGTTCCAATGCGGGTGCAGTGCGAGCGGTCCCATCGGGGTATTCGGGAGGTGCCTCCCACGAGTTTTCACGTAGCGGTGGGTTCAGCGGATACGCGGCTGGCCCGCGATCCGCCTATGGCAACGGTGCGGCGTTCGGTCAGCGGCAGGTCCCGAGCATCGGCCGGAACTTTTACGGCAACGCGCCGGGCGCTTATGCGCGTGAAACCCGGTCCGGACTGGGCATCGGTAGTGCAATGGTTGCCGCTGCCCGGCCGACGAATCCTTGGTCGGAACCGCATTCGGCACGGGTGGCGCCTGCATCGCGCGGCGGGCACTATGGATACGGCCAAGCCTACGATTCGGGACAGGCGGCTCTTCGGGACCGTGTTGCACCCGGACAATATCTCAATCCGGGTGCTGCGGGGTATTCAGCCCGCAACAATGCTGGGAATTATGCCCGTCAGGGTAACCAACGTCAGGGTTACCGGCCGCGCGGTTTTCACCGCTACAACCCGTACTTTTACACTGGATTATATTACCCCTATTTTTACGGCGGTTATTTCCCGGGTTACTACGGTTCATTCGATG
>CAHJWO010000185.1 GCA_903642295.1 PVC group bacterium | reverse complement strand
CGATGGACCTGATTGACGAACTTTCCTCCCGCGTGCTCCCCGGTGACGGCGCGATGGGCTCCATGCTCATGGAACTGGCCGACGCCCCGTTTGACCGCTGCCTGGAGGAATTCTGCCTCAGCGCGCCCGAGCTCGTCAGCCGCATTCACACCGATTACATCGCCGCCGGGGCGCGGATCATCGGGACGAACAGTTTCGGCGCGAACGCCGTCCGCCTGGAACGCCACGGGCTCGAAGGCCGCGTCAACGAACTCAACTGGACCGCCGCGCAACTCGCCAAGGACGCCGCGCGCGGGCAGGGCGGAGTGTACGTCGCGGGCAGCGTCGGGCCGCTGGGCATCACGGCGGACGAGGCGCGCGAACGCCACATCGACCGCGCCGCCGTGTACCGGCAGCAGATCGGCGCGCTGCTCGACGGCGGCGTGAACCTGATTTTTTTCGAGACGTTTCTCGACGAGGAAGAACTCCTCATCGCGCTGGAGCAAAAGCAGAGCCTCCACCACCTGCCCGCGCTGTGTTCGCTGGCCTGCGCGGAGGAGGGGCGTCTGCCGAGCGGCTTGCTCATCACGGAGGCGTTCGACAAGCTGCGCGCGGCGGGCGCGGACATCGTGGGCGTCAATTGCCTGAACGGCCCGCACGCCACGCTCAAGCTGCTCGAACACGTCCCGGTGACGCCGGACCTGCTGCTGTCGGCCTATCCGAACGCCGGGCACCCGCGCTACGTCGAGGGCCGGTTTTTCTACCACACCGCGCCGGAATATTTCGCCACGGTGGCGCGGGATCTGGTCAAGCAGGGCGCGCGGCTGGTCGGCGGCTGCTGCGGGACGGGGCCGGGGCAGGTCGCCGCGATTGCCGCCGCCATCAAGGACCTCGCGCCCGTGACGAGCAAAACGGTTGTCCGGCCCATTGAGCCGCCGCCGCGCGCCACCGTTGCGCCGAAGGTGGAGGCGTTCGCCGAGCGGCCTGCCGCCGGGTTTCAGCCGCCCGCGCCGGAGGTGGAGGAGGTTTCCATCCTCGACAAGATCGCGCAGGGCAAGACGGTGGTCATCACGGAGTTGGACCCGCCCAAGACGCTCGACCTGGAGAAATTCGTCGCCGGGGCCAAGGCGCTGACCGACGCCGGGACGGATGCTGTCACGTTGGCGGACAATTCGCTGGCGATCCTCCGCGTGAGCAACCTCGCCGCCGGGGCCTTGCTCAAGGCGCGGCACAACATCATGCCGCTGCTGCACGTCTCCTGCCGCGACAAGAATCTGCTCGGCCTGCAGAGCGAACTCATGGGCATGGCGGCGCTGGGCATTCGGCACGTCCTGCCGCTGACGGGCGACCCAGCCAAGGTGGGCGACCATCCCGGCGCGAAGTCGGTGTACGACGTGACGAGCGTGCAGCTCATCGGCATCGTGAAGCGCCTCAACGAGGGGTTCAACCACGTCGGCAAGTCGGTCAAGGCGCAGACGCGCTTCGTGACCGGTTGCACATTCAATCCGAACGCCAAACACCTCGACGCGCAGATTGCCCGTCTGGAGCGCAAGCTCGCGGCGGGCGCACAATATGTGATGACGCAACCCGTCTTCGACACCGCCCTCGTCAAAACCGTCGCCGAACGCACGGCAGGTCTCGGTGTGCCGATTTTCATGGGCGTGTGGCCGCTGCTCAACGGTCGCCAAGCCGAGTTCCTGCACCACGAGGTCCCCGGCATCCTCATTCCCGACGCCGTGCGCGAAAAGATGGCGGGCAAGGAAGGCCCGGAAGGCCGCGCGATGGGCGTGGAACTGGCCAAGGAAATCTGCCGCGCGTCGCTGGACCACTTCCCCGGGGTATACCTCATCACGCCATTCCTGAACTACGAGCTGACCGTCGAACTGACGCACTTCGCACGCGCCTGATGCCCGACTTCACCAACGATCCTTCCATCAATCGCGCCGCTTACCAGCGCGGAAAGTGGCTAACGCTGGTCGTGGTCGTCGGAACTGCGCTCTGGTGGTTGCGCTCCGTCCTGAAGGATTTTGCGTCCGGGTACATGGCAACCGGGGGCACCGTCTCCAAGGGAAATCCGTGGCTGAATCTGATCCTGAGCGTCACCATGATTTACCTGTTGTGTCGGGCGGCGTGGCGAGGAGGCAAAACCAGCACCGGCTGCCTGACGATTTTCTACTCGCTCGGCGTGGCTGCCTGCGCCTTTGCAGCGGTTCTTTTCACGTCGATGGTCCTCGGTTTCCAGGCTTACCGGATCAAAGAAATGGGCGTCGCCGGTTTGCCGGCCAAGTGGGTTGGCGAGGGGATCGGCCAAGAATTGGCCGAGAATGTGTCCCTGCTCGCCACAACTGCATGGATGCTCTTTGCGCTCTGGGTTCTCGTGCGCTCGGAGGACGCACGCTTCTACCGTGATGCCCGTCAGCGGAGCATCTGGCTGGGCACTCCCCCGCCGTTGGACGCCCCGCCGCCGCCGGACCGCCCGTCCCACCCGTAACGCTCCATGTTGTCCAAGCCCGCCCGTGCCGTCGCCTTCCAGTTACTCAGCCTGGGTGTGGCCTTTGCGGTGGTGTTGATCGTCGGGCGCATCTATCCGCTGGACCAGCTTTTCCACCGTCTGGACGGCTTCATCGCCCGGCATCAGCCTTGGAGCACGATTTGCTATCCGCTGGTCCACGCCGCCTGCAACCTCCTCCTCCTCCCCGGTGGCGTTCTCGTCATCGGCAGCGGTTTCCTCTTCGGGCTGTGGCAGGGATTTTTCATGGCGTTGACGGGTCATCTGCTCGCCGCCGCCGGGGCCTTCTGGATCAGCCGGACGTTCGGGCGGCGGTTCATCGAACGGCACCTGGCGAGCCGCCCGCAGTGGCGGGAGTTGGACCTGGCCGTGGAGAAGGAAGGCTGGAAAATCGTGGCGCTGAGCCAGGCCAGCCCGCTATTTCCCACCAGCCTGTTCAACTATTGCTACGGGCTGACGCGCCTGCGTTTCTGGCCTTGCATGACCTGGATCGCGCTGGGCTGGTCGCCGGGGATGTTTCTGTACGCCTACCTGGGCCGGCTGGGACACTTCGGCTGGCAGGTGTGGCGCGCGGGGGAGCATCCGTCGGGCGGGCAGTATGCGGTCTGGATCGGGGGATTGGTGCTTTCACTGACGGTCACGATGGTGCTGGGCGGCGTGGCCGTCCGGTTGCTGCGCGAGGCGCGCGCCCGTGCGGGCTTACGCGCGGAAATTCCGCGGCCGGAAACGTCGGTCCGTTGACAGCGCAAAGTGGGGTGCTACGGTGTCTTAACGCGGCCCCGTTCCCCCGGTCGCCGTCGTTCTCAGGCCCAGCGATTGGTGTGTATTCCGCGATGATTCCGGACCCTGACAAGACGGCTTCGATCCACCTCGATTACGGGGCGGACTCCGCTGACTTCGACGTGCAGGACCTGCATGTTTGCCGTCAGGGACTGCGCATCAAAACCCGGTGGTATTTCGAGCCAGGGACCGAGTTGAGCGTGAACTTTCAGGTGGCCGAGGACGGCGGCACGGGCGGGGGCCGCCTGCTGCGAACCGAGGGAATCGTCGTCGATTGCTCCCGGGTAGACGACGAAAAGGCGTATCTGGTCAGCGTGTTGTTCCTGGAAGTGACCGAGGATATTCTGACGGTGATCCGCGACCTGGCGGAGGAGTCGGTGGAGTTTTCTTGAAGGCGGAAGGCGAGCGAAAGGTCTTTCGTTGACGGCGAGCGTGTACTTGCCGAGGGGTCCTTCAGGTCGTAAAACTCCCCTCGGGATGACCAAGTTCTGGAGCTGTTCGTTTGGTCCGGTCCAGCCGTCTGTCTTCTGCCTTGTGCCTTTTGCGCGATGAACGTTCACCACCTGGAGCTTTTCTACTACGTGGCCAAGCACGGCGGCATCAGCCAGGCTGTGCGCCAGATTCCCTACGGCATCCAGCAACCGGCGGTGAGCGGTCAGGTGCTCGCGCTCGAAGAGGCGCTGGGGACCAGCCTGTTCCAGCGGCGGCCCTTCGCGCTGACCGCCGCCGGCAAACGACTGGCGGAGTTCATCACCCCGTTCTTCGAGAACCTGGACGAGGTCGCCGCCGAACTGCGGGGCGAGGCCGGTCAACGGCTCCGGCTGGCGGCGAGCGCGCAGGCGTTGCGTGACCATGTGCCCGACCTGCTGCGCAAGCTGCACAAACGTACCCCCCTGGTGCAGCTTTGTTTGCAGGAAGCGTCGCAGGCGCAGGCGGAGGAACTTCTGCAACGGCAGGAGATCGACATGGCGATCACCGAACTGGCCGACCGCCCCGTGGCAGGCTTGAAAGCCCATACGTTGCTGCGACTCCCGCTCGTGCTGCTGGTGCGCCAGGATTCGCCGCTGAAATCCGCCAAGGAACTTTGGACCACCGAGACGGTGCGACTGCCGCTCGTCGCCTACGGCGAACAACAGACGCTGACCCGGCAGTTCCAGACCGAGCTGCGTCGCCGGGGGCACCGCTGGACGGTGTCCGTCGAGGCGAGTTCGATGGACCTGGTGGAAACGTACGTCGCGGAGAGGTTCGGCGTCGGGTTGTCGGTGGCGGTGCCGGGCGTCCAGCCGAGGCCCGCGTTGCGGGCGCTGCCGCTGCCGGGGTTTGCGCCCCTGGTAATCGCGGCGTTGTGGCAGGGGAAGTTGGCCCCGCTACCGGCGGCGTTTCTCGACCTTATCAAGGCGCGGGCGACGGAAATGAACAGGGTCCGGGCGGAAAAATCTTCGGTTGATCAATCGTCGGGACAATCTTCCGGTTAATGGCGGTTAAATCGGAAAAGATGTCGCAGGCGTCGCAGGCGTCGCAGGCATCGCGGAAGATTTCTACCGGGGTTGCTGGATCGCCTGCTCGACCCCCTGGGTCAGTTCCGTCACGCTGTAAGGCTTGCTGACCACCCCCCGGAAACCGTAGTCCCGGTAGCGGCTCATCATCGCGTCCTGCGAATAGCCGCTCGACACGATGGCGCGCACCCCGGGGTCGATTTCCAGGAGCTTGACGAGCGTCTCGCGCCCGCCCAGGCCGCCACGCACGGTCATGTCCAGGATGACCACGTCGTAGGGCTGGCCGGACCCGAGCGCCTTCCCGTACATCTCGATGGCTTCCTCCCCGTTGGACGCGGTGCCGACGAGGTAGCCCTCCTGGGTGAGCATTTCCCTGGCGAGTTCGCAGATGGGCGGTTCGTCGTCCATGACCAGCACGCGCCGGGTATCCGCCGAACCGGGTGGGATCGGCACCGGTGCGTAGGGGTCGGCGTTGAACAGGTGCATGGTGACCGGCCGTTCCAGCGGCAACGGCGGGACCGGCGCGACGGTGCCCAGCGCGGGCAGATAGAGGAAAAACGTCGTGCCGAAGCCCGGCGCGGAATCCGCCGTCAGAAACCCGTCGTGGTTGCGGGCGATGAGAAAACACGTCGCCAGCCCGAGGCCGCGCGCGTCTTCCTTGGTCGTGAAGAACGGCTCGAAAACCCGCGCGAGATGCGCGGCGGAAATGCCGGTGCCCTCGTCGCGGACGCTCAGGCGCACGTAATGGCCTGCGGGGAGGGGGAGGGTGCTGTCAGCATCCAGTTGCACCGTCTCGCCGCGCAGGTGGATGGTTCCGCCAACCGGCGAGGCGTGCAGGGCGTTGGTCAGGAGTTCGTAGAGGAGTTGGTGAAGCTGTTCCGCGTCGGCGTTGACCGGGGGGAGGGGCACGGGCCACTGGAGCCGGTACGGAATGCTGGCTTCCTGGAGGATCAGCCGGGTCGATTCGCGCACCATCGGCTCCAGCGCGAGCGACTTGCGCACCGGCATCCCGCCCCGCGCAAAGGCGAGGAGTTGGCGCGTGAGATCCTTGGCGCGCAGGCAGGCTTTCTCGGTGTCGGTCAGGCGGCGCAGGGAGGCGTCGCCGGGTGGGATCAGGATCTTCGCCAGCGACAGGTTGCCCAGGATGACGGTGAGCAGGTTGTTGAAGTCGTGGGCGATGCGCGCCGCCAGGAGGCCGAGCGATTCCTGCTTGGAAAGCTTGAGGAGTTCCTGCTCGGTGCGGCGGCGCTCGGTGACGTTGCGGAAGACGAACACCGCGCCGAGGGTTTGTTGATCCTGGTCGCGCACGGGGGCGGCGGTGCCCGCGACGGCAAACTCCGTGCCCGCTGCGGTGCGCAGGAGCGTGGTGCCGGACATCGGCAGGGAGCAAGGAATGCCTTCGGCCAGCGCGCAGGCGATGGGGCTGCCTTCGGGCGCGCCGCTGGCTTCCGTATAGAAGGAGAGATGTTCGGCGATGGCGGCTCCCAGCAGCGCGTCCCGCGGGACGCCCAGTAGGGCGAGGGCGGCGTCGTTGGCCTGCACGACGCGGCCGTCGAGGTCGGTGGAGATGACGCCGTCGGCGATAGAGCCCAGGGTCACGGCCAGACGTTCGGTCTCCGTCGCCAGCGCGCGGCGGGTTTCGCGCCGTTCGGTCACATCGCGGTAAACGAAAATGGCCTGAGCTTCGGCGCTGGCTGCGCCGGGAACGGCGACGGCTTCCAATGGCTTGGCGGAGACTTCCACCCAGCGCCAACCACCGTCCTTGTGCCGCAGGCGGAAGCTGCAGACGAAGGGAAACAGGCCGACGATGCACTCGCTGAATTTTTCCACCACTTCGTCCACCTCGTCGCGGTGGATCAGAGCCGCGAAATTTTGGCCGAGGAGTTCCTTGGGCTGATAACCGAGGATTTCCTGATGATTGGGGCTGACGTAGGTGAAGAAACCATGCTGCGAAACCTCGCAAATGAGGTCGAGCGTGTTTTCCGTAATCAGACGGTAACGCTGGCCCTCGCGCTGGGATTCGTCGCGCGATTCGCGGAGGGCTTGGTTCTCACGGGTGAGCGCGCGGTTCTCGGCCTGGAGGCGTTCCAGTTCGTGGTAAAGATCGTCCTCGTTGAGCGTCCGTAGATGCATATCGGTCAGATGGCGCGGAGCGCCGGGAGAATGTGCGGGCGTCGGCATGGTAGGTCAAGGTACCAGCCGGAAATGGGCCAAGATTTGGCGGAAGAATGCGGGGAGTGGGAGCGTGCCGGGGCGGGGAAGAGGGGGCATGCCGGGAGAGCGGAATTTTCAACGCGGAGGCGCGGAGACGCGAGAAACTCGCGGGGGAAGCGGGAAGGGGGAAAATCAGGCTTTTGTCGCGGCGCAGGCGGCTTAGTTTAGCCAGCGTGCTTTACATGGATGTGACCAGCTCGTGCAAGTCGCCGATGAACACCGGCGTGCAGCGCGTCGTGCGGGAACTGTTCCGGGCGCTGTCGGCGATCACGCCGGTCACCCCGCTGGTCTGGGACCCGGCGCTGGCCGCCTACTGCACCCTCTCGCGCCGGGAACGCGGGTTTCTAGAACGCCCTTTTGCCGGAAGCAGCCGCCCGGGGGACGCCGAGCCGGGCCGACGTGCCAATCCGGTCCCGTTGTGGAGCAAGCTGGCGCGGAGTTTCATCCATCGCGGCAACCGGATTGATCTTTTTGGGAAGTTGACCGCAGCCGATTGCTTGTTCGTGCCCGAGATCTTCCAGGACAACCGGGCCGCCTGGCTGGCTGGCCTGCCCGCCGGGACCGCCGCCCGCCGGGTAGGCGTCTGCCACGACGCCCTGCCCTGGCGGCGACCGGGACTGATGCCCGCCACCGCACCGAGCGCGCCGGTGGCACCGCGCCGCGTGGGAATGTTTTACGATGCGCTCACGCAGCGACGGCCCGAGATCACCCCGCCCAAGCGGCAGGCGGGCTTCGCCGAATATCTCAACGTGCTCGGTGGATTCGATCACATCGTCACGATCTCGCGGGAATCCGCCGACGATCTGCGGGCGTGTTGGCGGGAGCGGGGGCGCGTGGATGAAGCGATGCCGCCGGTGACGGTCTTTGAATGGCCGGTCAACCACGACGGCGCGGCGCGGCGGAACGTGCCACCCCCCGCGTGGGGAACGGGGCGGCCAGCGGTGCTTTGCGTGGGAACGTTCGAGCCCCGCAAGAATCATCTCCTGCTGCTGGAGGCGGCGGAGCGGCTCTGGCAAACGGGCGTCGAATTTGAACTCGTCCTCGTCGGCCGCACGACGGCCCACTGGGGGAAGCAGGTGGAAGAGACCGTGGAGCGATTGCGGGCGGCGGGCCGACCCGTCCGCTGGTTGCGGCACGTCGATGACGGGACGTTGCGCCGGACCTACGAGGGATGTGCGTTCACGGTGTTTCCGTCTCTAGCCGAAGGGTTGGGCCTGCCGATCCTGGAGAGCCTGTGGTACGGACGGCCCTGCGTGTGCGGGGAGAACGGCGCGCTGGGTGAGGTCGCGGCCGGGGGAGGGTGTCTGAAGGTGGACCAGGCCGACGCGGCCGCGTTGGCGGCGGGGATGGAGCGGTTGCTGAAGGACCGGGCGGTTTACGAGCGTCTGGGTGGCGAAGCGGAGCGGCGCAAGTTCGGGAGTTGGGAGGGCTTGGCGGCGGAGTTGTTGCCGGTACTCTTGCCAGGATAATCGTGCTTGTTCGGATGGTGGCGCTTCCGGTGTTAGAACCTGTGTGGTTATCATGCCAGTCTTCGTATGAGCAAGCGCAGCATCGCCATCCAGAGCCAGGCTTCGGCCGAAGCCACGGTTTTCTCGTCGTCCTTGGCGAGCCGGCGGCCCTGGCCCAGCCAGGCGAAGGGGCGCTCCACCCGCCAGCGAAACGCGCTCAACAAGAAGCCTTTTCTTTGGGTGGGTGAGGGATGGGCCGTTCGCCGTCCAGCGCGTGGGCGGCGCGTTCGGCCTGGCGGCGAAAGCCCTGGTCGGCCGTGAAGCTCTCCAGGTCGGGGTAGCTGGACTTGGCCTGCGCCAGCACGGCACCCGCCTGCGCGGAGTCGCTCGCGTGGGCCGCCGTCACGTGGACGGCCACAACAGCGTGCCCTGGCGATCCACGGCCACCTGGCACGGGCGGCCCTGGATCTGCTTGCCCCCGTGGCAGCCGGGCGCCTGGCCCTC
>CAHJWO010000184.1 GCA_903642295.1 PVC group bacterium | reverse complement strand
GCACAGAAGGACAGAAGGTTTTTCATGGGAACGCGGCTGAATGGTTTCTTCAAGATGACAGGCCTTTGTAAGCGAATGATGTGAGATGCGCGGAAAGTTGTAAGAAGCGGGTAATTCTGTTCCGCCCCTTTCCACCTGCATCCCGGCACATTGAAACCCCCGGAACTGTGCGCCAGCGCAACCGTTTGCGTAACTTGCACCGTCTGGAGCAAACATTTGCGGTCTGTGATCGGGACGAAGGGGTCGATGGCGGGTCTCATTCCGTCAAAAACGATTTCGCAATTCTGAACTCTAACAGTTAGCGTGCAACGATTTAACAGATGACACGGCGGCGGAAATTCGGTACGATTGACGCAAACGTGGGTCTCGAAATGCCCGTTGACATCCTGTCCAACGTTCCGCGTCCTGGCGGGGGTAGCCGCGTTCTCCAATCGTTCCATCATTCCGCTCGCACATCGGTCATGCCATCAGATCAGTTACCCCAACCCAAAGAAGGTTCCGAAACGCCGCCGGGCCCGACTCGGCCAACGCACGGCCGAACCCACATGCTGCCGCTGGAGCGCCCGCCGTTCCGACGTTTGCGCGCCTACGCCTTCGACCCGAGCCTTTCCAACGACCTCGACAACGCGGTCATCAACCTTGTGACGATCAAGACGCCGTGGGAATTCGACCGGAAAACCGGCGAGGATAACCTGCAGCCCGGGCCCATCGGCGAGTACGTCGAGGTGATCGACTTCGATCCTGCCAGCGCCTGCTGTTACGCGCCCGTTGATTTGAACAAGCCCTATCTACTGGCCCAGGACGGTTTGGAGCCTTCGGAGGGTAACCCGCAGTTTCATCAGCAATTCGTTTACGCGGTTTCGATGACGACGATCCGCAACTTCGAGCGCGCGCTGGGTCGCACCGCTCTCTGGTCGTCGCGGATCTCCACGACCAAGGACGACAAGGGCCGCACGGTTTACCACGAGGAATTTGTCCGCCGTTTGCGCATCTACCCGCACGCGCTGCGCGAGGCGAACGCTTATTACAGCCCCGACAAGAAGGCGCTGCTCTTTGGATATTTCCCGGCCACGGTCGAGGATGTCCGCGAGCACCTGCCCGGCGGCATGGTGTTCGCCTGTCTGTCGCACGACGTGGTGGCGCACGAGACGACCCACGCGCTCCTCGACGGGATGCACCGGCGTTTCAACGAGGCGAGCAACCCCGACTCACTCGCCTTCCACGAGGCTTTCGCGGACATCGTCGCGCTCTTTCAACATTTTTCCTTCCCGGAAGTGCTTCGCCACCAACTCGCGCAAACCCGGGGCGATCTCGGCCAGGACAACCTGCTGGCGCAACTCGCCCAGGAGTTTGGCCGCGCCACCGGTGCGCACGGCTCCCTGCGCGACGCGCTCGGCACGCCGGCCAAGCCGGAAGACATGCTCACCACGACCGAGCCGCACGCGCGCGGTTCGCTGCTGGTGGCGGCGGTGTTCGACGCCTTCGTCGCTATCTACAAGCGACGCACGGCGGATTTGCTGCGCATCGCCACGGGTGGGTCGGGGGTACTGCCGACGGGCGCGCTCCACCCCGATCTGGTCAAACGTCTGGCCAACGAGGCGTCCAAGAGCGCGCAGCACGTGTTGTTCATGTGCATTCGCGCGCTGGACTATTGCCCGCCGGTGGACCTGACTTTCGGCGACTATCTGCGCGCGCTGATCACCGCCGACTATGATCTGGTGCCCGACGACGATCTCGGCTATCGGCTCGCGATGGTCGAAGCGTTCCGACGCCGTGGCATCTACCCGTTGGACGTGCGCAGTCTTTCGGTCGATAGCCTGCGCTGGTCCAAGCCGTCCGACGAAGACTTCGAGCCGCTTTTCCTGCAAATCATCAAGGAACTGGGTGCCGAAGTGGCCCAGTGGGACCTCCGGAGCGAGCGGTCCACGCTTTATGACACGCTCCGCTACCAGCGGGGGAAGTTGCACAATCAACTCGCGGTCCGGCTCGACAAAAAGCGCGAGATGCTCCGGGGCCTCATGCTCGACGTGGACCAGCCGCATTTCGAGGTGCATTCTCTGCGTCCCGTCCGGCGCGTGGGGCCGGACGGCGAGTTGCTCGTCGATCTGGTCATCGAGCTGACCCAGCGGCGGCGCGGTTACTTCGATCCGGCCAAACAACAGGGCAAGGCCGACTACCATTTCGAGGACCCGGATCCCCAACCCGGCGATTTTATTTTCCGTGGCGGTGCGACCCTCATCGTTGACCTGGCTGACTTCCAGATTCGCTATAGTATCAGCAAGGATATCACGAGCGAAGATCGCCTCGCCCGCCAGCGCGCGTTTCTTGCCGAAGACAGCGGCGCTTCGCTCCGGGCCCTCTACTTTGAAGGGTTGGCAGGCAAGGACCACGCCGAACCGTTTGCCCTTTTGCATCGCTCGGCTGAACAGGAGGACAGTGCATGGCTCCATTGAAAAAAACTGCGAAAACCCCGGCGGCCAGCCCGGCTGGCCAGCCCACCCCCGTGCCACAGCCCCCGCGGGGAAAAGGACCGACGATGACTCCGCCGAAATCCGGGGTGAAGGTACGCATGTACCGCCAGGGGTTGGGAGATTGTTTCTTGCTGGCCTACCCGACCAACCACCCCGACAAAGCATTTTACATGCTGATCGATTGCGGCGTGATCTTGGGGACGCCGACGCCGGCGGACAAGATGGCGAAGGTCGCGTCGGACATCGAGGAGGCGACGGGCGGCGACATTCATCTGCTGGTGGCGACGCACGAACACTGGGATCATTTGTCGGGCTTTATCCAGGCGGGCGACATCTTCGGGCGACTGCGAGTGCACAAGCTCTGGTTCGCCTGGACCGAGGACCCGACCGACGCGCTGGCCAACAAGCTGCGCAAAGACTTCGGTGATGACCGCGAAGCGCTGCGGGCAGCCGTTGGCCGCGCGTTCTCGCAGGGCTCGGTCGAGCACCTTCGCAGCCTCGTCGAGTTTTTCGGGGAGGTCCCAGCCCCCGCCGGCGGCCCCGGTCAAACGGCGTTGGCGGCCGCCGCGGCCGGAGACGGCAAATCGTCCAATACCGAAGCGGCGTTGACCGCATTGCGGACTTTCGCCAAAGCGCAGGGCAGCGATCCCGAGTACCGTCATCCCGGAGAACCTCCGCTTTCCTTGCCGAGCGTCGCTGGGCTCAGCGTACCGGGCGTGCGCCTCTACGTGCTCGGTCCACCCCACGACGAGAAGTCGTTGCGGAGCATCAACCCGACCGCCAAAGGCCAGGAGGTATACGCGGATAGCTCGGCACTGACGGCCCGGACGGCCTTTCGCATGGCGGCGGTTCCCGCTGACCAGGAAGATTCGACGCAGGAAAAAGACCTGCGTGAACGGAGTTTTCCCTTTGACCAACGGCTGCGTATTCCTTTGGAGGAGGCCGCGTCGATCCCCTTTTTCGCGGAGCATTACGGCTTCGAGCACCATCAGTCAGCCACTGCTCCCGGTACGCCCGGGCCTGTCAAGCCGCCGTTCCACCCGCCCACCTGGCGGCGGATCGACGACGATTGGCTGGGAGCCGCCGGCGGGCTGGCGCTGCAACTCGACAGCTTTACGAATAATACCAGTTTGGCGATGGCCATCGAACTGATCGACTCCGGCAAGGTGTTGCTGTTCGCCGCCGACGCGCAGGTGGGCAACTGGCTATCATGGGGGGACCTGCACTGGTCGGTGGACAACGGCAAGGCCGGCAAGAAGGATGTACGCATCGAAGACCTCCTCGCGCGCACGGTTCTTTACAAGGTCGGCCACCACGCCAGCCATAACGCCACGATGCGCGCCAAGGGTTTGGAGTTGATGACCAGCCCGGACCTGGTCGCGCTGGTTCCGGTAGATGAAAACATTGCGCACAATGTGAAGCACTGGAACCAGATGCCGTTCAAGCCGCTGCTCACGCGCTTGTCAGAAAAAGCCAGGGGCCGGGTTCTACGCGTGGACACGTACCTGCCCGATGCGCCGCCCGCGAACGCCGATGCCAAGGCGTGGGCCGCGTTCAAGAAAACGACCCGCGCGGAGACCGGATTCTTCGAGCACGAAGTAAGCGGCTGAACCGTGGCGCGGCGAACGAGACAGCAGTTTTACGCTCGGACGGTCGAGAATGAAACCGGAGCCTACGGGGCTCGAACCCGCAACCTCCGCCGTGACAGGGCGGCGCTCTAACCAATTGAGCTAAGGCTCCTCGTCCAGGCGCAAAAGCGCGTGGCGGGACGGCATACTTAGCGGCACTCGCCGCCGGGTTCAACAACTTTTCATCGGTTTCTCCGCACCTTCCCGCAGAAAACGGGGTTTTCCGCCTTTCAAGCCCGGTTCCTTGCCGCCGCTAACTGGTGCGGTGGCGTCCGAAAACACATCGCTACCGCCGAGGTCACCAGGGTGCCGAACATGATGCGCCAGGGAAATTCGATCACGGGCAGCCAGCCTGGCTGCCGGTACACCTGGCCACCCCAAATGAGCGCCAGGTCGTTTGGCAGCCCGGTCAGGATGGCCACTGCCACGATTCCCGCAATCATCGCGCTCACATTGCCGAAATCGCTGCCGCGAGTCCGGGTCAGCATCCCGACGAAAAATACTCCCAACAGCGAACCGTAGGTGTACCCGAAAATTCCGATGATGATGGGAAAAATGCGCAGGTCGCGCGGTTTGGACGAGCCAGTCTGCTGGAGTGCCGTCGCTTGTTCCGGGTGCGCTGCCGCCTGCGCGGCGATCATTTTTTGCTGCCGTGTCTGCTCTGCCCGCTGGATCACGAGGTACGAAGTTGCCGACGAAACCCCGATCATCAACACCGCGAAAACCACCGTCGCCCAGCGCACGGCCCGCAGCGTCCCGTGATCACCCGCCGTCGGATTGAAATACGGCACATACCAGTCGCGCACAAAACTCGTCGCCAGGGCGTTGAGCGCCGTGCTCAGCGAGCCCATCGCGGTGGAAAAAATCCCCGCTAGCAACAGGCCGCGCATTCCCACCGGCAGCTGATGCAGGATGTAATAACAAAAGATTTCGGGGTTCGCTTCCGGCTTGTGCGGATCGGAATGCGTCTGGTAATAGGCGTAAAGCAGGATGCCAATCGACAGGAAGATCAACGCGATGGGAATGTCCGCCAGTCCTGACAGGATCAGCGAGCGCCGGCTGCGGCGAATGTCTTTGGCGGTGAGCATCCGCTGGACCATGTCCTGGTCAGTGCCGTGGGTGGCCATCGTGACGAACACCGACGCCACAATGGCGAACACCGTGTACTCCGACTCGAACATTCCCTTCACCTGATCCCAGCCATGCCGCGCCGGGTCCAGGCCGGTGGCGAAGAACAGATCCAGAGGGTGATTGGTCGAAAAACTCCCTGTCACTCCCGCCCACCCGTTCGGAATCGAAAGGTAGAGGATGATCATGGCTGCTACCGCGCTGCCCATCATGATTGACGCCTGGATGAAGTCCGTCCAAATCACGGCTTTGATACCGCCAAGCGTCGTGTAGATGGCCGTCAGCAACGTGATGAGAACGCTGGCCGCCACGTAGATCAGCAGCGCGTGGGCGGCGTCCGGTCGCGCGCCGGTGACCAATTCGAACACCAGCACCAGCGCGATGGCTGCCACGTAGATGCGAGCGCCCGACGCCAGCACCCGCGTCACCAGAAATAACGCGGAGGCCGCATTGCGCGTCAGCGTCCCGAACCGGACCGAAAGGTACTCGTAGATCGAGTAAACGTTGAGGTCGTAGTAAGGCTTGATGAAAATATAGCTGACGAGGATGCGTGCGATGATTGTGCCGATGGAGAGTTGCAAGAACGTGAAATTCCGCATCGCATAGGCTTCGCCCGGCGCGCCGAAAAATGTTCCCGCGCTGGTTTCGGCGGCAATGATTGACGCGAGCACCGCCCACCAGGGAATGCGGCGTCCACCCAGGGCAAAATCATGCAGGCTTTCCTCGCGCCGCCCCATGTAGAGGCCGATCCCGAGGATCACCGCGAAATACACGAGCACCACCACCAAATCAATCAGCCACCAGTGATTGCTCATCAGAAGAGGAAGGGCGGGGAAGCCGGGTGGCAACTAACGGGCCGCGGGCAGCGCGAAGTGTGGATTGTAGATGACCCCTACCACATTGCCGAACGGGTCGAGCACGGCTGCCAACCGAATGCCCTCGCCCACACCCTGGAGGCCGTGGAACTCGGTCGCACCCTCGTCGAGCAGGCGACGGAAGGCGGCGTCCACGTCGTCCACGCCCCAGTAGGTGACGGACCGCGCATCGTCCGCTGCGGGATTCAGGGAGTCCGTCACCAGCCCCAATTCGTAGCCACCCACGTTGAAACCGACGTAAAACGGCTGGTCGAAATAAGGCGCGAAGCCTAGGAGATCACTCCACCACGCCTTCGCCTTGTCGAGGTCGGGGGTACGGTAAACGACGGTGCGAAGTCCGGTGAACATACGGGCTCAGGTAAACTTTATTCGATGATGACCTTGGTGCCCGGAGCGACCATGCCGAAAACTTTGAAAGCGTCCCAGTTGGACAGGCGGATGCACCCGTGGCTGGCGGAACGTCCGATGGTATCTGGCTCGGCGGTGCCGTGCATCCCGATGCCCGGTTTGTCCAGGGCGATCCAGGTGACGCCCACCGGGTTGTTCGGCCCGGGGGGCAGTTGGTAGAACGTGTCGGAGCGTTTACCGGTCATCAGGACGGATTTATCCCAGCGGAACTCCGGCAACAGCGTCTTGGCGACGACGTGCCACTCCCCTTTCGGCGTAGGAATGGCGGTGGAACCAGGGGTGATCGGAAAACAAGCGACGAGCTTGTCGCCATCCCCGCGCACCTCCAGGTAGCTCTTGCTGGTGTTGACATGAAAAACGAGGCGGTTGGAATCCGCCGGAGTGGCGCGCAGGGCGGGTTTATTGTCCGCGGCCCCTGCGGATGCAGCGGCGTCCGGGGTCGGAGAAGCTGCCTCCGGGCTCGGAATGGCCGAGGCTGGAGGTGGCGAGGCGGAGACCGCTACCGTCGGGCCGGGCATCTCCTCCGGCGGCGAGGCCGCCGGGCTGGCACCCACAGATGTCGCTTCGTGCTTTTTCTTAAGCGCCTTTTTGCGCTCGGAAGTGTAATGCTGCAAGGCGATCACCTGCGCGAGGTTGAAGGGCGGGACCACGTTGGGGACCTTCACGGAGTCGCCTTCCTTGAGTTGATCGAGGTTTTTTCCCTTATTCAATTCCCGCAGGAAATCGACCCCGACGTGATAACGCTCCCCGAGCAGTTCGGCCATGCTCGTGTAAGGCAGTACCTTGTTCTTGGCTTGGAGCGCCAATTCCTTCGGCACCTGCCCGATGGCACCCAGGTCTTCGGCTGCGACGGCATAGCTGGTGTAGATCGGATCGACCGCCGTGAAAGTCTTCGCGTCGAACTTGTCTGACAAAGGCGTAATTCCCTGCGCTTCCTGGTAACGCTGCCACGACTTCGCGGTGAAGCCGCCGTAACGGCCATCGATCTTGCCCGGGCTGAAATTCTGTTCGTCGAGATAGATTTGCAGGCGCACCACGTCATCGCGCGCCGGGGCCGGACCGGCTGTCGGGGAGGGGGACGGCTTGGGCTTGGCAGCGTGCAGGGGCAAAGTGCCGAGCAGCAGCGAACAGCTACCAAGCAATAAAACGGGGAACTTCATGGGAGTATGGTAGCGCAGAAACGAAAGGAAAGCTTGGCCGGATGGCGGCGTCAATGCAAAGCGCATCAGCGCCCGCGTTTTGCGCGGCGGGCTGGGGATTGAGCAACCCGTCGTGATCGGGTCTGCCAGTGTGTTTCGACCGGCTGACTTTTGGCTTTGTAGTTTTCGCTTCTGAATTATGATCGCCGTTCATGAACATTGACGAGGGAATGCAGGCGGCGATTGATGAAATGAAAAAAGGGTTGGCCGAGGGCGGCATTCCCATCGGCTCCGCGCTGGTGGTGGACGGCCGGGTCGTGGCGGTCGGCCACAACAAACGCGTGCAGGACGGTGACCCGATCACCCACGCGGAGATCGACTGCCTGCGCAACGCGGGGCGGCTCGGCGCGGGCAGCTTTCATCGCGCCACGCTCTACTCATCGCTGATGCCCTGTTTCTTGTGCAGCGGGGCCGCCGTGCAGTTCGGCATCAAAAAAGTGGTGGTCGGCGAGAGCCGCAACTTCCCCGGTGCGCCCGGGTTCATGCGCGGCCACGGCATCGAGGTGATCGACCTCGACGTGCCCGAGTGCGTGGAGATCATGGCGAAATTTGTGCGGGATCAACCCCACCTCTGGAATGAGGACATCGGTGTGTAAAAAAAGCGGGCGGCGGGAGGCGACATGCCGGTGATTTCGCCTCGAAGGTCGAATGTGTGCCATGGACACGGTGTTTTCGGCTTGCAATTTTAGAATGCTTCGCTCAGCGTCGCAGCAATAGTCCGTCTTGGAAAAGAAATGCAGTCCTAGAAGAGATTGGTGGATTGTCAGTCGAGGTCCCTCTGTTGACAGTTTGAAACCTGGCGGTCAGGAACAGTCACGAACAGGCCGTTTTCACACGACGGAAAGCCAACCGACAACGCAGCGCAGCATCAGCACCACCTCTCAGACTCTCATGGGTAATCGACTCTACGTAGGAAACCTGTCCTTTAACGCGACGGAAACCGACCTGATGGACCTCTTCGGCCAGGCGGGGCAAGTGCAGAATGTCGCTCTCATCCAGGACCGTGAAACCGGCAAAAGCCGCGGCTTCGCGTTCGTGACCATGACCACGGATGAAGAAGCCGCCAAGGCCCTTAGCTTGCTAAACGGCAAGAACATCGAGGGCCGGACCATCACCGTCAACGAAGCGCGCCCGCGCGAGGAACGTAGCGGCGGGGGTGGCGCACGCGGCGGATACGCTGGTGGCGGGGGTAGTGGCGGTGGCAGTGGCGGGGGTTACAGTGGCGGCAGTTGTGGGGGC
>CAHJWO010000183.1 GCA_903642295.1 PVC group bacterium | reverse complement strand
GGCTGGCCGAAAAGGGTCCGCGAACCCATCCAGAAATGGATAACCGCCCTGCGCTACGGCAGGGTGAGCGAAGCCAGATTTCCGTGTCTCGAACTCGAAACGACGAACAGAACCCGAATCCCCATCCATGAAAAAACTCCTCATCCTCGGCCTGGCAACCGTCGGCGTGACCGCTCACGCCCAGAACCTGCTCAAAAATCCTTCCTACGAAGAGGCGGGCACATCCAACGACGCGGCGGCGAACTGGAGCCGTTGGGGAGATTGGATGAACCGCGAAGACGGTTGGACGCCGACCCACGGCGGCAAGTGCCTGGTCGGCTACCACCATTGGGAAATTACGAGCGATCAAAACTCCGGGATGTGGCAGGATGTGACGACCGTAAAGGCGGGGCAGAAGTTCAAATTCAGCGTCTTTGTCTCGGCCGACACGCCCGAGGGAGGAGCCCATGGCACCGAGAAGATCGAGCTTCGTCTGGAAGCCATCCGCAACGGCCACGAAGTGACGATTGAATCGGTGACGACACCGGTGGCTGACCTTCAGAAAGGCTCGGGCTGGCATGAATTGTCCGTGACGGGCACGACTCCCGAGAACAATCTCCGCGTGCTGGTCGTCGTAACGCCTGCGAGCGGCACGCCGAGAGGCGGAGCGGTCAAGATCGACGACGCCAACCTGGAACCGGCAAAGTAGCCGTAGCGGGCGCGGCAGGCTGCCGCCCGGCAGCTTTCAGATCATGGGTCGATGATCATCCGCGCCAGGGTGCCGCCCTGTGCATGGGGAGCGACCCACGCCCGCAGTTCGCACGGCTCGACCGTGTTTTTCATGTCGAGGTTCCAGAACGCGAGTTCCTTCTTCGTCAACTCGAACCGGACGAGCCGGGACTCGCCCGGAGCCAGTTCGATTTTCTCGAATCCTTTCAGTTCGCGGATGGGCCGCGCAACGCTGGTGCCGCGCAACTGGATGTAGAGCTGCACGGTTTCCGAACCCGTGCGGCTGCCAGTGTTTTTCACCGTCGCCTCCACCGAAATCTTCCCATCCGCGTTCAACTCGGCGGCGCTAATTTTTCCGGTCGAAATCCGGGTCGGCGCGTAGCGGAAGGTCGTGTAGGACAATCCCCAGCCGAAGGGAAAGAGCGGCGTGTTGAGTTCGTCGTGATAGCCCGTGATGAAGTCCGAGCCCGGGCTCTTGCCGAGCGCGGGCCGGCCCGTGTTCAGCGTGTTGTAATAGATCGGCATCTGGCCGACCGAACGCGGGAAACTCACCGTGAGCCGACCCGCGGGATTCACGTCGCCGAACAACGTCCGCGCCAGCGCCGGACCCGCCTGCACCCCCGGGAACCACGCTTCGAGGATCGCCGGGACATGCTCCGCTTCCCACGGCAGCGCCAGGGGGCGGCCGTTGAAGAGGACGAGCACCACGGGCTTGCCGGTCGCCACGACGGCCTGCAAAAGCTTGGACTGCTTGCCGGGCAGGTCGAGCCGGGAGCGGGCGGTCGCCTCGCCGGTCATCACGCCGGTTTCGCCCAGCGCCATGACCACGATGTCCGCCCGACCGGCGGCGGCCAGCGCCTCGCCGAACCCGCTCTCGTCGTCGCTGGCCGGACCGGCGCCCTCGGCGTAGATGAGCCGGTCGTGCAGCCGCTCGGCCAGCGCGTCCTTGAGCGTCGTGTGTTCCGCCGGGCGGCCTTTGGCGTTCCAGGTGCCCATCATGTCGGTCGGGCTGTTGGCCAGGTGGCCGATCAGTGCTACTGTCTTGTCGGGCGACAGCGGCAGCAGCGGTTTGCCGTTGACCCCGTCGTTCTTCAGCAGCACGAACGACGCTTCCGCCGCCGTCCGCGCCACGGCGAGGTGCGCGGGCTTGAGGAGGACGGACGCACTCAAATTTTCATCCGTATAAGGATGTTCGAACAGGCCGAGCGCCAACTTGAGGCGCAGCACCCGGGTGACCGCCTCGTCGACCGTGGCCATCTTCAACTGCCCGCTCTGGAGGAGGGCCGCGCCCTTGGTCGCGTAGAGGTTGCTGGTCATGTCCATGTCCACCCCGGCGGTGAGCGCCTTGAGCGCGGCGGCGCTGCCGTCCAGTGCGATGCCGTGGGCGATCAACTCGCCGATGGAATTCCAATCGCTCACCACGAAGCCGCGGAAACCCCAGCGGGTGCGCAGGATTTCGGTGAGCGTGTGGTGGTTGGCGGTGGTCGGCACGCCGCCCACGGTGTTGAAGGCACTCATGAACGTCCCGACGCCCGCGTCCACGGCGGCCTTGAACGGTGGCAAGTACACGTCTTCCAGCACGCGGTCCGAGATGTCCACGAGATTGTATTCCCGCCCGCCTTCCGTGCCGCCGTAGGCCACGTAGTGCTTGGCGCAGGCCAGCATCGAGGTCGGGTCGGACAACGTCTTACCCTGATAACCGCGCACCCAGGCGGCGGCCAGCACCCCGCCCAGGTAGGTGTCCTCACCGTTGCCTTCGACGATCCGCCCCCAACGGGCATCCCGGGCAATATCCACCATCGGCGAGAACGTCCAGCGGATGCCTTCGGAGGTGGCCTCGACGGCGGCCACGCGGGCGCAATCCTCCGCGATCTTCGCGTCCCAGGACGCGGCGAGCGCCAGGGGCACCGGATAGATCGTGCGGTAACCGTGGATCACGTCGAGGGAAAAGAGGATGGGGATTTTCAGCCGCGATTTTTCCACCGCCTGCCGCTGCAATTCGTTGACCTCCTTCGCACCGGTCAGGTTGAGGATCGAACCGAGGCCGCCCCGCGCGGCCAGCTCGTTTTGATCCAGCTTGACGTTGTCCGGCCCGGTGGCCATGCCGCCGGAGAACTGCGTCAACTGGCCGAGCTTTTCCTCCAGCGTCATCTGCTGGAGCAACGCGGCGGCGCGGTCATCGATTTCTTTGGTGTCCATAAATGCGGGGGGTGGCGGCGGCCCTTGCCGCAACGGTGCCACTTTAACATCGGGAAGGCCCGGGCTTTCGACGACCAGGTTGTTGCTCATCTGGTCGCTCTGGTTGCCGCCGCCCGCGTTGAAGACCTGGATGCCTGTGATCGGGTGCGCGAACGCACCGCGCCAGACGGCCCCGTCCGCCGAGGCGGAGTACGCGCCGGGCCCGGTGATGGTAAACGAAACGTGGAAGACGTGGGTGGCATCATACTCCTTGCCGCTGGGGACGTAGCCGTCTCCCTGGTCGCCCTTGCCCGTGGTGCTGGCATCCTTGCGCAGGAAGCCGACGCCGTTCGTGCCGCCGAGAAACGAGAACTCCACCTCGGGCGCGCCGCCCGCGCCGAGTAGCCGCAAACCCACCCGCTTGCCCGGCGCGATGTTCGTGTTGTGCGCGTAGTCGAGCGAGACGGTCTGGCCCGGCGTGAGCGCGCCGCCCGCGAAGACGTGCGTCTGCGTGATCGAACCTTCCGGGCTGCTCGTCCAGATCGTCCAGAGTTTGGTGCGGTCGCCCGGGCTGTCCTTGGTGCCGGTGCCGGCGGGGCCGCTTTTCTCCACCGTCCAGACCTGCGCCGTGTTACCGTCGGCATCCGGGTTGAGGCCCGGATCGGCCGAGGCCGTGTGAAAGGCTTCGGTCGCCGCGAAGGTGGTACCCGCGCCGGCGCACGCCGCTAGAAGAAGGACCAACGCGAGAATCGTGGGGGGATGGGTTTTCATGGGGAGCGAGATCCGTGCGAACACAGCCCGGCGGAATCGGGAAACTCGCACAAAACCTTGACAGTCCGCAACCGCAAAGTTACCGGTAACAACCCCGGTCGTCCTTGCCGTGGCAAAACGACTTTCCTGCGAGGGGGCCGAAATCCGCCAGGACCGTCGAGGAACGTTTTCTTCCCGCTTGTCAGGCTCGACGAGGCTCGCCAGATTGGCCCCGGCCATCGCCGTCCGGGTCTGCCTTTTACCAATATGAACGATGTGACCACCCCCAAAGCCGATTTCGCGCCGCCCGCCGCGTACTCTTTCCGGCATTTCCTGACCGCCAGGGACACCCCGTCCCGGCTGAGCGAGCAGCCTCCCCCGGTGCTCGGCCCGACGGCGGCCACGGCGAAATCCTCGGTGCTGGTCGAGCCCGACAAACGCTTTCAAACGCTCGTTGGCTTCGGCGGCGCCTTCACCGAAGCCGCCGCCACCACCCTGTATAAACTCAGCCCCGCGAATCAGGAGTTGATCCTGCGGGCGTACTTCGACCGCGGGGAAGGGCACGACTACTCGCTGTGCCGCTCCCACATCAACAGTTGCGACTTTGCGCTCGGCAACTACGCCTACGCCGAGGTGCCCGGCGACACGGAGTTGCAGCATTTCTCCATCGAGCATGACCGGGCGGCGCTGCTGCCGATGATCCACGCCGCGCAAAAGCGATCGACCGAGGGGTTCAAGGTTTTCGCCACGCCCTGGAGTCCGCCGCCCTGGATGAAGACCAACGGGATGATGAACCGGGGCGGCAAACTCCGGCCCGAATACCGGCAGACGTGGGCCGATTATTACGTGCGCTACATCCACGAGTACGAAAAGGAGGGCGTCGCGGTCTGGGGGGTGTCGGTGCAGAACGAACCGGGGGTCGCCCAGACCTGGGATTCCTGCGAGTACAGCGCGGAGGAAGAACGCGACTTTGTGCGCGATTACCTGGGGCCAACGCTCGCGCGGGCGGGCCTCGGCCACGTCAAGATCATCATCTGGGATCACAACCGCGACCTGGTCGTCCACCGCGCCCGCACGGCCTACGCGGACCCGGAAGCCAGCAAGTACATCTGGGGGACGGGTTTCCACTGGTACACCGACGACAAGTTCGAGAACCTGCAACTCCACCACGACGCCTGGCCCGAAAAGAACCTCCTGTTCACCGAAGGTTGCCAGGAGGGCGGTCCGCACGAAGGCTCCTGGGCATTGGGCGAACGTTATGCCCGGTCCATGATCAACGATTTCAACCGTTGGACGGTCGGGTGGATCGACTGGAACCTGCTGCTCGACGAAACCGGCGGTCCCAACCACGTCGGCAACTATTGCAGCGCGCCGATCCTCGCCGATACGCAGAACGACCGGGTGATGTTCCAAAGCTCTTACTATTACATCGGACATTTCGCCCGCTTCGTCCATCGCGGGGCCGAGCGCATCCTGTGCGCGACCACGCACGAAGCCCTCGAAGCCACGGCCTTCCGCAACCCCGACGGCGGCGTGGCCGTCGTGGTGCTCAACCGCACCGACGAGGAGCGCAGTTTCGGACTCGATTGCAAAAACGTCGTGGCGGCCAGCACGGTCCCGGCGCATTCCATTTCCACCTACCTGATCGACTGACCCGGCGCACGGCACGCCCCTCCCCCTCCCCCCCATGGCCAAGGTTTCCCTGAGAAATGTTTGTAAAATTTACGCGGGAGAGCGGGGCAAGGATGTCACCGCGGTTGACGATTTCAACCTGGAGGTGGCGGACCGCGAATTCGTGGTGTTCGTCGGGCCGTCCGGTTGCGGTAAATCCACGACGTTGCGAATGATCGCCGGGCTGGAGGAGATCAGCCGGGGCGAGGTCGCCATCGGGGACCGGCGGGTCAACGACGTGCCGCCCAAGGACCGGGATATCGCCATGGTTTTCCAGAACTACGCGCTCTATCCGCACATGAGCGTGTACGACAACCTGGCCTTCGGCCTGAAGCTGCGCAAATACGCCCGGGCCGAGATCAAGAAACGGGTCACCGACGCCGCGCAGTTGCTCGGCATCGAGGACCTGCTCCAACGCCGTCCCAAGGCGCTGTCCGGCGGGCAGCGGCAGCGCGTCGCGCTGGGCCGCGCGATTGTGCGGCAGCCCAAGGTTTTTCTCTTCGACGAACCCCTGTCCAACCTCGACGCCAAGATGCGCGTGCAGATGCGCACGGAGATCATCAAACTCCACCAGCGCCTGCAATCCACCATGATCTACGTCACGCACGATCAGGTGGAAGCGATGACCATGGGGGACCGCATCGTGGTGATGAAGGACGGGCTGATTCAGCAGATCGACACGCCGCTCAACGTTTACCACCACCCGGCCAATCTCTTCGTCGCGGGATTTCTCGGCAGCCCGCCGATGAATCTGGTCGGGGGCCGCCTCGCCGCGACTCCCGGCGGGGTAATCTTCAAGGAGAAAGACGGGGGCACCATCCAGTGTCGACTGGCCGGGTATCCTCAGGCCGAGGCGTTGGCGGACAAAGAGGTGGTTTTAGGCATTCGGCCGGAGCATCTGAGCGTCGGCGCCGGCGCGGAGCCGGGGATGGATCGCGGTTTCCAGGCCATCGTCGATGTCGTCGAGCAAACCGGGGCGGAGACGAGCATTTACTTGCAGACCCGGTCGAGCTTCTTGATTGCCCGGGGCGATGCCAACCTCGGGAATCGGGACATCGGTCACCGGTTCACCTTCGAGATCGACACGGAGAAAGTCCATCTGTTCGATGCCGTGACCACGCGCCGGATCGAGCGCTAGGCGTGACGTGCACGCAGGCGACCGGTTCTTCCTTCCCGTCAGAATGATGGTGACGAGTGGGATGCATCCATTGTACACCGATTGAGCGGATTCTTCCGTTAAGACCGGTAAATATCGCTTTGCAGCCGCTGGCGAAACCGTTACGGTTACCGGTAACACTGCAGTCGCTCAACCCGCCCCCTCCCCAGAACATGCAACCCAATATCGTTTCTCCCGCTCAGCCACGTAAAACGCAGGCCGCTTTCACCCTGATCGAATTGCTCGTGGTCATCGCGATCATCGCCGTTCTCGCGGGCATTGCCATGCCCGTGTTTTCATACATGACCCGCCGCTCGGACGAGGTCACCTGCGCTTCGAACATTCGTCAGGTCACGGTGGCGACCATGTTGGCAGCACAAGATAATTACGGGAATTACCCTCCCCTGCACGGTTTCAGTTGGGAGACGGGGTCCGTCTGGATCGCTGATTGTCTCAACCCTTATTTGGGAGCCATCAAGGGCGTCAGCCCGGCCAAAGTGATCCATTGCCCGGCGGCGCAGAAGAATTCGAAACAGGTCTGGTTGCAGGACCAGCAGTATCCCGGCTACAAGTACAACGTCCGTTACGCCCAGAACAAGCAGCCTCTGGTCACCGCGACGAATGCCATGTTGTATTTTGACACGACCTGGCCCGATTGGTCACAGGATGTTCTGGCCCACTCGCCGGGCTCGGGCGCTTATCTTCATGTATCCTATGCCGATGGGCATGTGGCGGTGATGAATTATAAAGACTATATCGCCGCGAACACCGCCGGCAGCGACGAATGGAACGGCGATTTCTTCAAGCTCGGGTGGTTGAAGTAGATGAATATGTCGTCGCGATGGCTGGCGGCAGTGGTTGGTGTCTGGTTGACGGTGGCGGGTGCAGGATTCGCGCAGGGGAAAGACCCGGCGGCCCCGCTGCCGTTTCTCCACGGGTCCGGCACGGCCATCGTCGATTCGGGGGGTCAGCCGGTGTTGTTGCGCGGCTGCAATCTCGGGAACTGGTTGCTGATCGAACCTTGGATGCTGGGCATCCTCGACCAGGCGGGCGTTCACGATCAATCGCAGGTTGAAAGTGCCCTGGCGGCGCGGTTCGGCGAGTCCGAGAAGAAGCGGTTGCTCGATCTGTACCGGGAAAACTGGATCACCCCGCGCGATTTTGACCGGATCAAAGCGTGGGATTTCAACGTGGTCCGCCTGCCGTTCCACTGCGATTTCCTGTTGGACGAATCCCGGCCCGGCGAACTGAAGCCGGACGCTTTCCGCTGGCTGGACCACGCGGTGAGCATGGCACGCCAGGCAGGCATCTACGTCATCCTCGACCTGCACGGCGCTCCGGGCGGCCAGAGCCTGGATGGCGTGACGGGCAAGGCCGGGCGCAACCAGTTCTGGACGCCGGAGAACCGGCGGCGGGGAGCCTTCCTCTGGCAAAAGGTGGCCGAGCATTTTGCCGCCGAGCCCACGGTCGCCGCGTACGATCTGCTCAACGAGCCGTACGGGACGATGAACAACGAAAACCACGATGCCGACCTCGTGGGCGCCATGGAAGAGATGGTGCAAGCCATCCGCCGGGTGGACGCAAAGCATCTCATTTTTTGCGCGGGTTCCTGGCGGGGGATCGGGGCGTACGGCAGCCCCGAGTCGCACCACTGGCAGAACGTGGGCTTTACCGAGCACTTCTACCCGGGGGTTTTCGACGGCGTCCCCACGCTGGAAACGCACGCCCGGTTCCTCGGGGCCGACCTGGAGGCGCGCGCCAGCCTGCTGAAGCGGTGGAACGCCCCCTATTTCGTGGGAGAGTTCAACGTGGTGTTCGATGCGGCGGGCGGGGCGGCCATGATGCGGCGTTATTTCGACGTGTTCCAGAGCCACGGCTGGGCGGGCACGTTCTGGTCCTACAAGCTGCTCAACCGCGAGGGCGGCGTGCATCCGAATCACTGGTACATGCTCACCAATCGCCAGCCGCTCACCCCGCCGAATTTCGCGGCGGACAGCGTGGCGCGGATCGAGGAGTTTTGCCGCTCCCTGGGCACGATGGACTACGCGGAAGCCGACGATCTGCACGCGGCCCTCGGCGCGAAAACCCCGCCGCCGTTGCTGCTGGGGAAGTACACGCCGGTGGTTTTGCCGGACCGGCGCGAACCGCTGCCGGGCTGGACGGATGCCGACATCGGCGGCGCTTTCCCGGAGGGCGGTTCCACGGTGGTGGGTCCGCAGCAGGTGCAGGTTTTCGGCGGCGGCCGGGACGTGTACGAAATCAACGACGACTTTCATTTTGTCTCGCGTCCGGCTGAGACGAGTTTCCGTCTTCAGGCAGAAGTCGGCCTGCCGGTGGCGACGCACATCCACGCCAAGGCGGGGTTGATGTTCCGGGCGTCCAACGCCCCGGACGCCCCGTTGGTGATGATCAATCTCAAGCCCGGCGGCCAGTGCATCTTCGGCTCCCGCACGCGTCCTGGCGCGAAGATCGTTGAAACCCAGGTTCGCTTCGA
>CAHJWO010000182.1 GCA_903642295.1 PVC group bacterium | reverse complement strand
GGTCACGGCCGCGCCGCTGGGCGTCTGCGGCGGCACGGGCGTGGCCGAGCTGACCGTGGCGGAATCCTTGTACCCGGCGGAATTGACCGCCCGGACAAAGTAGGAATAATTTGTCCCCTGGGTGAGGCCGACATCCATGAAGGACACCGTGTTCGCCGCCAGTTGCGCCACCCTCACGGCCGCTCCGCCGCTGATGGAACGCCAGACCTCGTAACCGGTTTCACTGTTTGCGTTGTCGGTCCAGCCGAGATCCAATTCGGTGCCGGAGGCCGGAGTGACGACCAGATTCGTGGCGGCAGTCGGCGGGAGCGCCAGGGAAGCGACCACGGCGGGGTCAATGATCAAGTTGTAGATGCGGACATCGTCGAGTTGGCCGTTGAAGTAGTTGCCCCCCGTGAAAGTAATGCCGTCTCCCATCACGTCCGACAGGGCGCCGATGAGCCGGAAGGAGGAAGACTTGCTCCCGGACTGGAGCGTGGCGGACTTATTGAGCGCTCCGTCCACGTAAATTTTTACCGTCCCCGCGTCGGCGTCGCGGCTCAAGGCGATGTGGTGCCACAGACCGTCGTTGATCACGGCGGCGCTTACGACCGTGTCGTCTCCTACCGCCATGCCGACGTGGCCTGTGCTGTCCAGATAACCCCAACTGATGTCGTCCGTCGCCCCGCTCTGTTCCACCCCGGTAACCGCCGGGGCTTGATAATGGGTGTCGTCCCCGGTCTGCTTGGTGTTTACCCAGAAGAGCAGGCTGCTGGTCTGCCCGAGGGTGGGGGATAGATCGGTGGCGACCCGGACGGCCGACTGGAAGGTCGGGACGAGCGTACCGGTGAGCGTGTCCCAACCGAAGGAGTTGCCGTTGTTCGAATCGCTGGAGAATTTCACCACCAGATAGTCGTTGGCTGGCGCATCCGTGACGCTGAACGGGAAATCAAATTGCTTCCAAGTCTTGATTGGAGTGGAGAGCGCGTAGTCTTTCGACGCCGTCGAGAACACCGCCTTGCCCAAGCTGTCGGTGACCGTGATGCGGATGTCCGCCACCGTGCCGGTGACCTGCGCGGCGTAGAATTTGAGGTCATACGTGCCTATGACGAGGGGTGTGCTCCCCAGGGCCGCCGTGCCGGTGGCGCTCGAAGAAGACGAGCCCAGCGAATAAAAGCTAACCCCGCCCGTGCCACCGTTGCTGGCCCCGTAGCCGCTGTTGGCACCGAAGCTCCAGCCGCTGGCGCTGGCACCGGTGGTGTCAAAGCCGAATTTGAACGCGCCACTGCTGCCAGCCTGATTGTACAGGCCGTTCCCACTGAAGGAGAGGCTGCTGCTACCCACGCGCCCGGGCGTGGTCCAGACAGGCACGGGCGCGCCGGTCAGCACCCCGTTGTTGCCCGAAACGGAGTCCACCGCCGCCGTGCCCGCGCCCTCGTCGAAGTTGTAGAGATTGACCGGCGACTGGGAACCTATCGCTGAAGTCGTAGCATTGACGACATTCGTGTAGGCCGAAAAGCTCAGCGTGTTGTAAAGGTTGGCCGCGCGGACCCGGTAGTAATACTTGGCCTGCGAGGAGAGCCCGGAGTCGCCGTAGGCGGTCAGGTTCGCGCTGACCGTAGCCACTTCCGTGAAGTTTATGCCATCGCTGGACCGTTCGATCCGGAACCCGTTTTCGTTGTTGGAATTATCGATCCAGGAAAGCGCGATGGTCGAAGGGCCGGTCGCGGACGCGCTCAGGGCGGTCGGCGCGGCGGGCGGGGCCGTCGGCGGAATGGGCGGGCCGTACACGACGAGATGGTCGGCGGTCCCGACGTAAACATGGCCGTTGACCGGCGTGGGGACCGAGAACTTGACAGCGCTGCCCAGCGTGTCGCGAGTGGCATTCTGATTGCTCGTCCACAGTTCGGTCGTCATGTTGGCCGCGTCGTAGGCACGCAATTGGCCGGTGCCCTTGTCAACGACCCAGACAACCCCGTTGCTGGTGCCGTTGGCCGTGATGTAAGGCGAACAGCCCGGGAAGGCGATCTGATCGGGGCTGTTCTGCGCGGCACCGGTCGTAATGGCGGCATTCGTCAGCGGCCAACTCGTGGTGGTGCCCCCGTAGCCCGCGCTCGTATAGAACCGTCCGTTGAAGTAGGCGGGCACGGAAAAAGAGGCGCTGTTCGCCATGGCAAACGTCTGCACGACCTTGTCCGTCGTACTGAACTTGCCCATGTTATCCCGGTCAATGAGGTAGAACTTGCCTTCCTTGCCGCCGCCGAGCAGCAGATGGGGGTGGGCCGTGCTGCCCGCGGAGTCGGGCAGGATGCACGGCCCGCCGGAGCCGATGTCGGTGTCGGCCGAGTCCAGCGAGTGGTTGTTATAGGGAGCGAAGTAATCGACGATCTTCAGGCCCCAGCCGTTTTTGTTCGTGCCCTGGTTGCCCTGGGTCGTGGTCGAATCGAGCGCCAGCTTGATGAAGCAGTCGCCGTAGTCGCCGTTGGCGGGAAAACCGCTGGCATCCAGCCCCGAGACGACGCCGTTGGAGATCGTCCCGTCGAAGGCCCCGTTGCCGATTTCAAAGTAGATGTAGCCACTGGAGTCGATGACCACGCCGCCGCCACCCTGCCAGATGCCGCCTTCGCCCTCGCTGGAGTTCGGCGTCGGGTTCCACGCGCCGTTGCACACCAGGGTGGAGGCATCGTAGGTCAGAATCCAGCCGTGGTAGGGCTGGTTGTCGCCGTGGCTGCCCACGCCGACGTAGATACGTCCGCTGTAAAGCTGCAAGGCGGGCCGGCACATGTGCCGAACGGCGTTCAGGTAGATGCGGCTCTGGCCGCTTACCGTGACAGCTGCCTGACCGGTCCCCACGATGTAGGGACCCGAGTTGAACGTGAAGGTAGTGTCGGAGGTTTGCAGGGTCGTGTCGGCCATGACCGCGCTGGTGTCCAAGCCATCCGCGAGGCGCACCTTGTGCAAGGTGAGCACGTAATGGGGGTGCGTCTGGTCGCTGTTGCGAACCTCACGGGTCTTGACCACGAGGTAAATGTAGCCGTTTACTCCGTCGATGACCGGCGTACCGACGACGCCGATCCACGGTGAAATATCCTGGCTGTTGATCTCCGTTTTGAACCCGCCGGGACACGCCGTGACGCCCACGGGAATGGTGGCGTTGAGGGGATTGGGGTTGCCCGAGGCGTTGTAAAGGAATGAATCCTTCCACAGGACGGTGCCACCGGTGGCGTCGATGGCAAAGAGGCTGTCCATCGAGGTCGCCACGAAGACCACGTCATGCACGCCCTTGTAATTGCCCGTCGTGATGTTGACCCCCGTTTTCACCAGCGGCTCGGCATAGACCTGCCCGGCGGCGGCGGTGTAATTGATCCCCGAGGGGAGGGTGGACGAGGGGATACCCGTGGTGTTCGGGACATCGGTGATGTCGGTCGAGAAGAGTTTGCCGAAGGTGCCGTCGGTGATGCTGGTCGGCGTGATCTGGGTCTCGGCGGCGTTCACCCCGACGCTGGCGATGCTGTTCCCGTGATACGAGAGCACGTCGGTCGGGGCCTGGGCCCGGGCCGGGGCCGGGGCCAACAGGAGGAAAGCGACGGCGTGGACCGTGGCAAGGAAAGGCAGGCAAGCGAAAGTGCGCATGGACTTAAAGGGCGTTCCTGAGGAAGGATGGTCGGGGTGTGCCATCATGAAAGCGGCGGCGGCAAGTTGGGCGGGTGTACTTCGGATACGAAAATCGGAGAAAAGCGGCGCAAAGTATCACGGTTGCGCGTATTTAGGAAGAACATATATCCTCCGACTGGCGATCTTGCGCGACTCCCTGATGGGTTGAAAGTAAAAGAACATGTTTTCGAGCATCTTTCGTTCCAGACCGGGCGTGACAGGGTTCCAGTGCGCGTTTCGCATTGCGTTGCGGTTTATCGGTCTGCTGGGCGTGTTTCCGGTTACCGCATCGGCGCAGGAACCGGCGGCGGCTCCCGGCGCGGCCAGTTATCATCTCACGGCCCGGTGGAAGCCGGGCGGAGAGGGCGGCCTGGATCGTCTGACCCTCGACTCGCAGGCCCACCGGCTCTACGTGGCCCGCGCTAAGTGCGTGCAGATCATCGACACGGAAAACGGCGGGCTCGTGCGCAGCATCCCGGGTCTCGATGATGGCCACGGCATTGCGCTGGCCCCGGAGTTGAACCGGGGCTTCGCCACCAGCGGCGGGAGCGATGCCGTGTTGGTCTTTGACCTCACGTCGCTCCGGCCTGCCGGGGCACCGATCACGGTCGGCAAGGGGCCGGGGGCCGTCGTTTACGAGCCGCTGACCCGGCGGGTCTTCGTCTTCAATGGCGGGAACAACGGGGCCAGCGTCCTCAATGGGGCCACGGGTGCGGCGGTCGCCACGATTGCGCTTGGCGGCACGCCGGGGTCGGCGGCAACGGATGGCGGGGGTACGGTCTTCGTCGGTCTGCAGGACACGCACGAGGTCCTGGCCATCGACGCGCAGAAGAACACCGTCACGCGCCGTTGGGCGCTTGCCCCGGGTGCCGAACCCACCGGCCTCGCCCTTGACCCCGTCAGGCACCGCGTCTTTGTCGGTTGCCGCAACGGGTGGCTCATCGTGCTCGACACGCGGGCCAGGAAGCATCTGGCTGAACTCCTCCTTGGCCGGGAGGTCGTTGCCTGCACCGTCGATCCCGGGACTGGCGGCCTGTTTGCCTCCGGTGGGGACGGGGCCCTCGCGGAGGTGCGGGAAGACCCCGCCAAGCCCGGCGAGTTCCGGGCGGTGGAGACCGTCAAGACCCCACAGGTTGCGAGCGCGCTGGCCTTTGATCCCCAGACCAAGGCCCTTTACCTGGCGGGGATCAGTGACGAGGTCCCGCCCGCCACTGCGGCAGGTGAAAAATCACCACCGCCCGAGAGCGTGCCAGGGGACTTCGTTCTTCGCAAATTCATGCGCTAGCGTTTGGTCACGGCCTCATGATTTGATCCATTCTCCGGTGATAGGGCGGGCGCTTCGCCTGCGGTGGCAAAGCGTCAGGACACGGCGGGCGGGGCGGCCCGCCCTACCGATTAAAAGGCCTTGCGCGTTTGGTACATACGCTTTTACACGGAGGGATTTGCTGATATAATCCGAGCGTATGCCGCGCGTTCCCCTGCTCTTCGGTATCCCGTTGGCCGCCGCTTTGCTTGGGTTCCAGGCCGAAAGGGCTCTGGCCAACAACAGCATCTTTCAGCCGCAACCTGCGGCCCAGAGCACGATCAATTTTGACGGCCAGGGCTTTCTGATCAATGGCCAGCGGACTTACATCGCCTCGGCCGGGCTGGAATACGCCCGCATCCCGCAGGCGTTGTGGGCCGACCGTCTCCTGCGCATCAAGCGGGCGGGCTTCAACTGTGTGGAGACCTACGTCTTCTGGAATTACCACGAAGCGCAGAGCGGTCAGTTCAATTTCACCGGCAACCGCGATCTCGATGCCTTTCTCAAGCTCGCCAAGTCGATGGGTCTTTACGCCATCGTGCGTCCGGGCCCTTACTCCTGCGCGGAGTGGGACAGCGGCGGTTATCCCCTCTGGCTGCGCTTCGTGCCCAACCTCGAAGTCCGCAACAACAACACCGTCTTCCAGCAGTACGTGGTGCGCTGGTTCAACCAGCTTTTTCCGATCATCGTCAACAACCAGATCAGCCGCGGTGGCAACGTGATCCTGGTCCAGCTCGAAAACGAGGATTTTTCGGCGGGTTGGGGCACGGATGGGCTGAGCAGCAGCGTCGGCTACTATTTCAGATACCTGCAAAGCACCGCGCTGGCGGCGGGCCTGGAGGTGCCTTATTTCTTCAGCGGCCTGCATCACGAAGATACGCCCGGCGGCAATCCCCTCGACCGTTCCGACATGCAAAGCCCCGCGAGTCCGTGGTTCTCCACGGAGTTCTACACGGGTTGGACCACCCAGTACGGCTCCCGCTCTTCGTCCGGTGCGGCGGACCGGTATGGCAACGCCATCAACCCGGCCCGGGAAGTCCGCAACACCTGGCAGGTGATCGCCTACGGCGGCAACGGTTACAACCACTACATGACGCATGGCGGCTCCAACTTCGATTACTTCAACAACAACGAAGTCGGCTCCAGTTATGACTACGGCGCTCCGATCGGCGAGGCCGGCGACATCCGGCCCGAATATCACCTCTTCCGGCAGGCTGCTTGGTTCGCCCGGAGTTTCCAGAGCATCCTCGAAAATAGTTCCGACCTGACGAGCGCCTTCGTCCACGCGGCCACGAACAGCGCGGTCGCCGTCACGGCCCGGCAAGCGTCGGCGGGGTCGATTCTCTTCCTGGATAACCCGAACACTTCGGCCACGCAGCAAACCTCGGTCATCTACGGCAACGGGACTTATCCGGTTTCGGGTCCTCTGACGCTCAACGCCTCCGAGATCCTGCCGGTGGTGGCCGGTTACACGGTGATCCCGGGCGTCACCCTGAACCTTGCTCCCACGCGCATTCTGGGGACGGTTCAGCAGGACGCCACCACGACCCTCGTCATCTACGGCCAGCCCGGCTCACCGGCGGAACTCTATTTTACCGTCCCGACGGGGACCAGCCTGAGCGACGGGGCCGCGTCCATGAGTCTGAGCGGAACCTCGCTGACTTTGCAGACCACCTTTCCTTCCACCGGCGTGACCAACTACAGTTTCCAGGTCGGAACCCGGCGCGTCCGGGTTTTGGCGGTGAACGACACCTTGGCCAAATCGACCTGGTTCGTCGATGTCGGCAGCCAGAACTTCGTCGTCGCCGGACCGTCCTACGTCGGCGCCGCCGCCGTCAACAACGGTTACCTCCAGCTGGTCACGGAGACCCCCTGGCAAAACCCGGCCTCGAACGCGGTGGTCGCCTATGGCCCGGGCGATGCGCCGGTCACGCTGGGCGCGTTGTCCACACCCGGCGCCCATCCCGGCAACGCCACGCTGAGTCCCTGGCAAACCTTGAACGGCATCCAGCAGGCCGCCCCCGGGTATGACACCACCGGTTGGCTGGCGAGCACCACCGGCCCGCAGCAGATGGGTGCGGATGGCGACGTCAGCGCCTATGCCTGGTACCGGGCCAGCGTCAGCCTTCCCGCCGCGCAGTCTTGCGTCTTCAACGTCGCCAGCATGGCCGACCGCATGACCGCCTTCGTGGACGGCGTGGCGGTGTCGGCCGCGAATTATTACGGCACCAGCTTTGCCACCACGCTCGGTGCCGGAAGCCACACCCTCGCCATGGCCACCGTGCACATGGGCCGGGACAAATTTCTGGCCTACGCGGGGCCGATTACCAACTCGAACCCCAAGGGAATTTCGGGCACCTCGACGTTGCTGGTCGGTGCCGCTCCGGGGTCGGCCGCCGTCACTCCAACCTACGGCCCCACTTCGCTGACGAGTTGGACGTATCGGACCACGACCAGCACGGCGGTGGGCACCACGCCGCCAGCCCCGTCGGCCTCCGGGTGGAGCGCCTACACGATTGGCACCGACGTTTTTTCCAACAAGGCGGGTTACGCCTGGTTCCAGACCACGTTGCCGGTCCTCACGTCTATCCCGGCGCAGATCATCGCCGATTTTGCCAGCGTGGACGATAACGCCTACGTTTACCTCAACGGAACGCAACTCACCACGCACCAGGGGTGGGACAGTGCGTTTGCGGTCGGTCTCACGACGGCGTGGAACGCCGGGGGGGCCAATGTGCTCAGCGTATTGGTGCAAAACACCAGCGGGGTGGGCGGACTCGACAAGGCGGTTACACTCAGCGGCTATGCGGGTGCGGTCCCAATCACAAGTTGGAACACCTTGAGCACGACGAGCGCAGCCGTCGGCACCACGCCGCCCGCGACCACTTTGACCACCTGGAGCAGCTACACCGTCGGCACGGACGCGTTCAGCCAGAAGGCAGGCTACGCCTGGTTCCAGACCACCTTGCCCTCGATGGGTGCAGGCAGCGGGCATTTCGTGACGTTCAATTCCGTTGACGACAACGCCTGGGTTTATCTGAACGGAACGCTGCTCACATCCCATCAGGGTTGGAATCTGCCCTTCATCGTTGATCTGAGCAGCGGCTGGAGTACCAGCAGTTCCAACGTCCTTTCTATTCTTGTCCAAAACAACGTGGGTCCCGGAGGAATCTACGGGGTGGAAAATCTCGGCATTTGTCAGTCCTCGCTGGCTCTCAGCTCCTGGTCGCAACAGGGCGGACCCGGCGACCCGAACGCGACGACGGGCTGGCAACCTCTCACGGGCTCCGCTACGTTCAGCGGCCCGCAGTTTTTCTCGACCACGTTCACGGCACCACCCCCGTCCGGGGATGGCGCCAGCGCGATGTGGCGGGTCGTCACCCCGACCACGGGCAATGGGTCGGTCTGGGTCAACGGGCACAACCTCGGCCGCTACCCGCAAATAGTGAGCCGCGTGCCGGGGGTTTACGTCCCGGAGATCTGGCTCAAGCCCGGCCTCAATGCGAACACGTTGACGATTTACGACTTTGCGGGCACCCGACCGGATTCGGTGCAACTGCTGTCCGATCCTGCGGCAGGCCGCGATGTCGTTACCTTCCGCAGCACGCTTCCCCTCCCGGTTTCGCTGGACCAATGGCGCCTGAATAATTTCGGCGCAAATGCGGGCAGCGATGCCGTGGCGGGCAACCTCGCCGATCCCGACGGCGATGGATTCAATAACCTGTTGGAGTACGCTTTGGGGACCAATCCGCTCGCGAGCAATTCGAGCCCGTTGGCCACGGACACGGAAGCCATCGGCGGCAGCACGTTTCTGCGGCTGACCACGGCGAAGAATCCTGCGGCCACGGGGGTGACGTACAGCGTGGAAGCGACCGGCGACCTGGCGGATCCGAATTCGTGGAGCAGTGCGGGGGTCGTGGTGGAAGTCAATTCGGCGACCACGCTCAGCGCGCGCGACGGCGTCCCGATGGACGGAGGGGCCGCGAAGCGGTTCATGCGTTTGCGGGTCAGTGTGCCGTGACGGTCGGACCAAAGGCCGTGGAGCGCGACGTTCAGCTTACGGAGAGT
>CAHJWO010000181.1 GCA_903642295.1 PVC group bacterium | reverse complement strand
CCGCAGACCGCCGCGCCCGCCGCGCCCGCCGGACCGCCGCCGACGATGACCGCGTCGTATCGAGGCTGCATGATTTTTCGTCGGGATACGCCCCCGCCGCGCCCGAAAGATGCTTTACCAACCGGGCAATCCCCATCTTTTTCGTCGTGTTTTATGGATAAGAATCTCGTGATCGTGACCGCTCTGATCGCTGTAATGGGTGCCGGTGCCTGGTATCAGCACCGACCCGCGTTTCCCAAAACCGCCCCCGGCGCCGTGGCCAAGGGCAAGCCGATGCCAGGGGTCGCCCCGGCAAGAACCGCCGCCGTGCCAGCCGCCCCCAACCCCCCGGCTGACCAGCAGGCCGCCCGCACGGAGATCGACAATGCGCTGCACGGGCTGAAAGTGACTTCCATCCTGCTGGGCGACCCGGCGATTGTCATCATCAACAAATCCGAGTACAGCACGGGCGACCCGTTGAATCTGCCCGGCGGCAAAACGCTCCAGGTGACCGGCATCACCGAGGACGGCGTGGCGCTCGGGTACAACGGCATGGCTTTCCACCTCGCGGCCCCTGCCGCGCCCGACCTTGCCGCCAGCCGCAAGGCCCGGTGAGGCGGGAAGCTCCAAGGTGAATAAGATCCAAGTTCAAGAACCAAGATCCAAAGAAGGTTCAAGATCCAAGGTTCAAGCGGGGAATCCGGATACTGCCACCGTTGCTACATCCCTGCTTATCCGCTGCCCTTTTGGATCTTGATCCTTGAACCTTCCTTGAATCTTGGATCTTCTCGCGCAGCGAGGTCATTTCTGCGTCGAGAAATACGCCGCCGCGCCCGCGCTGACCACGCCGATCATGATGATCACAATGTGCATCGCGCCGAGCACCATTACCTTGGCCACCGTCCGGCGCCGACTGTCGTCGTAGAGACGGCGTAACGCCACGTACAGATACCAGCCCGGCAGCAGCAGACTGCACCCCAGCAGGAAGCTCCAAAATCCCGCCAACGGAGCGGCCGCCAGCACGAGGTCCGCGCACGTCCAGGCCGCCCAGAACATGAACAGAAACGAGTGGTAATGCAGGGAAAACACGAGATGGGCGAAGTAGTAGCCGCCCCGCCGCCGGTACAGGGCGTGCAACAGGAACGCGAACACCGGCAGCAGGGCCAGCCCCACCCATGAAAGCCGCTGCTCGATCCCCTGGGAGATGGCTTCGGCCACCTGTCCAACCTGCTCCGAGCCGGAGCCGAGGGTGACAATTTTACCGATCTTTTGCGCCCGCTCCTGGTCCGCGGTGGCTTTCTCCACCGCCGCCTCGGCCTTTTCGGCAATCCGGTTGAGCCTTGCTTCGAGGGCGTCCCCATCGGCATCGGCAGATTTTGCGGCTCCGGTGGAGCCGGTCGGCGACGCCCCCGGCCTCGCCGGGATCTTGCCGCTTTCCCGCAGCGCCTGGCGGATTTTCTCACCCAGCGAACTCGTGGAAGCGTTCTCTGGCGGTGCGGCCGGAGGGGTCGGCGCGGCGATTGCCGATGGGGCGGGTGTCGGCACGGCGGGCAGGATCGGCGCCGCCGTCGAAGGCCCGGTGTTCCTCGCCGCGCCGGCGGCCAGCACCTGTTGGATTTTCGCGGCAAAACTCGGCCCGCTCGGCGCGGGGGTTTCCGCACTCGCGGACACCGTGGGCGCGGGGTTCTCGAAGGGTACGGCCTCGGCGGCAGGGGCGGCCCTGGCAGGCGTGTCTTCATCGTCGCCGCCGTCAGTTTTTATTTCGGTCTGCGAATGAACCGGTGCCGACGCCGGTGCAATGTGCACGTGGGATCGCCGTTTTTTCCCGGCGCGACCGGACCCCTCCGCGTGGTGGTTGATGAACCCGATCAGCGCCAGACAAATCGCGCTGCTGAACAAAAACAGCCGCAGGGGATGGACGTAGCGCACCCGCCGTCCGGCCATGAACTCCTGGGTCAGGAAGCCGGGTTGTCGGACCAGCGGCTCCACGGTGCGCAGGAGTTTGTTGTCCCAGCAGAAGGTGTTGTCGAGGAAGTCGGTCACGAAGCGCCACACCGAGCGGTGGTAATCCGCGACATGTTGCCCGCACTGCCCGCAATACGGTCCGGTCAGGGCCGTGCCGCAATTTGCGCAAGGTAGAAAGGGCGGAGCGTCTGGCGGCGGCACGGGCGCGGCGGGTGCGCGCGGGGCCAGTCCAGTCCGCAACCCGCTTGTTTGCGTGGGATCGGCGGTGCGCCGGAAAAAGTTTTGCATGATCGTGCCCTCCTCTGCCCGGAAGTTTATGCACGATTTCGCGCGGCTTGGCCAGCGCGGCGCGCATTTCAGACCGGGAAAGCTTGCGCGGCCGACGCAGGTGATCAGGGATGCGATTCAACAAGTCAGCGGCCTTCGAGGGCCCACTTTTGACGCCGCAGGTCGTTCCGCTCGTCGTCGATCTGCTTCATGCAGGCGTCGTACGACCTTTGGTTGGTGCCGTAGTCCGAAGCGTAGTGCCACCAATAGCGGGAATCCCTCGGGTTGGTTCGCACCACCCGCATTTTTTCATCGAGATCATCGATCTGTTTCTTCAAGCGGGCAATCTCCCGGTCGCGTGCGGCGTAATCGACCACCGGCACCGGCGTGACGGGGGGAACGTAGGTAGGCGGTTGAACCGATTTGGGCGGTGTGAAGGCGCTCGCTATCACCCGGTCCGGCATCCTGTACGCCACGTTGGAAACCGGTTGTGCGCGCAGGAAATTCACGAGGCGGCTTCCCGCACCCAAACCTCTCAACAACTGTTCCTGTTCCTCCCCGATGGGCCCGGTCAATCGTTTTCCGGCGACCGCGGCGATGACCTCGTCATCGGATAAGCCGGTGCGCAGCATCAGGGTCAAATCGTTCCAGCCCAAGACGCCAAAAGCACCGTTGGCCGATCCGCTTGGAGCGGTCCAGTCCACTGTCCCCCTGGCAACCCCCGTCCGAGGAACGCCTCCGCGACCGTGACGAATCGAAGCCGGAGATGCTCCGCCGCTCGGTCCGAGCGCGTAGCTCGATGCGGCTTGCATTGATCCGAAAGTCGGCGTTACCAAGCGGTTTGAATCCTGGTATTGCATCGTTGCCCACGTCGCGCAGACGAGGCTCAGGACGATAGCCAATCCACCGAAGGTAAACACCGCCCAGGTCGTGCGTTCCATGCGGGCGGGGCCGACGCGCGCTGGCGGGAAAAGGATCGGAGATTTGCCCTGGCTCTGATGGGACGAGACGTTGACCAACGTGGAGGAAAAACGTTCGGACGGCACGCCTGACGAAAAGCAGCTTTGTTGCCGAATGCGTCTTGCCCGGTTGATATACGGGAAATTACCCAGGCAGCGATCCCGGCAAATCAACTCATTGCTCGCAGCCTTCGCCAGCGGTCTTCCAGACTCCCTACGCCTGCCAGAGCCTGCCGAGCAAAAATATTTCCATTTTTTACAACCGCAGATTTGACAAGCCTCAAAAATGACGGAGACTGTCCTTCCGCCAAACGGAGATTTAGACACCCCTCGTGTCCAGACCTTATTAACAGTCCTTGCCCCAACTCCCGACACGGTTCGGGAGGTGGGTCCCGTTTTGCCTAACGCCAGCCGCGCCAGACCCACCGCTTATGCCAGAACGCATTCACTTCGGAAAGATCAAGGAAGCCAGCGAGCCCCCGAACTTGATCGAAGTCCAACTCAACTCCTACGTTGACTTTTTACAACAGGGCATCTCTGTGAGCAAGCGCAAAAACAGCGGCTTGCAGGCGGTTTTCAAAGAGGTGTTCCCCATCGAGAGCTACGACGACAAGGCGACCCTCGACTTTTCCCATTACGAGATCGGTGAGCCCAAGCTGAGCGCCCTCGAAGCCCAGCGCGAGGGCCAGACCTTCTCCGCCCCGCTGCACGTCACCTTCCAGCTCAAGGAAGAAAAGGGCACCAAGGAAGAAAAGGTGTACATGGGCGAAATCCCGCTCATGACCCCGCAGGGCACCTTTGTCATCAACGGCGCGGAACGCGTCGTGGTGTCCCAGTTGCACCGCTCGCCGGGTATTGCGTTCGAGAGCAGCGTGCACCTCAACGGCAAGGTGCTGTATTCCTTTCGCATCATCCCCGACCGCGGTTCGTGGTTGGAAGTGCAGTTCGACACGAGCGACCTGCTCTATATCTATCTGGATCGCCGCAAACGCCGCCGGAAGTTCCTGGCGACGACGTTCCTGCGCGCCATCGGCTACGGCTCGGATGAGGCGTTGGTCAAGCTGTTCTACGACATCGAGGAACTCAAGCTCAGCGACGAGTTGGAAGACGAGACCCTGGCGACCAAGGTGCTCATCACCGACGTGCGCGACGGCGAGATCACCGTGGCGCGCGCCTTCGAACCGCTGACCCGCTCGGTCGTGCGCCAGTTGCTCGACCTCGGCCACACCGATACGCAGGTGGTGGACATCAAGAACGACGACACCGTCATCAAGGCCATCAAGAAGGACCCGGCCCACGACGAGGACGAGGCGTTGAAGGACATTTACCGCCGTCTGCGCCCTGGCGATCCGCCCACGGTGGCGAACGCCCGCGCCCTGCTCAAGCGTCTGTTCTTCGATCCGAAGAAGTACGACCTGGGCCGCGTGGGCCGTTACAAGCTCAACCAGAAGTTGAGCATGGAGGCCGACCTGGCCAAGCGCACGCTGGAGCCGGAAGACTTCATCGCCGCGATGAAGTACCTCATCGGCCTGCGCCGCATCCCGCAGGAAGGCACGCTGGACGACATCGACCATCTCGGCAGCCGCCGCGTGCGGACCGTGGGTGAATTGCTCGCCAACCAGTGCCGCGTGGGCCTCGCCCGCACGGAGCGGCTGGTCAAGGAGCGCATGACCCTGTTCGACGTGAACGTGGACGGCATGACGCCGCAGAAGCTCATTAACCCCAAGGCGCTCAGCGCCGTGGTGCGTGACTTCTTCGGCCGCTCGCAGTTGAGCCAGTTCATGGATCAGACCAATCCGCTGGCCGAATTGACGCACAAGCGGCGTCTGTCCGCGCTCGGGCCGGGCGGCCTGAGCCGCGACCGCGCCGGGTTCGAGGTGCGCGACGTGCATCCCTCGCACTATGGCCGCATCTGCCCCATCGAGACGCCGGAAGGCCCGAACATCGGCCTGATCTCGTCCATGAGCACCTTTGCGCGCATCAACGAGTTCGGGTTCATCGAGACGCCTTACCGCAAGGTGACCGACGGCCGCGTGACCGAGCAGATCGACTTCCTGACCGCTGACCGCGAGGAGCATTTCCTCGTGGCCCAGGCGAACACGCCCATCGACAAGAACGGCAAGTTCACGGTGGACAAGATCTCCATCCGCTACCGGGGCGACTTCCTGGAAGTGGACCCCTCGAAGGTCCACTACATGGACATTTCGCCCAAGCAACTCGTGTCCGTGGCGGCGGGGTTGATCCCGTTCCTGGAGCACGACGATGCGAATCGCGCGCTGATGGGCTCGAACATGCAACGCCAGGGCGTGCCGCTGCTCGTCAGCGAGGCACCGCTGGTCGGCACGGGCATGGAAGGCAAGGTCGCCCGGGACTCGCGCGCCGTGATCGTCGCCGAGGGCGACGGCATCGCCGCCAGCGTGGCGGCGGACTTCATCATCGTGACCAAGGACGGGCACATGCCCGATCCGAAGAAGCGGCTGCGCCACGACCCGGCGAACGGCGTTTACGTGTACGAACTGCGCAAGTTCATGCGCTCGAACGCGGGGACCTGCGTCAACCAGCGGCCTATCATCAAGAAGGGCCAGAAGATCAAGGCGGGCGACGTGCTGGCGGATGGTCCGAACACCGACAAGGGCGAACTGGCCCTGGGCCGCAACGTGCTCGTCGCGTTCATGCCCTGGAACGGTTACAACTTCGAGGACGCCATCATGATCTCCGAGAAGGTGGTCAAGGAGGATATTTATACCTCCATCCACATCGATGAGTTCGAGATCGGCGCGCGCGACACCAAGCTCGGGCCGGAGGAAATCACGCGGGACATCCCGAACGTGAGCGAGGAAGCGTTGCGCAACCTCGGGCCGGACGGCGTTATCCGCATCGGCGCGGAGGTCAAGCCCGGCGATATCCTCGTCGGCAAGATCACGCCCAAGAGCGAAACCGAACTTGCCCCCGAAGAGCGCCTGCTGCGCGCCATCTTCGGCGAGAAGGCCGCCGACGTGAAGGACACCTCGCTGACCGTGCCGTCGGGCACCTACGGCATCGTGATGGACATCAAGGTCAACTCCCGCAAGGAAGTGACCAAGCAGAAGCTCACCCCGAGCGAGACCAAGCGCCAGAGCAAGGCCGTCTCCGAAGACTACCGCAAGCGCAAGGATGAACTCATCGAGGAACTGACCGAATCGCTCTCCAACGTGCTGTTGGGCGAGAAGATTCCGCTGGACGTGGTCAACGCCGAGACCGGCGAGATCATCATTCCGGCCAACCGCAAGATCACCAAGACGCTGCTGCGCAAGCTGGCGGGGGTGTACGATCACATCGACATCGACCCCAGCCCGATCCGCAACAAGATCCAGGAGATCATCCAGAGCTACGAGCCGAAGTTCGCCGAATTGGAAAGCGACCAGGAGAAGGCAATGGACCGCGTGGAAAGCGGCGACGAGGTCGATCCCGGCATCATCAAGCAGGTCAAGGTCTACATCGCCAGTAAGCGCAAGCTTTCGGTCGGCGACAAGATGGCCGGACGCCACGGCAACAAGGGCGTCGTCGCCCGGATCGTGCCGGAGGAAGACATGCCTTACCTCGCGGACGGTACGCCGGTGGAAATCTGCCTCAACCCGCTGGGCGTGCCCAGCCGGATGAACGTCGGTCAGGTGCTCGAAACGCACCTCGGCGTGGCGGCGAAGGCGCTCGGGTTCACGGTGGCCACCCCGGTGTTCGACGGCATCAACGAGGAAAAGATCCAGGATTACCTCGCCAAGGCCGCCAAGGTGGACGGCTATAACTGGGTGCAAACCAACGGCAAGAGCCGCCTGTTCGATGGCCGCACGGGCGACGCGTTCGATCAGGAGGTCGTCGTGGGATACATCTACATGCTCAAGCTCGGACACCTCGTGGCGGACAAGATCCACGCCCGCGCGGTCGGCCCGTACAGCCTGGTGACCCAGCAACCGCTGGGCGGCAAGGCGCAGTACGGCGGACAGCGCTTCGGCGAAATGGAGGTTTGGGCGCTGCAAGCCTACGGCGCGGCCTACACCTTGCAGGAGTTGCTGACCGTCAAGAGCGACGACGTGCAGGGCCGCACCCGCATCTACGAGAGCATCGTGAAAGGCGACAACTCGCTGGAAGCCGGCACGCCGGAGTCCTTCAACGTGCTCATCAAGGAAATGCAGAGCCTCGGGCTGGACGTGAAGGTGGGCGGTCACACGCCAACCTACGCGGACGCCAACGCGGCGTAATGCCGAATCGATCCCTAACCTGTTTCCATCTATGACTGAGGCAACGTTGCGTCAAACTGCGGCTGGTGAAGACGCGGATACAATGTCGCAGATCAACGAGACGTTTGCCGAAATCAAGCGACTCCGGTCAGAGATGGAACAGGCTCGGGAGAGGATCAACCATTCTAAAAAGAGAAGCAGCCTGCTGGCGTCCGAAACCAAGGAAATCATCGCCCGGATTCAGGCCTCTTTGCGCTGAATATGTGGAAGCAAATCCTCGACAGCCTACGCGAGACCCTGAACCTGCTGCGCGATACGCAGAAGAATACGGACGACATCGAGGAAGTCCGTCAGGAGATCGAAGAAGTGAGGACCGAGGTTCGGCAATTAGCGTCCGTCGTTGAAAGATTAGCCCAGGAAATCAGGCACATCGCTCACGTTGAAAAACATGAGCGGGAAAAAGCTTCTCTCCAGTTGGAGAACACCCTTTTGCGTTTTGAAATGCGGCTGCCGCCGCCATCAAACCCTAATCAGTAATTTTCGCAGAACCCGCAGTTACCCGGCTGTCCCAACCCGGCAGCCATCCCGTTACCACCTATGAACGAACACAACCTTCGTGAAATCTTCGGAGAAGAACGCGCCGTCGGCTTTGATCAGGTCGGCATCACCGTCGCCTCACCTGATTCGATCCGCTCCTGGAGCAAGGGGGAAGTCAAGAACCCGGAGACGATCAATTACCGCACCTTCAAGCCCGAAAAGGGCGGCTTGTTCTGCGAGCGCATCTTCGGCCCCACGCGCGACTGGGAATGCTCCTGCGGCAAGTACAAGCGCATCAAGCACAAGGGCGTCATCTGCGACCGTTGCGGGGTCGAAGTGACGCTCAGCCGCGTGCGCCGCGAGCGCATGGGCCACATCGAACTGGCCGTGCCCGTCTCGCACATCTGGTTCTACAAGTGCATGCCCTCCCGCCTGGGCCTGATGCTCGACATGAGCGCCCGGCAGTTGGAGCGCGTCATCTATTACGAGGACTATGTCGTCATCGACCCGGGCAACACCCCGCTCCAGAAATGCCAGCTCCTCAACGAAGCGGAATACCGCGAAGCGCAGGACCAGTACGGCGACAACTTCCGCGCCGGGATGGGCGCGGAGGCCATCAAGGAATTGCTGGGCCGCTGTGACCTCGCCGGGATCGCCAAGGAACTGGAGGAAGCCATGCTCAACACCAAGAGCAAGCAGATCCGCAAGCGTCTCGCCAAGCGCCTCAAGCTCGTCCTGGGCTTCTCCAGTTCCCGCACCCGCCCCGAGTGGATGGTGCTCGAAGTGTTGCCCGTCATCCCACCCGACCTGCGCCCGCTGGTGCCCCTCGAAGGCGGCCGGTTCGCCACGTCGGACTTGAACGACCTGTACCGCCGCGTCATCAACCGGAACAACCGGCTCAAGAACCTGCTCCAGCTCAAGACGCCGGATGTCATCATCCGCAACGAAAAGCGCATGTTGCAGGAGGCCGTGGACGCCCTGTTCGACAACGGCCGTCATGGCCGCGCCGTCACGGGGGCGGGCAATCGTCCGCTCAAGTCGCTCTCCGACATGCTCAAGGGCAAGGGGGGCCGTTTCCGCCAGAACCTGCTCGGCAAGCGCGTCGATTACTCGGGCCGCTCGGTCATCGTGATCGGGCCGGAACTCAAGCTGCACCA
>CAHJWO010000180.1 GCA_903642295.1 PVC group bacterium | reverse complement strand
CTCGACCCGTTTTGCGGCTGCGGCACGGCCATTCACGCCGCGCAGAAACTCGGACGCAAATGGCTCGGTATCGACATCACCTGCCTCGCTATATCGCTGATCGAATCGCGCTTGAAGAAAGCGTTCCCCGAGGCGTTCGGCAACGAAGGCACGCCCCAGCGGCTGGATTACACGGTCATCGGCACGCCCAAGGACCTCGAAAGCGCGCGCGACCTCGCCCGGCGAGACAAGTACCAGTTCCAATGGTGGGCGGTGTCGCTCCTCCCCGAAGCGCGGCCGTGGCAGGGCAAAAAGAAGGGTGCGGACACGGGCATCGACGGCATCCGGTACTTCCGCGACCTCGACCGCAAGGAATTTCATACGGTACTTCTGAGCGTCAAGGGCGGCGAGAACGTCGGCCCGGCGATGGTCAAGGACCTCATCGCCACCCTGGCGCGCGACAAGGCGGACATTGGCCTTTTCATCACCCTGGCCGCGCCGACCCGAGCCATGCTCACCGAAGCCGCCGCCGCCGGTTTTTACGAAAGCCCCAACGGCCGGAAGTACGCCCGGCTGCAACTGCTCACGATTGCGGGGCTGCTCGACGGCACCCAACGCGCGGAGCACCCGGACTACGAGCCGGACACCGGCTACAAGAAGGCCCGGGCGGAAAGCAGCGGCGAGCAGCCGGCGCTGCTGTGAGCGGCGCGAATCGGGGACGCGGATGCCAGGGGGGCGGGCGGCTCCAATCCCTTTGCGGCCCCGCACGGGGATTCCTGGTTCTTGAACCTTGAAAAAGTCTTCCGGGTAGCCCATACATCCCGCGTGCGTATTCCCCGAATCCTGTCCCCGACGGCTGCTTGCGCGGCGGTTGGTTGGTTCATCCTCCTGCTGACTCCCGCCGCCCACGCCGCCGAAAACAACGCGGGCGGCGCCAAAGCGTTCATCGTCATCGACGACAAGAGCAAGCACGTCCTGCTCCAGTCCCACGCCGGGGACCGGCTCCAGATCGGCAGCCTGACCAAGATCGCCTCCGCCATCGTGGTGCTCGACTGGGCGCGGCTGGGCGGTCACACGCTGGACACGGAGGTCAGCGTGCCTGCCTCGGTGATCGAATCCTTCCACGACAACCCCATCGGTTTCCAGCCGGGCGACGAGGTCTCCCTGCGCGACCTGCTCTACGCCGCGCTGCTCCAGAGCGACGGCATTGCTACCAATACGCTGGCCTACGTGGTGGGCCGCGAACTGCCCGCCGTGCCGGGTGAGCACGACGTGAAGGCCGCCAACGCGTCCATCGTGCGTTTTGTCGCGCAGATGAATTCGCTGGCGCGCACGCTCAACATGCAGCGCACGCGCTTCCTCAATCCGGTGGGCATGGACGACCAGGAACGCCCGTTCTCCACCGCCGCCGACGTGGGGCGGCTCTCGCGTTTTGCGCTGGGCAAAGCAGATTTCCGCTTTTTCATCGCGCAGAAGGAACGCCGCATCACCCTCAAGCGCGCGGGCCAGTCTTCGGACTACCTGCTGCGCAACACCAACGAGTTGCTCGGCGTCAACAACGTGGATGGCGGCAAGACGGGCACCACCGCGCGGGCGGGCCAGTGCCTGATGGTCACCTCCGAGCGCAAGCCCATCGTCTGGCAGGACGGCCCGAAGACCTACAAAACCACGCGCCGCCTGATCGTCATCGTGCTCGGTTCGCCCGACCGTTTCCGCCAGGCCAGTGAACTGATCGACGAAGCGATCCCGATCTACGACCGCTGGCTGGCCAGCGGCCACCCGATGGACCCGGACACGACGCTCTAACCAGGTAGGGAGGCCTCTCCGTGGCCTTCCCCATCGGGCCGCAGGCTCCTCTGTGCTCAGGTTTCAGGCGGTGGACGGCGACCTCCGGGCACTGCAAAACCCCGCCCTGCGGCCCGGCCGCCTGTTCGGACACCACCCGGACAAAACCCCACGCCAAGGCAGTTGCATTTCCGGCGGCATCCAGCATTCTTTCTGCACTTCCGACTTCCCCTCCCCCTTCGTAGATCATGGAAAAGAAACGCATCGGCATCCTGACCAGCGGCGGCGACTGTCCTGGCCTCAACGCCGTGATCCGCGGTGTGGTCCGGGCCGCCGACAACCTGGATTGGGAGGTGGTCGGGTTCATCGACGGCTTCGAGGGCCTGCTCCAGCCCGGCGACTACCGCATCCTCGACCGCCACAGCACTGCCCACATCATGCCCCAGGGCGGGACCATCCTCGGCACGACCAACAAGGGCCACTTCATCAGTAAGATCGCGGGCGGCGACAAGATCGGGGTCGCCCCGGAGACCGTCGAAAACGCCCGCGACATTCTTCAGAAACTCCGCATCGAAGGACTCATCCTCATCGGCGGCGATGGCTCGCTGACGACCGGCCAGCAGCTCTTCGAGGCGGGCTTCCCGATCATCGGCGTGCCCAAGACTATCGACAATGACCTGGAAGCGACGGCCATGACCTTCGGCTTCGACTCGGCGGTGGCCTGCGTGGCCGACGCCCTGGACCGCCTCCACACCACGGGCAACTCCCACAAGCGCGTGATGGTGCTGGAGGTCATGGGTCGCCACGCGGGTTGGATCGCCCTCTACGGCGGTCTGGCGGGCGACGCCAACGTCATCCTCATCCCCGAGATTCCGTTCTCCTACGACAAGCTGACCGATTTCATCAACGAGCGCGAGCGCGACGGCTACAAGAGCAGCCTCGTGGTGGTGGCCGAGGGGGCGAAGCCCATGGGCGGCGCGCAGTCGGTCCGCACCTCGGCGGTGGCGGGCGAGTACAAGCTCGGCGGCATGGGCGAGCAGGTGGCGGCGGAGATCGCCGCGCGCACCGGCAAGGAAACCCGCTGCACGGTGCTCGGACACCTCCAGCGCGGCGGCACCCCGACGACGCTGGACCGCATCCTGGGCACGCGCTTCGGGGTCAAGGCGGTGCAGCTCATCCACGAGGGCCGCTTCGGCACGATGGTGTCTTACCTCAACTACCAGGTGACCGGCGTGCCCATTGCCGAGGCCGTCCACAAGCTGCGGGTGGTCAATCCGAGCCACCAGATGGTCGAGACGGCGCGGGCGGTGGACGTGTGCTTCGCGGATTGAGCAGGTGGGGAGACCTTCAAAGGTCGCCAGCCACCTCCGGAAAAGCCGCTCAATCCGGTTGCAGGCACTTTTGGCTGAGGCAGGGAGGTTTATGGAAATCCGCAAAATCGAGTGGACGGGCGATTACGGTGCCGACTACACGGCGCTGGCCCGCGCACTGGGTTCCGGTCGGCTCCAGCCTTCGGAGCAGGAAGCGGCCTTCGTCGCCGACGTGGCGACGAACCGCTACGCCGCTCCCGGGTCGATCAGCCCCGCCGATGTCGTTTTCCTGAGCGCGGTCGTTGGTGCCAACGGGTCGAAGCGAGGGATGGAAATCGGGACGGCTTCCGGCTTGTCGGCGGCGGTCATCACCGCCGCCCTGGCGCGGGGTTTCGAGGAACGCGGCGAGACGCTCCCGCCCGTCCTGCTCGACACCATCGACCGCAAAGCGCGCTGTCTCTTCGACGAAACCCGGCCCACCGGGTACATGGTCCGGGAAATCGTGCCGGAGTTGGCTCCGCGCGTGCGCTTCCACACCGGCGAGGACGCCCGGATCGCCAAAAACCTGGCCGGGCCGCAGGAACTGGACTTCGCTTTCATCGACGGCAACCACCAGCACCCGTGGCCGTTGATGGACGCCTTGTGCCTGCTGCCGTTGATGCGCCCGGGGGCATGGATCGTCATGCACGACATCGAGAATCCCCCCGGCCGGCCCGCCGAAGATGTCCGGCTCGGCGCCCGGCACGTTTTCCAGGCGTGGCCGTGGCCAAAGATCGACGGCGGCTACATCGGTGCCGTGCAGACGCCCGGGGATCGTCGCGCCATCCTCGGCTTCGTCGCGGAATTGTTGCGCCAGCCTTTCGAGGTGACCGAGATTGCCCAGGCGAAGTATCGTAAACGCATCAGGAAACTGACGAAGGCATTGAAAATTCCTCTCGGGACGAGGATGTTGGCCCGGTGCGGCTTCGGCGCGTCGAACGGCCACTGAACCGGCGATCCCTTCGGACCAGCCGTCGCAAATTTCCTCTTTATGGACCCGCTCCTGACCCTCCTCCAACACGACGCGCTGGCGTCCCATGCCGATCTCGCCGCGCAACTCAACGTCAGCCTGGAGGAAATTGCCCGGCGGATCGCCGCCTACGAGGCGGATGGCGTGATCCTCGGCTACCACACCGTCATCGACGCCGACAAACTCGGCGACCAGACCGTCACGTCGGTCATCGAAGTCAGGATCACGCCCGAACGCGAGGGCGGCTTCGACCGCATGGCCGACCGCATCAGCAAGTTCCGCGAGGTGCGGAGCTGCTACCTGATGAGCGGCGGCTACGACCTGCTGGTGTTCGTCGAGGGACGCAGCCTGCGCGAGGTGGCCAGCTTCGTCAGCGAGAAGTTGAGCCCCCTGGGCGGGGTGCTTTCCACGGCGACGCATTTCCGGCTCAAGACGTACAAGGAAAACGGCGTCCTGCTCGCCGGTCCCGAGAAGGCCGAGCGGCTGGCGGTTTCTCCCTGATCGAAACGTGCGGTCAAATCCCTTTGCCATGCGTCCTTTGGCCAGTCCCCTTGCCTGGTTGGCTGCCGTTTTTCTCGGCGTCGGGATCGTGCCGACGGCCCGGGCCTCGCCGCCCCCGCGCCAGGTGAACGTCGTGCTGGTCCACGGCATTTGGAAAACCGGGAAGATTTTCGGCCCGATGATGCACGTCCTGGAGCAAGAGGGTTACGCCTGCTGCGCGCCGGACCTGACGCCCAACGACTGCCGCCTCGGCGTGCGCGACCTCAGCCGCAAGCTGGCCGCGGCGATTGACGCCCGCTTCGGGCCGTCCGCGCCGGTCGTGCTGATCGGCTTCAGCATGGGCGGCCTCGTCTCGCGCGACTACGTGGAAAACGTCGTCGCCGACCGGCGGCGCGTGCGCGGTGTGTTCCTCATCGCCTCCGCCGGACAAGGGACGCTCTGGGCCAACCTGTCGCCGACCGCCGGACAGCGCGACATGGCCATCGGCAGCCCATTCCTGGGGGCGCTCAACGCCGACCGCGACCCCTGGAAAGACATCCCGCTCCACGCGTACTGGACACCGCTGGACCTGATGATCGTGCCCGCGGTCAATTCGCGCTGGCCGCAGGGACAGGCCACGCGCGTCCTCTGTCCGGCACACCCCCTGATGGTGCGCAACCGGGTCGTCATCGCGGACATCGCGGCGCGGTTGACGGCGATTTCGCCTGCCGTCCGTCGTGATACCGCGCCCCCGGCGGCAGCGCGGCAAAGAAGTTCGACGACAAGCTGGATCAACGAGGTCAATGGCCGACGCTGATGACCCGCGTCACTTTCCACGCCTCATCCTTGAGTTGCCACACCTGCACAAACTTCATGGTGCCGACTTCTTCCTTTCCATTTTCCGTGTGGATAAACCGGTGGTTGCCCATTTCGACGGCGCCAAAGCCGGGCAGCGGATAAACCTCCAGGCTGCCCTCGACCAATTCCCTCCGTAATCCGGTTGCGCCGTTCCGCTCGAACAGGGCTTTGAAATTGTCGATGGTCGTCTGGTAATTGCTCACCCCGCCACCGTCGTTGTAAAATTCGAGATTCTCGGCAAAGAGCGGTTTCAAGGCGCTCAAATCACGACGGTTGAAAGCATCGAACATGACGCGGTCGAGATGCGCAATCGTCTCTCGCAACTGCGGGTCTTTCGGAGTGTAAGTCGCGGTTTGCGCGGCGACCGTGGGCGGGCCGCCCACGCCGGCCAAGAAAAGGATGGCGCAGACGACCAAGCTTGAGGATAATGTTTTCAAGGGAAGGAGGAGCCTTGGCCGCGCGAACGCGCGCCACCTGTTGCGCCATGACTTGTAACAGGGCTCCGAGAGACATCCACCAGAATCACCATCAAGGAACCATGTCCGACCTGCCGCCGCCCGTCCCCGCTTACCCACCCTCAGCGTACCCTCCGATCTACCGGGATCAACGCAAGACCGACGCCGACCACCTGCGGCTGTTGTCCATCTTCAGCTACGTGTCGGCGGGCCTGGCGCTGCTGGGGCTGGTGTTCATCGTGTTCCACTACAGCATGATGCAAGTGATGATGAACACCCCGGAGATGTTCCAGGGGCCGCACGGCTCGCGGGATCCGAACCCGGCGCTCCTGTTCCGGAAAATGTTCGGGATGATGATCTGGTTTTGCCTGGCGTGGGGCTTGTGGGGCGTGCTGCTGGCGGTCCTCAACGTCCTGGCCGGTTACTTCCTGGGCCTGCGCCGGAACCGGACGTTTTGCCTGGTCGTCGCCGGGATGAACTGCATCCGGATTCCGCTGGGCACCACGCTCGGGGTATTCACCTTCGTGGTGCTGATGCGCGACTCGGTGCGGCAGCTTTACGAAGCGACGGAAGCCGGGGCCGCGGCCGCGCCGAACAAGCTCGCTCCCTGAGCCGTCTTCCGCTCCGGTGCGGGTTGCAAGTTCCATCATTTGATCGTTCATATTCCATGAACAATCCCTTTCCTCATGCCCACGCTTTTTGATCCCATTACCGTCGGCGCGCTGCACCTGCCCAACCGCGTCTTCATGGCTCCGCTGACCCGCGCCCGCGCCGGGGCCGAGCGCATCCCGAACGACCTGATGCGCGAGTATTACGCCCAGCGCGCGAGCGCCGGGCTGATCCTGAGCGAGGCGACCTGCGTCACCCCGATGGGTGTGGGTTACGCCGACACGCCGGGGATCTGGTCGGACGAGCAGACCGCCGGGTGGAAGAAGATCACGGGGGCCGTCCAGGCGGCGGGCGGACACATCTTCCTGCAACTGTGGCACGTCGGGCGCATCTCGGACCCGGTGTTCCTCCACGGTGAACTGCCTGTTGCGCCCAGCGCGGTCCGGCCCGCCGGACACGTCAGCCTCGTGCGGCCCACGAAGGAATTCGAGACGCCCCGCGCGCTGGCGTTGTCGGAGATCCCGGGCGTCGTGGCGGCTTATCGCCAGGGTGCGGAGAATGCGCTGCGGGCCGGGTTTGACGGAGTGGAAATCCACGGCGCAAACGGCTACCTGCTCGACCAGTTCTTGCAGGATGGGGTAAACAAACGTACCGACGAATACGGCGGCCCGGTGGAGAACCGCGCGCGGTTGATGTTGGAGGTCACGGACGCGTGCATCGCCGTGTGGGGGGCGGGCCGGGTAGGGATGCACCTCGCGCCGCGCCGCGACTCGCACGACATGAGCGACTCCGATCCGCTGGCAACGTTCGGCTACGTAGCGAGCGAACTCGGACGGCGCAAGATTGCGTTCATCTGCGCGCGCGAACACCTGGGCGAACCCCGGCTCGGCCCGCACATCAAGAAGCGGTTTGGCGGGGTGTTCGTGGCGAACGAACGCTTCACGAAGGAGACCGCCGGGCAGGTGCTGGCGGCGGGCGAGGCGGACGCCGTGGCGTTCGGCGTCCCGTTTATCGCCAACCCGGATTTGCCGCTGCGCTTGCAGTTGGATGCGCCGCTCAACGAGGCGCACCGGGAGACGTTCTATGCGCCGGGTCCGCAGGGGTACGTGGATTACCCGGCGCTGGAACCGGCGTCGGTGTGATCCGGCGGCGCGGCGGCCCGGTGCGCGAACAGGGCGCGGGTGCGGGAAAATGAAAGCCGGAAACCTCGCAAAAGGTGCGTGCGGGGCCGAAATCATCGAACTGGCGGACGACGATGCGCTGGACATCGTGCGTGCCCGGAGCGTCGAACAGGAAGTGCTGGGCCTCCTCGATACACCCGCGTCCCGGTGGGGTTCCAGTGTAAAAGTTGGAACTGACCCCTTTGGTCTCATTGTTCAATCTGTCTAAGCGAGGGAGCAAAGTCTTTCCGTTTGCGGAGGATTCCGGGGAGCGCACGCGCCTCGCGTGCTCTCTTTGGCGCCTCGCCAAAGAGCGGGGGGCCGCCCACCGGAGCGAACGGCGGGGCGCCGTCCGCCGCACGCGAGGCGCGTGCGCTCCCCAAAACGGACCCGCTGGGGCCAAATTCAATGACCTTGAGCGAGGGAGAGTTATATTTGACCCGCATCTGGGAATCTGTTAAGTCGCAGGCGTGGCCAAACAGTTTTTTATCCACCGGGACGGTAAGCAGGTCGGTCCGCTGACCGTTCGCGAGGTCCACGCGCGCTTGGCTGACGGTCGTCTAGACTCCTCCGACCCCGGTTGGTACGACGGCGCGGTCGATTGGATGCCGCTCCACTACATCGCCGCGTTGCAGCCCCTCCCAACTGGGCGGGAGTTGTCCCTTGTGAGTTTGCCTCTGGCGCTGGAGCGGATCGACTCGCCCGCGTCCCCGGGCGAACGCACCTGCCCATTTTGCGCGGAACCGATCAAGGCGGCGGCCCTGAAGTGCAGGCACTGTGGGGAAACGCTCGATCCCCGCCTGCGGGCGGTGGAGGAGAGCAGGAGGTTCGCCGGGCAACGGCAGGGAAACGTCTACGTGAACCAGACGATGCAAGCCCCCTTCCCACAACGAGCGTTTCCGCACTGGGTGCATCTGCTGGTCACGTTGATTACCGGCGGGCTTTGGATTCCGATCTGGATTTTCTGCTACCTCTGCCGGGATAGGGAACGAACTCAATAACTCACCATTTCCACCCGCATTACAATTACCATGGGGAAACTACTGACCGGCCTAGCCAACCTCATCGTCGCGCTTGTCGTCGCATCCATCGCCTATCTTTGCTACGCCCATTGGGATCAGTTTCGGCCTCGCCTAGAGCAAATCACGGGACGGAAGTTCGGCGCGGTGAAGCACCACCACGGGCTACGTCCACGGCTACTGGCGGAATTGACCCCAGTTACCATCTCGCTGAGTTGACCCACCATAAATGATGAGGCAAAGCTCAACCTACGGCCCCGCCGCCCGCGCGGGCAAGATCGGCACCGAGTTCGCCGCCGCCCAACTGCGCGCCGCCGCCGCATCGCGCCGCACCCAACGGGAAAGCACGTCCTGCACCTGCGCGGCCCGCAGGCCCGGGTCGCTGACCGTCCCCGCCCACGACAAGGCTTTCTCGGGTTCGGTCGGCTCGACCTTGGGGAGGTATGCGCCGACCGCCTCGTCGTGGTCGCGCCCGAGCGGCAGCCCCCCCAGCCACGCCCCGGCGGCGGTGGGATCGTTGTCCGCCCAATCGTTGACGATCTCGCGCCAGATCCGCGACCGCGCCTCGCTGCCGGGCAACGACGCCGCCCAGCGCGCGGCCACGGGGGCGTCCGCCTGCGCCCAGATCATCGCCACCTGATACAGCGCCGCCGCCCGCGCGCCGTTG
>CAHJWO010000179.1 GCA_903642295.1 PVC group bacterium | reverse complement strand
ACCAGGTCGTAGCTGTCGCTCTTGACCCGCGCGTTGATGATCGCCATGATCTCCTCGACGATCTGGTTGCGCATGCGCACCGCCTGCTCCTGCAGGCCGCGCTCGCGCTGCGTCTTGAACTCGTTGATCTCCTGCTCCAACGCCTTGATCTGCGCGATCTTGTCGTCGCGCTTCTTGTTGCGGTCCGCCTTGGCCGTCGCGCTCAGCGCCGCGTTGTCGATGTCCTTGTTGAGCGTGTTGATCTCGTCGAGCATCTGCTTGTGGCTCTCCATGCGCTCGTCGAGTTCCTTCTTGGCCCCCTCGCGCGCGTCGTTGATCTTGTTCTCGGCTTCCTTGGTCTTGTAGTAGCCGCTAAAGACCTTGTTCATGTCCACCACGCCCACTTTGACCTGGGCATGGGCGGCGCTGGCTCCCGCAAAACAAAGGCCGACGGCGAGCAGACTGGAGAGGAGGGTGGATGTTTTCATAGATTGCTAAAAGGAGTGCGTTTTGACCGCACAATGGGGTGTTCGTTCAAAATTGATAGCCAACGTTGAAATTAAATTTGCCGCTGTGGCGCTCGTTGAGATCATTGGAGAGCAGCGGGTAGCCGTAATCAAGCCGGATCGGGCCGATTGGCAAATCCAACCGCACGCCGACGCCCACATCCATGTTGAAGCCGCCGCCGAACTCGGTGTACTTGAGGTCATTGCCGGTCGGGTTGGGCCGGGGGGTCTTGGGATCGGTGTCCAGCCGGTTGGGATCGAAGCGGTAGTCGTTGCGTGAGTGGAGATCACGCGGGACGAAATCCCAGGAGCTCTGGTTGACGAAACCGCCATCGTAGAAGAACGCGCCGCGCACCCGCTTGATGATCGGGTAGGTGTATTCCGCCGTGATGCGCGCCAGCGTGCGCCCGCCGACCGGGTTGCCCTTGTAGTCCAACGGGCCGACCTTACGGAAGCCGAACCCGCGCAGGCTGGCGGGGCCGCCGAGATAGAGACGGTCATAGACGGGCACGCGGTCACCGCCGTCGTAGGTATCCACCGTGGCCAACTCGCCGTTGAAGAGCAGGATGGTGTCGAGCGGCAGGGAAAAATATTGCGAGCCGGTGAGGTCGAATCCGTAGATGTCCGTGTTGCCGCCCAACGGACCGCCCGCGATGTACGGTGAGAAGTCGATGCGGGCGCCGCGCCGGGTCAGGAAGGTGCTGTCACGCGAATCGAAGCTGTAGCCGGCGCGCAGGCCGCTGCGGGTGCGGGTTCCCCTTTCCTGCTGGAGGATGGTCGAGTTGTCCTGCACGTCGGAGATGTTCACGTCCTCGAAGCGGTACTCCAGGCTGGCGGCGGTAAAGCGCGTCAGGGGTCGGCGGACGTTGATGTCGAAACCGAGGTTTTGCTGGTTGTAATCGTTGGAGATGTAATTCGAGTCGTGGTAGAACGCCTCACCGCCGACGGCCAGGCGGGTATCCAGGAAATACGGCTCGGTCAGACCCAGCACGAAATCCTTGCGGGTAACGCCGTACTGGACCAACGCGCGGAAACGCTCGCCGCCGCCGGTGAAGCCGTGGAGGTTGGTAATGTCGAAGTTGCTCTGGGTCAGTTCGATCTGCCCGACGAGGTTATCCACGGAGGAGAAGCCCGCGCCGAAGGAGAGCGAACCCGTGCGTTTTTCCTGCACCGTGATGTCGAGGTCCTTGCGGTCGGCGACGACGGTCTGGGTGTCGTTCGTTTCGACCTTCTCGAAATAACCGAGATTTTCCAGGCGCTTTTTGGCGGCCTCGACGAGCACGGTGTTGTACACGTCGCCGGGCGCGAGCGGCACCTCGCGGCGGATGACCTTGTCCTTGGTCTGGGTGTTGCCCGCGATGTTGACGCGCTCGACGAAGCTCTGGCCACCCTCGCTGATCTTGTACTTGAGGTTGACCGCCGCCGTGCCGCTGGGGCTGCCCTCGGGCTGGACGTGGGCGTCGGCGTAACCGCGCGAGCCGTAGTACTCGTTGATGGTCTTCACGTCGTCCTTGAGACTCTTGCCCGAGTACACGCTGCCTTCCTTCATCTTGAGGAAACGGCGGATCTCGGTGTCGGTGAAGATTTGCGTGCCCTCGAACGTGATGGCGTTGACGTGGTACTGCGGACCTTCGCGCAGACTGATGATGAGATTGACGTTGCCGTTGGAAAGGCGCTCGGTCTTGGTGTTGAGGATCTCGATATCGACGTAGCCTTTATCCTGGTAGAGTTCACGGACGCTGGTGAGATCCTCCTGGAGGGTGTTCTGGTCCAGGCGGCCGCTCTTGTCGATGAAGGCGACGACCGTCTTGCCGCGGGTGCCCTTCATCGTCTGGCGCAGAACGCGCTGGCTGATGGCCTTGTTGCCCTCGAAGCGCACGTTGGCGAGGCTGCTCGGGCCGCCCTCGGTGACGGTGAAGGTGATCACGCCCGAGTTGGCGGCCTGGTCGAGCACGATGTTGCTCTTGATGGTCACGTCGTTGAAGCCCTTGTCGTGGTAGTAGTCGAGGAGCTTCTGGCGGTCCTGCTCGACCAGTTCCTCGTCGAGGGTGCCGCCCTTTTTGAGCGTGGGTATCTTCTTGAGACGGTAGGTTTTGAGGCGCACGTTGCCCTCGAAGACGATGTCCTTGATGCTGGCCTTGGTGGCGACGATGACGATCACCTTGACGCCGCCCGCGACCGGCTCGCCGAAGATGCGCACGTTGGAGAAATTGTCCGTCGCGTAGAGGCTGCGGATGTCTTCCTCGATGTTGACCTGGCTGAAGGGCTGGCCAACGGCGGTGCGCATGTTGGCCAGGATGCGGTCGCGCGTGATGGTGGCGCGGCCGACGTACTGAATGTCGATTTCGCGGACGGTGGGGCCGGCGGAGGGCGCAGCGGGCGGCGGGACGGAGCCCGGCGAGAGCACCTGGGCAGAGGCGGAGGACAGCGGCAGCAAACCGCCGAGGAGCAACAGGACGGCACCGAGGCAGAACGCGAACACCGGCAGGGAGCCGGTGAGGCCGCGCGGACGAGAGGCGAATTTCATAAAGGCGGGTTTCGGGCCGGGAGGGGAGCAGCGGGCATGGCACGCAGGCCCTTCGGTGACGGATTGGCGCCAAAAATCGAAAATCCGCAAGGAAACGTCAAGAAGCGATTTTGGGCGGCTGGTGCGGAGAGGGCCTTGCGGGGGCGGGAAGGCCGAAAATTTCCGCAAGCCGGGTAGGGCCAATCATTTGAATAGAACCGTAACGGAGGGCGTCTCCTGATGGTAGCTCAACCCAGCAACATCCATTACTCCTATGATCAACCATATTCGCACCACGTTTGCCACGGTCGCCGCCTGCGGCCTGTTGTTTTCCGCCGCGGTTCCGGCGGTCGCCGCGCCGAAGGATTACCAGTTCACCGGCCCCGTCATGACTGTGACGGACACGACCTTCTCCGTCCAGAAAGGCAAGGAGACGTGGGATTTTGCGAAGGACGCCAGCACCAAGGCCCCCGCCGACTTGAAGGTGGGCGACAAGGTGACGGTGCATTACATCATGACTGCCACGACCATCGAGCCGAGCGCCACGGCGAAGGCTGCTCCGGCCAAGGAAAAGGCGAAGACGGGCGCGAAGGCCAGTCCGGCAGCAGCGGCGGCCACGACGGATGCGGCAGCCTCACCCGGCAAACCGGCGGCGGAAGCCAGCCCGAAGCCGTAAGCGGCTATCCGCTAAATTCCAATTCGAAAAGCGTTCCGCCTGCTGGCCCCGGTGACCGATCCGCCTGCCAGCCCCGGTAGGGGCGTAATGTCTCCGCCCACGGCGTGAGCCGTGGGACGGGTGTGGAAGGCAGACAGCCCCGGCAGGGGGCGTAAGAAAACCCGCGTTCATCCCAGCACGAATCGTTCGTCGTAGCTGGACGCCGTGCTTTTGAGCAGCATGACGAATTCCTCCGCAAAGCTCATGCGCCGGCGGTGCTCCTCCTGCCGGGCGATCTATTCCGTCGTTCAAGAACCAAACTTCAACGAAGGACGAAAGATTCAAGGTTCAACCAGAGTACGAACCATCGCGCAACCCGTGGTGGCAATCGGAGCGGTCGCCCTACACTGGCTACCGTTCAGTGCGTCCGCCGGAGTAGAATCCAGGTGGCGGTGGTCAACGCCGCGCTGCCCGCCGCCAGCACGACCAGGGCGAGCAGGATGCGCCGATTGCGTTCGGCGTCCGAGGGAGTGCCCCGCTCGCGGGTGAACCCGACGAACTGCTTGGTGCCGTAGCGGTCGTTGCGCTCGAAGTCGCGTTCCTGATGCCGCAATTTTTCCGCCTGCACCATCGCCTCGTATCCCCAGCGTGACGGCATCGCCTCGCTGACCGCCTGGATCGGCGCGGGCATACTGTCGTAGGGGGTCAGGTAGCCGCCGAAGAGGATCAACGGGATCAGCACCAGGGGTGTCGCGGCGGTCGCGGCGATCTCCGTTTTTGCGAGGGCGCTGATCACGAAGCCCAGGGTCGCCCCGCAAAGGCCGCACAGGGACAGGATGCCAATCCCCTGCGCCAGATTCAGGTCGAAGTGAACCACCGCGTGCGCGGCCAGCAGCAGCAGGGCGCACTGGACCACCAGCATCAACCCGTGGCTGACCAGCTTCGCCAACAGCGTGGCCGCCGGGGAAACGCCGCCGCGCTTCTCCCGCTGGAAGATGACCCGTTCACTGACCAGTTCCCGCGCGGTGGCGTTCGTGCCGAACCAGATGGCGATAAAGCTCAGCAGGAACAGCGGGCTGTTGATCCGGTCCTCGTGGAACGCCGCCCCCACCATCAGACCCAGCAGCGGGGCCTGCCCGATCTGGATCGCCAGGGAAATCGAATCGCGCCAGCGCCGCTTGAGCTGGCGCCGCAGGAGCACCGCCAACTGCCCGAACAGGTGCAGGGGCCGCACCGGCTCGGGCGCCACGAGGTCGCCGCCGCGCGTCAGCGAGGCGACCAGTTCCTCGCGCTGTTGGACGAACTTGCGGGCGTAACGGCCCTGCTGATACCGCGCACGGAGGGCCTCGGCGTCCCCTTCGTCCACCGCTTCCATGACCTCGTCCGCCCCGGCGGCCTCGCGGTCCTTCGGCACGAAGTGCGCGACGGAATCCGGGTAAGCCGGGCCGAACCAAGCGAGCCGACCCGCCTTGAGGTAAACCGTCTGGTCGAGCAGCTTGTAAACGCGCAACGAAGGCTGGTGAATGGTGATGATGATGGGGATGCCCTTGTCGTCGGCCAACTGGCGCAGGCACTCCATGACCACGCGGGTGTCCCCGCTCGACAGGCCGGAGGTCGGCTCGTCGAGCAGCAGCACCAGCGGATCGGTCAGCAGTTCCAGCGCGAGGTTGACGCGTTTCTTCTGGCCGCCGGAAAGCGTCTTGCGTTCCGGCGAGCCGATCTGGGTGCCGCGCAGGTCGATGCCCTTGGGCGGGTCGTACAACCCGAGCATGGCACAGACCTCGTCGATCTTGGCGAGGATGCGCGCGCTGGAGGTGCGGGTATTGAGCCGCAGGCGGGCGGAATAATAGAGCGTCTCCCGGACGGTGAGTTCGGGGTAGAGCACGTCGTCCTGCGGGACGTAGCCGATGACGTTGGAGCAGGCGGCAGCGGCGGCCCCGAGCGGCTGGCCGTTGTAGTAGATGCCCGGGACCGGGTTGATCCCGCACAGGCACATCAGGAGCGTGGTCTTGCCGCAGCCGGACGGGCCGAGCAGTCCGACGAACTCACCGGGCATCACGGAAAAGCCCACGCGGTCGAGTAGATTACGTGTGCCGCCCGGGTGCGGGATGGCGAAGGTCACGTCCTTGGCCGTCAGGTAGAACCCGCGCCGTTCCGCGCCGACGGTGATGACGCTGCCCGCCGGGTCGAAGCTCGTGGAAATCGTGACGCCGCCGATCTCGACCGTGCTGATGGGCGGAAGCGCGACGGCGGCCCCGGCGAGGCGCGCGCCGTTGACGACGCAGCCGCCGCCGAGATCGTGCAGGACGTAACCGCCCTGCGGCGCGCGGGCGATGACGGCGTGCTGCGGCCAGACATCCAGGTAGGGGAGGACGACGAGGTTGCCCGCGTCGCTGCCGAGCGTGACGGTTTCCTGCGCGAAGCGGTGCACCTGACCCAAAGCGAGGGCACCGCGCGCCTGGCCGCCGCTTGCCTCCCAGGCGAGGAACTTCTTGAGCAGCAGACTGCCGGGGACCTTGTATTCCTCGGAGAAAAAGACGATGTCGTCGTCGCGCAGTTCCGCTTCCTGAATCTCGTTGGTGGGTTGGTTGACGAACGTGCCGTTGGCGCTGCCTTCATCCTTGAGGCGGGCCGCGCCGCGCGCGTCGCGCTGGATGGAAGCGTGGCGCGAGGAGACGCAGGCGTGGTTGACGACGAGGTCGGAGTCGGGGGCGCGACCGATGACGAGTTTCATGGCGGGTGACGGAGACCAAAGCCGCAGTGTGCGGACAATCGAATCCCACGTACATCGAAAAAACCGCCGGATGGCGCGAGATTTTTGTCCGCCCGGGCGGCGGGTGAACCCGGGCAGATTTCCGGGGCTGAAGGAGGTTCGCCACCGGTTCCGCCGGCCCTTCACACCAGGCGCTTGAACCGCGAATCTGCCTTGGTTCCTTGCATTTCTGGTTCCTTGGACCTTTCTTTTGTGGTGGCTGATTATCTCCTCGTGGACGGTCACAGCGTCATCTTCGCGTGGCCCGAATTGCGCGCCCGGCACGCCCGGCGGATGGCCGCCGCCCGCGATGCCCTCGTCAAGCTCCTGACCGATTACCAGGACCAGAGCGGTGTGCGGGTGGTGCTCGTCTTCGATGGCCAGGGTGCCCGCACCACCGAGGAACCCGCCACCCCCGACGGCATCCAGGTCTTCTACGCCGCCGCCGGACGCACCGCCGATGCCGTCATCGAACGGTTGGTCGCCCGGTACGCCGCGAGCCACCGCTTGATGGTCGCCACGTCCGACCACCTGGAGCAACAGACCGCCCTGAGCTTCGGGGCCGCCGGCTGCGTGTCCGCCGAGGGGCTGCGCGACCTGCTCGCCGCCGCCGGGCGCGAGTTCGAGCGGCGGGCGCGTGATTACCGGCGGAAAAGCCGCTAAGGTGGGCCGCTCATGATGAAATCGTTTTTTGCGTGGTTTGGCAACGGCCGCCCGTTCGGGTTCCGCGTCTATGCCCTCAATCTGCTGGTGGTCAGCGCGGCCCTGCTCGCTTTTGCCTACGTCGCCAGCCCGCGCGTCCCCCGCCGGATCGGGCCGGACGGCTGGTTCGGCCTGCTGCTGTTCGCGCCGGTGCTCGCGGCAGTGACCGGGTTCAACCAACTGGTGTTCAACAGCCTGAAGGATTCCATCGCCAGCCTGCCGCCCCGCTGGATTCGCGCCGCGACGTTTGGCCCCTCGCTGATCGTGGTCGGTCTGCTGGGCGTGCTGATGATCTTCACGCCGCGGCGCACGCCGTTCGACCTGGTGCTGGCCGCCCCGGCCCCCGCCAGCGTGCGGGATTTGCGCTGCGACGGGCAATCCACGCTGCTCGGCAACTCCGAATGGGTGCTGAGCTGCGCCCTGTCGCCGCCGGATCTCGATGCGTTGTTCCACGCCCATTCCTACCGGGCGAACCCATCGGAGGAGGAAGTCGCCCGGCTGGAACGCCTCGCGCAAAAATTTCTCGGCGTCGGCCCCGGGGCGTTGGGGCGGCCCGTCTTTTACCGCTGCTCCGTCGATCCCGATCATCCCCCGGGACGCCACGGCGTCATCGTCCTGGCGGTGAGCCCGGCGCACGACCGACTGGTGGCTTGCGACACGTCCGATTAGACCTCCGGCGAAAGTCCGCCGGAGGAAGGTTCAAGGACCAAGCTTCCAGGCGGAAAGGGCGAAGTCGGCACTTTCGCCGGAAGTCTATCGATGCTTCTTTCCCTGCGGCTGCGGCGTACTTCTTCCGTTTGATGCGATCTCGCCTCCCATGAGCACATCCCCTCCCTCTTCCAAGCCGACCCGCCGGGAGCGTCCGGCGGGCGGGCCGTTCCGCCTGATTCTGCTGTACACGCGCGGGCTGATCGTGGACCAGCACCTGCGCCGGGTGACGATGTTCTACACCGTGCTGGCGGCGATGCTGATGGCGTTCGTCGGGTACGCGTTCCTGATGGACTGGATGCACCCGCCCGAGCATTTTTACCGCTTTGCCGTGTACTGGCTGTTGTGCGGCTGGCTGACGATGCTTTCCGGCCTGCTGGCTATTTACGACATCCTGATGGTGCGCATCCAGGCCCAGTTGGTCCGGCGGGCTTTGCGCGAAAAGATGCTCATCGAAGCGGCCAGGCAAGCCGAGCGCGACAAGTAACGGTTCCCGGCCTCCCGCCTCCTGCCTCCGGCCTCCCGCCTCCTTCCCCATGCACAAGAGCCGCGCGCAGATGGAACGGGAAGAAACCGCGATCCTCGCCCCTTATGCCCAAAGCAACGCCGCCAGCGCCGGACGGCGCTACCCCGAGCCGCCGCATCCCTACCGCACGCCGTTCCAGCGTGACCGCGCCCGCGTGATCCATTCGCGCGCCTTCCGGCGGCTGGAATACAAGACGCAGGTCTTCCTCAACGGCACGGGCGACCACCTGCGGACCCGGCTCACGCACACCATCGAGGTCGCCAGCGTGTCGCGCACCATCGCGCGGGCCCTGGGTCTCAATGAAGATCTCGCCGAGGCCATCGCCCTCGCGCACGATCTGGGTCACCCGCCTTTCGGCCATCCCGGTGAGGATACCATCGACCGGCTGATGGCGGACCACGGCGGTTTCGATCACAACGACCAGAGCCTGCGCATCGTCGAACTCATCGAAAGCACCTACCCGGAATTTCCCGGATTGAACCTGTCTTTCGAGGTGACCGAGGGCCTGCGCAAACACCAGACGTTTTACGATCCTATCCCCGGCCAGGACGAGGCGGGCGGCTACGGATGCCCCACACTCGAAGCCCAGATCGCCAACCTCGCCGACGAGATCACCTACAACAGCCACGATCTCGACGACGGCCTGGACAGCGACCTCATCTCCGGCGGGCAACTTGCCCAGATCGGCCTCTGGCGGGAAGCGCGCGACGAGGTTTGCCGCCGTTACCCGAGTCTGGAAGGCCGGGAACTGTGTGCATCCATCATCCGCCGCCTGATCGACCGGCAGGTCGAGGACGTGGTGACGACCAGCGCCGCGCGCATCGACGCCGCCGGGGTCCGCAGCGTCGATGACGTGCGCCGCCAACCCGCGCCGCTCATCGCGTACAGCGACGCCTTGCTCACGGCGAACAAGGGGCTGCGCCGTTTCCTCTACGAGAATCTGTACTACCATCCGCAGGTCACCGGCGCGAACAACCGCGCCTGCGAACGGCTGGCCGACGTGTTCAACGCCTACCGGCAAGACCCCGCCCGCCTGGGCGAGGCAACCGCCGCCCGGATCGAGACCGACGGCCTGCACCGCACGGT
>CAHJWO010000178.1 GCA_903642295.1 PVC group bacterium | reverse complement strand
GAGGCCGGCCGCCCCCGCCGTCTCGAGCTTGGAGAGGATTTCGGCGGAGACATCTTGGGCTTCGCTCGGTGTCATGAACCCGGGCCGGGGCGCTCCACTTGTTTGCCGCTTTTGCTACCCGCTCGGGCCGGGTCTATGCGCACTCCGCCCCGCGCAAGCGTCGGGTGGAATTTATCGCCCTGCTCGAGGGGCTTGACGCCCGACTGCCCGCCACGGCCCGGCGGGTGCACCTGGGGTGCGACAACGTGAGCGTGCACCCGGGCAAACAGGTCCAGGCCTGGCTGGCGCTCCACCCGCGTTTTCGCCTGGTCTCCACCCCGGTGCATTGCTCCTGGATGAACCAGGTCGAACAGTGGTTTTCCATCCTCCAGCGCAAACGCCTGCGCATCGCCGACTTTGCCGACAAAACCCACTTGGCCGAGCAACTGGCCCGCTTCGTGGCGCAGTGGAACCTGCGCGCCCATCCTTTCCGCTGGTCGAGCAAGTCGGCCGCCAAAGTCATGGCCAAATGCCAGCCACCACACGCAGCCCGCGAACTGCAAGCCGCCTGACTTCGACCCCTCTCTTGCGGGGACCTGTACTAAGAAGACCGTAAAGTTCATCCTTGAACCCGGACCGGGTTATACGGTCGCGCCACCGCCACCCAAGCCTGTGAAGGTCAAGATCCTCGCCGGACAATGAAGAGGTCATGGTGCGGGATACATTCGCCTCATTTATGCCTACCGCTACAGATCCACATTCAGAAAAAAGTAACGGTAACACACAGTTTCCAAATGGACGGGGTAAGCCAAAAGGCGAAAAAGCTCCGACCGCGCAGCGGGTGGAATCCCCTTGGTCTATCGCCGCAGGGCGCTATTATATGCGCCCCGGCACGGAGGATAGGGCAACGATGGGAATCGACCCGAGCGCCTTGGCGGCCTTATACTCGTCACTCGAATGCAAGGGCGTGCCGATCAAAATCGGCTCGCCCTTCGTCCCCCGATTTTTACACCGAAATTGTTTACAAATCCTCCGAAGTGACTTGGACAATTCCTTGCCTACCGGCCACTTACACATACGCTTCACAGGCCACATCCTACAAAACCGTTCTGAACGCCGTTAACGCGCGCTTGAGGAGCTTTTACTCCTCCTTTTGCGTTCTTTGAAAGGGGAGGGTGCGACCTCGAACCAAGTGGGGGTACTCACCCCCCCGTTTCTCACGGGGTGATGGCTCAGCGTTGCTCAAAGCCGCCGTTGATCGCCGATGGTAGATTCATATCAAAGGTCGGCACCTCGCCATCGGGTCGTCGGGCAACGCCGGTGGCTTCCAGACCAAGCTCCTGGTAGGCCGTTTCGAGCGCCTGCGGGTCGCCGCGCAACTCCGGGTAGATGGCAACCAGGCGCTTCTTGATCCACTCCTTCGCTATCCTCCGGTCGATGGCGTGCAGCGGTCGATCCGGCTTCTGCGGCATGAGAACCCGGGTGAATAATTGGCGCAAGCTCATAGGGCGGGGCGGATCAACGGGACTGTGCTCCATTCACAACGTTTTTTCTACCCAGGTTGCGTGTCCATTTTGAGGGACGCCCCGGTGCATGGCGCAAAAGAATCATCATTTGCCGGTCCCAATCCACCGGGCGGCATAAACCACGACGAAGAGCGTGTTCATCAATCCCAGAATCACCAGCGGGCGGAGAGCGGGGGGACGTTTCGGGCGCAAATCGTAATTTGGCGACAACGACAGGACGAGCGCGAAGCTGAGGACAAACCACGCCAGGAAGTTTTGCCCCGGCGGCCACGTCGGAACGTGGCCCGTCTGGTCAGGGTACCATTGCCAGTAGCCGCGCACTTTCCACGCCATCCATTCGAGATTGAAATCCGTCAGGACGGCAACGAAAGCCGTCCCTAGCGCGAGTTGCCAGCGGTTTGCGCCGGGGCGCAGTCGCAGAACCAGCGTGCGTCCGCACAGCAGGATCACCAGCCAGGCGAGCGGGATTGCTACCGGCAGCACGCCGCCGATCCGCCAGCCGAAATTCTCCGTGTACCGATAGGGCCCGAAAGGAAAACCGGTGCGAGCCCCGATCCACTCCGCACCCGCCGACCCTGCCAGAATGATGCCTGTCCAGCGGCGGGCGGTGCCCAGTCCCTCCCCGGCGGCTGTATGAAGATAAACGACAACCGCCGCAAAGGTGATCCACAGAGCATCCGACACCGGCAACACCGCGAGGATCACGCGCCGGGCGAAGCCGTCCGCCAGATGGCGATGAACATCGTCGGCATCAATCCCCAACGGCATCACGACGAAACCGATGGCGGTCCACAACAAGAAAAGTGCCCAGACGAGGTCCTCCGGCGTCGTCCGGCGTGGGACGGCAGGATGGATAGAAATAGGCGAGGGTGAGAGTTGCAACGGCTACCAATTGTAACCGCGCCGACGATTCCCGGCAATACCAGGGTTGCGTGGCATCTGAATCGGCGGCACATATCTTCTCCGAAGAAACGGCTGATGAACGACCCGAAATTCGTGCTGATGCGGCGATGGCCCTCCTTGGTCTATGCTGGCCTGCTGGCCTGCCTGGCGCTTTTGCTGCCCTCCGTTGGCTGGGGGTGGTCCACCGCACCCGCGAAGAAAAAGCACTCTACCGGCACGGCGTCGTCCAGGCAGGCGAAATCGCCGCCGGCCGCAGAACCTGCTCCGGCGCTGGCGCCGGGCGAATGGGAACCATTCATCGAACCGGAGAAGCAGATCTTTCCTTCGCTTCTGCTGGCCAGCGCCACTTTGAAGAGTCCGTTGCGGGAGGAAGACACCGCCCACAAGACGGAGCCAGCCGACCAGAAGCGACATGCGTCGCCCGCCAACCACGCCGCCCCGGTGCAGGTGCCCGAAATCTTCGGCGACGAGAATGGTTTGCTGGGCGTCGCGCTCATTAGCCCTGCCGATGGCGCGCACGCGCGGGTCGAAGTCAAGGATAACGCGCTGATGTTGTCCAGCGTCGTCGAGGCAGATCTGCCCGAGAAAGGGCGCGAGTATCACCTGCTGCCGCGCATCGAATACAAATACGACGCGCTCAATCGCGTGCGACAGAGCCACCCACTCAACGTGACCTTTGCGGTAAATGTGGATGGAAAGAATCTCGGCGAGCGGTTCCTGACGGCGCGGGTCCATCCCATCAACGATTGCCCGTACGCTTACCAGAATCCCGACGACCAGAAGGATTACGTGGACATCGCCTGGATGTTTGCCGCCTATGTGAACGAGGATCATCCTGCCATCCCGGGTTTGCTCAAGGAGGCGCAGGAGGCCGGGGTTATCGACGGTTTCGATGCCTACCAGAGCGGCGATCCCGGCACGGTGCTGTTGCAAGTCTTCGCCGTCTGGCAGGCTCTCCGCGAGCACCACATCCGCTACAGTGATATCGGCACGACCACGGACGAGAGCAACTCGCTCTACAGCCTGCACATCCGGTTCATGGAAGAAGCGCTGTCCGAATCCCACGCCAACTGCGTGGACGCCAGCGCCATGCTCGCCTCCGTGCTCCGGCGGATGGGAATCGACACCTTCCTGGTGATGGAACCCGGCCACATGTTCCTGGGCATCTACCTGGACCGCGAGGGTAAGCAAACCGCTTGTCTGGAGACCACGATGCTCGGGGATGCCGACCCGGCGAAATTCGCGGAGAACCACGCGCTGGCGAAGGCGGCAACCTCTGCCGTCAGAAAGTTGAAGGGCTGGAAGTGTTTCAACAGCGCTCTGGATACCGCCACGCGCGAGTTCACCAAACATCGGCAAAAGTTCGAGAAGGCGAACGATCCCGACTACGAGATTGTGGACATCGCCGCCGCTCGCCGAGAAGGCATTGCGCCCATCGGCTACGTGAAGCCCGAGTGACGGCCCAAAATTTTGTCGGCGACCATTTGCCCACTGAGACAGACCAGCGGCAACCCACCACCGGGGTGGGTGGAACCGCCCACGAAGTAGAAATTTTTCATGCCCGGCGGTCGGAACCGGGGTCGCTGGAACGCCGCCCGGACGCCGTGGCTGGCGAAGCCGTACAGACTGCCCGCCCGCGCAAGGTAGCGCGTCTGGAAATCCTCCGGTGTGAACTGTTTGCGCACCTGGATGGAAGCCCGCAAGCCGTCGAATCCGAAACGTCGTTCCAAGCGCTCGATGATCCGATCTCCGTAGATTGTCCAATCGATTGACCCGCCCGGAGCAATCGCCGGGGCGTTCACCAAGACGAACCAGTTCTCGCAGCCCGGTGGGGCGCGATCGGGATCGGCCTTGGAATGAACGGCGACGTAGATCGTCGGCTCGTCCGCCGGGCGGTGTTCATCGAAAAGTTGTCGAAACTCCGCCGGGTAGTCGTCGGAAAAGAAAATGTTGTGCTGGGAGAGTTGAGGGTATTGGCGTCCAACGCCCAGATAGAGAATGAATCCCGAAATTGCCGGGTCCAACTTGTCCAGACGCGTGGTCTGGAATCGCCTGGCGGTCGCGGGCGGGAGAAATCGAGGGTACGCGGATAGCACGTCCTGATTACACACAACCTGGTCATAAACGCCGCTGTCGCCCGTTCCCTCCAGGCGGAAACCGGGATGCGAGGGGGTTTCCCCACCCGGCGCCGTTTTAAGGCATTTCACTTCCCGATCCGTGTGGATGGCGACTCCGAGTTCCCGGCAGATGCGTTCCAAAGCCCGGGCGATTTCGTAGAGACCACCCTTGACGTACCAGCCTCCGAACTTCGCCTCGACATACGGAATAATGTTGAAGGCGGCAGGGGTCCTGTACGGCGACGAGCCATTGTAAGTGGCGAAACGGTCGAAAAGTTGGATGAGGTGGGGGTCTTGCCCGAAGAACCGGCGCACCACCTGGTCCATCGTTCGAAACGAAGCAATTTTCGGCAGGTGGCGTAATTTCGGCAGGTTGCGGAAGTTGACCTGCCGCCACCAATCCTCCAGCGGATGATGCAAAAAAGCGTCGGCGCTCAGGTCGTAGAGACCGCGCGCATAATGCAGAAAACGCGCGACATCGGGCCGCCGCCAGAAGGCGGCATCCTCGTCGATCACCGATCCATCCGTCCACCGATAACGGCAGGTGACGGGGAGGGGAATGAAGGTGAGATCGTCCGCGAGACGGCGGCCCAGTTTCTGCCAGAGTTGCTCGAAGACATAGGGCATCGTCAGCAGGCTCGGCCCCGTGTCCCACGTGTACCCATCCTGTTCCAGCCAGTTGAGCTTGCCGCCAACACTGGGGTTTTTCTCGAACACCGTTACCCGCCGGCCGGCGTGCGCGAGCAAAGCGGCGCACGTCAGACCGCCGACGCCCGCGCCGATCACCGCCACCGTGGGAGAAGAAGCGTCCATGCGTTCAGTGACTTCTGTTCACGGGGCCGTATGCCCTGGTAGCACCCGGAGAGGCGGGGGCGGGAGTCGAACCCGCTCATAGCGGTTTTGCAGACCGCGGCCTTCCCACTTGGCTACCCCGCCGATTACCCGCGCGGTGACATTCGGCGATGGGCGGCAGGCAGAGCAAGTGGTTTTTACGGCGCGGGGTTCCCCGCACCGGCCACTGCCTCCCGTTCGCGGATGCGTTCAATCGCCCAGTGCGCGTGTTCGGCAATGAGTTCTTCCTCCTGCGCGGCGGTCCGCTCCAGCGCGGGCAGGTCGGCGGGCGTGCCGACGTTCCCCAACGCCACACACACGTTGCGCAGCAGGCCGCGCCGTTTGGTGCGTTTGACCGGCGAACCTTGGAAAGCGCGGCTGAAATCTTCCTGGCTCATGGCGAGGTAGTCGCGCAACCCCATGCCCACCGCGGCGGGTCGCGCCATGAACGCCGCCTCCCGACTCGCCTGCGCGAAGCGGTTCCAGGGGCAGGCGTCGAGGCAATCATCGCAGCCATAAATCCGGTCGCCGATGAGTGGTCGCAGGTCCAGCGGGATCGATCCCTTGTGCTCGATGGTGAGGTAGGAAATACAAAGCCGCGCATCGAGATGATATGGACGCTCGCGGCGAATCGCCCCGGTGGGACAGGCGTCGAGGCATCGCGTGCAGGTTCCGCAACGCGGTGGAATCGGTTCGTCCGGTTCGATTTCCAGCGTGGTCAATAATTCCGCCAGGAAGAACCAGGTGCCGAGTTCCCGATTGAGCAGCATCGTGCTCTTGCCGTGCCAACCGATGCCCGCTTCCGCTGCGAAATCACGCTCCATGACCGGTCCGGTGTCCACGTAATAGCGCTGCTGGCCACCGTGGCTCCCGAGAAAGCGGTCCAACGCCCGAAGCTTTTCTTCGATCAAATCATGGTAGTCATCTCCCCAGGCGTAGCGGGCAACCCGTCCCTCTACCGGCGCATCCACACGTTGCGGTGGGCGCGCCCCCTGCCAGTAGTTCAGCGCGAGCACCACCACGGACTTTGCGCCGGGTAGCACCTGCTGCGGATCGACGCGCTTTTCGCGTGAGCGTTCCAACCAGTTCGCCATCGCGCCCGCGTTCCCGGCATCCAGCCAAGCCCCAAAGCTCGCGGCATGGGGTGGCTCACCACACCTTGCCACCCGGCAAAGCGAGAAACCCAACGCACGCGCTTCGGCCAGGAGAAGCGTTTTCACGCCGATATTTTTCCGGCGGGGTGCCCGGCGAAAAACTCCCGGGCGCGCGCCAACGCCACCCGTGCCAGCGCTTCGTGGGTGCCGTCGGAAGTATCGACGGTGAAATGGGCGCAGGCCTCGTAAAGAGGTTGTCGCACGGCGAGAAGATCACGCAGGGTACGCGCGGGGTCCGGCGTGTGGAGCAGGGGACGGCTTTGGTTGCGAGACACCCGCTCGAAAAGCACGTCCGGCGTCGCCGTCAGGAAGATGACACAGCCCAGCCCGCGTAAAATTTCGTCGTTCCCCGGCCGGGTGACAATGCCGCCGCCGGTCGCCACCACCAAGCGGCGATGATCCCGCAACGAATCCAGCGCCTCGGATTCCAGCCGGCGAAACTCGTCCTCGCCGTGCCGGGAAAAAATGTCGGCAATCGGCAGACCCACCCGCTGAACCACCATCTTGTCGGTATCAACCCAGCGGCGAGCGGTCAAGTGAGCGAGTTGACGGCCAAGCGAACTTTTTCCCGCGCCCATCGGGCCGATAAGCACCAGATTGTCCCCCGCCGGGAGCGTGCCGCTCGGATTCACCGGTTCCTCCGGTTGCCATCGTTCCGATCACGAAAATTACACCGCGACGCGGACCACGTTGCGCGCCTTGGCCCCCTTCTCGTCGGTGTAAAGTTCATATTCGACCTGGTCGCCCTCCTGCAGGGTCTTGAAGCCGTCCGACTGAATCGCCGAGAAATGCACGAAAATATCGGTGCCGACACTGGGGTCCACGATGAAGCCGAACCCCTTCTTCTCATTAAACCATTTCACGGTGCCCTTGGCCATAGGGAGATTGTCGTTTTGCATGATGTGCGCGGTCAGTGGTGTTACGGCGACTTTCCAAAGACAGATGCGTGGATTATCGCTGGTGAGGCGCTTTTTTGATTTTGCGGTTGTAAATACAAGGTCCACCCCTGTCGTTTCTGATGTCTTCCAAATCACCCGCGAATCCGGTCGTTCTGCTCGTGGCACCCGACGCCGCTGCCTGGGAAGTTTTGCGAGCTGCCGGTGAATTGCTCGACCAATTCGAGTTGACGTGGGAACGCGGGTCCTCGGCGGGCCCCGACCCATCGGAGGTTGGACGCCGCTGCGAAACGTGGAAAGCCGTGATCGTCGCCTCGCCGGACGCTGGCGCACCGGCGAACTGGTCCAGACAGACGAAGCTGTTGACGATTCGGGTCCCGGTGGAAAGCGGGGACCGCACGGGCTTGGCGCTGCTCGACGACGGCTCGGGCCAAATGCCCGCCGGATCGGACGACAGCGTGTTTGCGACGATGGCCATCGGCACGGCGGGCGCAAAAAACGCCGCCCTTTTCGTGGTGGCTGCGCTCGCGTTGCGTGACGAGATCGTCCGCGCAAAGTGGCTGGCGTTCCGTCAGCGCCAAACCGCGTCTGTTCTGGCGGAACTGACCCCTCGGCTGGACAGTGACAACCCGGACCTTCCTTGAAACCTGGTTTCCTGAAATTTGAACCTTGCCTTCCCTTTGGAAACGATCCTCCTTCCCGCCGAACAACCGGGCGCCAGCAAGCGCGCGGCTGCCGTTCTCGCGGCGGGTGGATTGGTCGTGCTCCCGACCGAAACCGTTTACGGACTGGCGGCCGATGCCGTAAATCCACTCGCCGTCGCGGCGATATTTCAGGCCAAGGACCGCCCGTTTTTCGATCCGCTCATCGTCCATCTGCCGGGCGTGGACTGGCTGGAGCGGCTGGCGGTGGTGCCACGGAACCAGCAAGATCTCGTTGAGCGCCTGACGTTCGCGTTCTGGCCCGGCCCTTTGACCATTCTCCTGCCGCGTCGACCGGAAATCGTGCCTGACCTGGTGACCGCAGGCAGCCCCCTCGTCGCGCTCCGGGTGAGTGCGCACCCGGTTTTCCGGGAAGTCATCGGCGCTTTTGGTTCGCCGCTGGCAGCGCCCAGCGCCAACCGCTTCGGCAGGATCAGCCCGACCACGGGGGCGCACGCCTTCAGCGAATTGCAGGGACGCGTTCCTCTGGTGCTGGAAGCGGGTCCCACTGTGCACGGATTGGAATCGACCATCGTGGCATTGCAAGACGGGGGGGAAATGCGCGTGCTGCGCCACGGACCCGTCACGCTGGAAACCCTGGCGGCCTTCGGACCGGTCGTCTCCGGCGCGGCGGAGCCCGCGGCCGAATCGAGGTCGGCACCCGGTCAGGACGCGGGCCACTACGCCCCAGGCACCCCGTTGATGATCCTGCCCGAAGCCGCCGTTGTCGATGGTTTCCCGGCGTTGGCGCAACGCCGGGTGGGGCTGCTGGCCTTCCGAAATGACCGTGACATTCCCCCGTCGAGTTACGCGCGGTTGGAAGTTCTCAGTGCGACCGGAGACTTGCGCGAAGCGGCTGTCCGGCTGTTCGCCGCGCTCCGCCGATTGGACGAAGCGGGTCTGGACCTCATTGTGGCGGAACCGGTCCCGGCGACCGGCCTCGGGCGCGCGATCATGGATCGGTTGAGGCGGGCGGCGGCAGGTTCTGGAACCAGCGGAAAGATCGCCGGACCTTCCTGATGTTTCAGGAAAAACTCGCATCCGCCACAAAACAAAGTGCGCCCTTCCATCCGCGTTCGGTCGTAAAACCGCATATACCGATATGCCAACGAAAACTGCTTCCAAGAAAACCGCCGCAGGCAAAAAGAGCGATAACCGGTGCTGGCCCGGCTACGAGCCGACTCCGGGCAAGAAGCCCGGTACCAAAGGGAGTTGTAAAAAGAAGGGTTCTTAACGCCAACTCCCACTGCCCGGAACCGCGCTCAAAGCAGCGGGGCGCACATCCATCGTTTCGGATGCGCGCGTTTCAAGGGAGTAAAGCAATCCTT
>CAHJWO010000177.1 GCA_903642295.1 PVC group bacterium | reverse complement strand
GGGCACGGCGGCGCGCGGACGGACGGCCCCGGCACGCGGACCGACCGACAGCGGCGCGCGCACCCGCCGCCGCTCGCTCAGGAACGCCCCCACCGCGAGGAACAACAGCCCCACGCCCAGCGGCCACTGGTAGCGTTCGATGGGCCGGCGGGTCTGCCGGGCATTGATCTCGCCCGCCTTCAACTGGCTGAGCCCCTGCTGAACCACCGTCCGGATGGACCCGTCGCCGCTGAAGCGCACGTAAAACCCGCCGCCCGCCTTGGCCAGGGCCGTCAAGCCCGCCTCGTCGAGCTTGGTGCGGACGATCTGGCCGTCCGCGTCGCGCACGAAGTTGCCACTGCTGCCCAGCGGGATGAGCGAGCCCTCGGGCGTGCCGAAACCCACGGTGAAAATCTTCACGCCCGCGTCGGACGCGCGCTGCGCCGCCTTGAGCCCGGCGGCCTGTTCGCCCTCGACGGTCGGCTCACCGTCGCTCAGCAGGAGGATGGCGCGGTTGCCCGCCTCGGCCTTGCCGAAGGCGTCCACGGCGAGGTCGATGGCTTCGCCCAGGTTCGTGCCGCCACGCGGGATGATTTCGGTGTCCAGTTCGTTGACGCTCGTGAGCACGGCGTCGTAATCGACCGTTAGCGGCGCTTGCAAAAACGCGGTGCCCGCAAACGCCACCAGCCCGACGCGGTCGCCTTGGAGTTGAGTGACGAAATCCTGCACGGCCAGCCGGGCGCGGGCGAGGCGCGTCGGCGGCAGGTCCGTGGCGAGCATACTCTTGGAAACATCGACGAGGACGAGCAGGTCCAACCCGCGCCGGTGGGTTTCGCGTGTTTCGTATCCCAGACGCGGCGCCGCCAGCGCGACCACGAGCGCCGCCAGCGCGAGCAGCAGCAGGACGTAGCGCACCCGGCGGCGGACGACGCTGGCCGCGCCGGTAAGCTGCGTGCGCAGGCGGGGCGTCTGGATCAACCGCGTCAGCCGCACGCCCGCCTGGTACTCTCCCCACACGAAGACGCCCGCCAGCGCGGGCAGCGCCAGCCAGCCCCAGAACCACCAGGGAGAGCCGAATGTCAGGCCGGAAAACATGATAAAGGCAAGATCACCCGCTGGTGCCTGTCATTTGACGCGTGGTCAGGCGGCGGTGGACTGGCTATCCGGACTGCCGATCATCTGCGTAACACCTGCATGGTCGAAAAGTGTCGGGGTGCCGTCCGGGGCGACGTACACCGCCAAGCCACCACGATAAACCAACGCCTCCGGGTGGTCCACGGTGATCCACTCGCCGCTCGATAGCTCCACTGTAAAGGACTGAAACGGTGCGCGGCGAGAGAAGGCGCGCAGGCTGCGCTCAAAGCTGGCGGATTCCATGACGAATAGTGTAACGCACCAACGAATGAGCGTCCAGCAGATGGGAAACGTAGCAGCCTAACGAATCAAGCTCAACGAAAGGAAGCGGCTACCTGGGTGGTGAGCGTAGAATCTGGTCATAGACAGAGTGATGGCCAACCCAAACCCAAACAAAACCCTCGGCGCGTTGCCGGGCGAGCGCGCGATAGTGCAATCCGACGCGTGCCGGCCAGAGTGGCCCAGCCACCGGCCGGAATCGTAAAGAAACATGGTGCGAGTTCGAGCGCAGCAGCACAAAGTTCTTGTCGGCGAGTTTCTGCACCTCCGCAGGCAACCGGCGGTAGTGAAATCAGAAAGCTGGCGCCGCGAAGTGCCTCACAATGGGGTGCAACGACCGGCCTCGAAATCAGCATCGGCTTGGGAGATCAGATGGTCGAGCTTGCCGGCGCGGGCATCCGCCTCCATCTGCCGGTCCCATGCGTCGGCGGCAAACTCCTCAAACCACGTTTGGAAACTAGCGAACTCTTCCGGGGCAAGACGACTGACAGCGGACTCAAGCTCTTGAACGCTCATAGAAAGGGAACTCTACAAAAGGAAAGCAGCCTCGACAAGGTCCGAGATGTTGAGCCGCCTGACGAAGCCACGCCCAACGGCGGCAGGAGGGTACGGAAGCCTTTCTGTAGAAGACGCCGTCAGGCGTTGGCCTTGGAGTGACTCCAACGCTCCGCCGCAATGCGAAAAGCGGCTTCGTGCTCTGGCCAGTCGTGGAGGGTAGCGGGGTCGAAGTCAGCTCCGCCCGGCCAGACGGCCGTGTGAATCTCCGGGTCAAGCGTGACCTGAGCAAAGACCGCCGGGTCGCGGAGAGGACCGTAGAGTTCGCCCTCAAGAATCCCCTCGAAATCAATGGTGCGGCTCAAGCCGTCGTCGAAGCGCAGATGCAGTGAATAGGGCCGAATGCACTCGATGGAGGTAATGCGGTAAATGGGATGGATCATAGCGCTACCCTATTGTAAAGGCGAGATGGGAGAAGGTTTGCGGCCCTGCTCCAGAAGCTGCCAGTCGGAAAGCAGCTCCTGCGCATGAAGCTCCGCCCAGGCTTCGACGAGTCGCTGCTGCCGCTGCGGAATAAAACCGATGATGAGAGCCACGGGCGAAATGGAGAAGACGGCGACGTGCTCGCCGTGGTAGGCGTGAAAGTGTAGGACATGATGGCGCTCGGAAGGCTCGGCGAACATCCGAATGATAATGCCGTAAAAGCGTGAGAGCTCGGGCATGATGTTGATTGGGAACTGAGTGTATCAGCGCCGGTTCTGGGAGCAAGCGCTCTGTCGCCCAGCGAAGAAAACTCAGCCGTTGCCAAGGCTAGAACAAGGGCGGAGTTCAGTGGGAACGCCGCCCCGCCCGGTAGTCGGCTGAAGCGACTAGTTAACTGCCTATCCGAAAACCCGGTTCCCAGCCCCGGCAGGGGCGGCAGATTCTAGCCCGGGGCGTAAGCCCCGGGGAAAAGCGCCATTCGCCCGAAGCCCCGGCAGGGGCGTAAGAAAAAACGCGTGGGTTTTCCGGATCGGCAGTAAGTACCCCCAGAGGAGTTTGGCTTCCGAGTGAAATAGCAGGACAAATCTCGCACGAGGATGCCAAGTAACACTGTGACACCTGCAGGGACCCAACCGAGAAATGAGATGGCAATTACAGCGGGATCTTCGGGTTCCCAGCTGGACAATGTTCGGCCAGAATCCTTGTCGAAACTGTAAAGCATCAGGGGTAGAACTACGATGAAAAAGACGTGCCATGCAACCAGCAACACCCAACATAGAAAAAATGAGCCGAAGACCTGCCGACCACGCACGATGCGAAGAAATGGCCAAATGCAAGACAGCAGCAATGGCGCAAAGGCGACAATAATTTGGGTGATGGCTCCCATAGTGTCTCAAAGCTTGCTCTGACTCGTGCCTTTGTAGAGACACTTTCCACCGCCGGAAGTTCAACCGTCACGGCAGCCGCCGCCAGAGCGTTTGCGAGAGTGTCATCTGGCAACCGAGGCAACTGACCGCCACGGCGGCGAACCAGCCGAAGAGATCGCGGAACTCCCGGTATTTGCTCACCTGCACGGTGGTTTTTTCCAGCTTGTCGATGGTCGCGTAGATGCTTTCCAGTTTGTCGCTGCTGTCCGCGCGGAAGAACTGGCCCTCAGCGATCTTCGCCACTTCGCGCAGGGTCTTTTCGTCGTACTCGACCTGCCGGTCCTCGTACTCGATTTCCCCGGTTAGCGGATTGCGCCGCACGGGCACCGGCGCAATGCCGTCCGTCCCCACGCCGATGGTATAGACCTTGAGCCCGAGCGCCCGCGCCGCCTCGGCGGCGGTGTCCGGGCTGACGCGTCCGGCGTTGTTGTCGCCGTCGCTCAGGAGCACCACGACGCGGCTCCGGGCCTGCCGGTTCTTGAGCCGGTTCGCCGCCGAGATCAACGCCGACCCGATGGCCGTGCCGTCCTCCACCCGCCCGATGTTGACGCGCTCCAGGTTCTGGAGGAGCCAGCCGTGGTCGAGCGTCGGCGGGCTGACGATGTAGGGCCGCCCGGCAAACGCGAGCATCCCGATGCGGTCGTTGGGCCGGGCGTCGATGAAGCGCTGGGTGATCTCCTTGATGGCATCGACGCGGCTGGACCGCTTGCCGTTGATGGAGAAATCCTCCGTGAGCATGGACGCCGAAACGTCCAGGGCGATCATGATGTCGATGCCGCTGGCCTGGACCTGCGTAAATGAGTTGCTGATCTGCGGGCGCGCCAGGGCGAAAATTCCCGCCGCCAGCGCCAGGGCCAGCAGCGCGTTGGAGAACGATCCGGCCCGCTCGGCGCGCGGCTTGCCGAGTTTCTGAAGAATGTCCGTGGACGAGTACACCACGGCGGGCGCGCCGCCGATCCGCCCCCGGCGGAACGCCAGCAGCAACGGCAGCGCCAGCGCCACCAGCCACCACGGCTGGGCGAAGGAAAATTTAGCGAGATTGTACCAGTTCAATGAAGAAAGGGTGAAGGATGAAAGCAGAGGGTGAGTAAAAGCGAAACGGAGGATGAACCACGCGATGGAAGCCTGCCTTCATCCTTCATCCTTCATCCTTCATCCTTTCCAGAACCGGCGGCATGTAACGCGAATCCGGCGGCTCGAAGGGATACCGGGCGGGCGAGGGCAAGGGCGGGGGCTGCGCCGACGCTGATGCGACAACCCGGCCGGGCTGCGCCGGCATATGGCCGGGGATCGGCGCCAGCGGCGGCCGGGGATCAGCGTCCACGAAGACCGTGGCCTGCTCGATCAGCTTGAGCTTGGCGTCGCGCGTGGCGTCCTGGCGCGCGAATTTGAGCAGGTCGCATTGCGTGAGAAAATCCGCCAGGACGGTGTGCTGGGCGAGGGAAAACAGCGTGGAGCCCCGGACGGAATCCAGGAATTCGGGCGAGGTCTGCCGCCGGGCTTGCAGCTTGTATTGATCCCCGATGAACGCTCGCAGGATGTCCGCCGCCTCTTCGCCGAACGCCCGGGGATCGACCTGATCCACGCGCTCCCGCAGGGCGTCCAACCGTCGGCGGGCGACCTCCTGCGGGTCGGGCGGGATGACGATCTTGGGCCGACGCAGACTGCGCAGCATGAACCAGACAACCACCAACGCGGCGAGCACGCTGGCCGCCGCCAGCAACAGCAGCCAATAGTTGCCGGAAATGTAAAACGGCTGCGGCGCAACGATGTCGCGGATGTCGGGCGGTGCCGAGGAGGGCGTCGCCGCAACCGCAGCGAGGAAGAAGGAGGCGGGAGGCGGGAGGCAGGAGGCAGGAGGCGAGGGGCGGGCTGGATTGGCCAAAGGTCCGAACCACTTCGTAAGAGTGCGTCCGCTACCGGCAAGTTGATTTCGATCCACCGACTTCATCCGTCTATACCATTGCACATCCTGCACCTTGCATCTTGCTCAGGGCCGACGCAGCAAATTTTGTGTCCCTTTTCTCTCTGTCATCCTGAGCGAACCTCGGGCGATTCGAAGGACCTTCCTAGCCTGAAACCTACGAGAGGACATCGCCAGTGATCTGCCAAAGTACCCCTTGCTGCCGTGCGCTACCCCCTGGCTCTCCTTCGCGGGAAGGTCCTTCGACTCGCCCGAGGCTCGCTCAGGATGACAGAGGTTTTAATGCGTCAACCTTGGTATTCCACCTCTCATATCCCACCTCCTGCATCCTGCATCCTGCATCCTGCATCCTGCATCCTGCATCCTGCCTTCCACATCTACCGCCGCGCGATGCGCCGCTCGCGTTGCAGGAAAAACGCGCGCAGGGCGGGCAGGTAATCAGTATCCGTGCGGAGAGTGATGCTGTCCACGCGGGCACGGCGCAGCAGGCTTTCCAGGGTCCGCCGGCGGCTGGCCACCGCCTGCGCGAACGACGCGCACACCCGTTTGTCAGACGTGTTCACCTCCAGTGTGGAACCGGTTTCGGCGTCCTCCAAGCTCACCCGCCCGATGTCCGGCAGCGCCTCCTCCAGCGGATCGACCACCGGCACCGCCACCAGATCGTGCCGCCGCGCCGTTACCGACAGCGGCCGGGAAAAATCCGGCGCCTGGAAGTCCGACAACAGGAAGACCACGGCCCGCCGGGTGATTACCTTGTTCAAAAACTCCAGCGCGGCGGCGACGCTCGTGCGGCGTCCCCGCGGCTGGTGGTAGAGCACCTCACGAATGAGACGCAACACGTGTCCCCGGCCCTTGCGCGGCGGCAGGAAAAGTTCCACGTCGTCGGAAAAGAGAATCAGACCCACCTTGTCCCGGTTGCCGATGGCGCTGAACGCCAACAGACTGGCCACCTCGGCGGCCAGTTCGCGCTTGGACTGCTCCACGCTGCCGAACCCGCCCGACGCGCTCACGTCCACCACCAGGACCACCGTCAACTCGCGTTCCTCCGTGAAATTCTTGACGTGCAGGTCGCCCGTGCGCGCCGTCACGTTGCGGTCGATAAAGCGCACCTCGTCGCCGGGATTGTACGCCCGCACATCCTCGAAGTTCATTCCCCGCCCCTTGAACACGGAATGGTATTGCCCGGCGAACGCGGTTTCCACCAGCCGCCGGGTACGCAGTTCCAGGCGGCGGATTTTTTTGAGGATGTCGGCGGTGTCGGGCATCTCGGGCATGGATCAGAAAAATTCCCGCCAAATAACATCGGGAAATTAGGGCTTGGCTTGCGACCTGCTGCCTATCTAAACGGTTTTTGACTAATACACTCCTCTAATATATACACCCGAATCATGCCGTTCCACTCTCGCTTCTTGTTTCTCTCAGCGCTCGGCTTCGGCTTGATTTCGCAGGCTGCTTTCGTTCAGGCGGAGACGTTTAACTGGACCAACATCACCTATGCGCCGACCCCGACCGTCGCAACCAGCGCAACTCCGCAAACGCTCGGCAGTGGCGGAAGCTCGAACACGCTGAGCATTCAGTTCGGCTTGAACAACGGGGCCACCTTCCAGGACGGGCCGCAAAGCCCGGCGGTTGATTCTTACAGCACTAACGGCTCCTACGCCAGCGGCGGCAACGCCGACACCGCCAGGTTTCTGCAGATCGGCGCGGACATGGTCAACGGCACCGGCGGGATCGGCTCCATCACGGTGAACCTGTTTTTCGCCAAGCCGGTGACCAGCTTGACGTTCAGCTTTTTTGACGTGGACACCCAAGCCACCGGGAGCGCCCCGTTCACCGATCAGATCCGCGGCATCCAGGCTACCAGCGCCGCTGGGCCGGTGGTGTATCCCACCACGGTAACGAACGGCGGCCCCACCAGCGCCAACACGGTGGCCGGGAGCGGCAGCACGTACACGATTACTGCCGCCTCCAATAACCCGAACAATCTGGCGGGAGGGAATGCGACCGTAACGTTCAGTTCCGTCACACCCATCACGGAGTTGACGTTCGTGTATGGTGACAACTTACACGGGCACCGCCGCCCACGGCCCGGGCCAACTCGTCGCCCTTTCCAACTTCACCTTTGTTACGGTGCCCGAACCCGGCACGATAGCGACGCTCGGGCTGGGGCTGGTCGGGCTGGTCGGCCTGGCTTTCCGACACCGCCGGTAATCGGGAGCGGGGTTGCTTTCATATTCCGCATCCCGACCGCGCGGCCCGGCAGAACCCCATGCTTTGTCTCTGGCGGGCTGTAGAGCGAAAGCGCATCCGGTCCTGGCAAGCACAGCGCCTGCCTGACAAAAGAACCGTCGCAGGAGTCCATCGGACCTCCGACAAAAGTCGGAAATGGTCCGCAGGTGACGCAGATTTCCGCAGATTAAAATCAGACCAGACACCGGCTTCCCTCCCGATTTTTCCTCAATCTGCGGAAATCTGCGTCATCGGCGGACTTTTGTCGAAAATCTACTAACTCCGGCAGCGCACAGGAAAACCCGCCTTGACCGTTCCAAAGGCATGGCGGCTGGATAAACATTCCGGTTCGCTGTGCATTGAAAACCCGGAAGTCTGGACGATATTGCCCTCGCCCATCATGAACACCAACGAACCGCTCAACGTCGATCAGGCTTCCTTCGAAACCGCTGTGCTCCAATCCCCCATCCCTGTGGTCGTGGACTTCTGGGCGTCGTGGTGTGGACCTTGCCGGATGCTCACTCCCGTGCTCAACGAGGTGGCGGCCCAAAACGCCGGACAATCGCTCGTGGCCAAAGTAGATGTGGACGCCAACCCGGCCCTGGCGCAGCAGTATGGGATCACCAGCATTCCCGCCCTGCTTTTCTTCGTCGGCGGCCAATTACGGAAGACGGTGTTGGGCGTGCAACCCAAGCAAGTCATCGTCAACGAACTGAATGCGCTCGGACAGAGCGCGGCATAAAAGGTCCTGTTCCCGGGCGGTCCACGTCGGCGTGCCGCCGAATTTTTCGCGGGGCAGCGGACCGTCGTCGGCTGCCTCTAAGTATGTACGAGAAGGTTTCCAGGTGGATGGCGATCTCCGAGCGCCATGTGTTCCCGGCGGCGCAGCCGCCATGCTGCTAAGCCTATTAGACCGCTGCGCGGTCACGAAAACATGGCGCTCGGAGATCGCCATCCACCAAGATTCCATTCCGCAGATGCTTAGGGCCGGACGACCGGTGCCACGTCCAGCGGCGGCAAACCGCGCTCGATCTGCGCGCGACGCGCCTCCAGGAACGGCGGCAGCGACAACCGTTCGCCGAGGTGTGCCAGGCTCTCGCCGTCGGCGGTGAATCCCGGGCCGCGCGTCGCCAGTTCAAACAGGATGCCGCCCGGAATGCGGAAATACAGCGACTGGAAATAGAAGCGGTCCACCAGCCCGGAATTGGGCACCCCTTTGACCGCCAGATATTCCCGCCAGGCGTGCTGTTCGTCCTGATTCTCGACGGTCCACGCGACGTGATGCACGCCGCCCGCCCCCTGCCCGCCGGGCGACGCGGACGCCGCCAGCCGCAGGTTGGCACCGGGGCCGCCGCGGCCGGTTTCGTAGAGGGATGAATCATCCGGGTGCGCACGGAATCCCAGTACCTCGGTCAAAAACAGCGCCGTCTCGGCAACGTTCCGCACGGTCAGCGTCACCGCGCTCAAGCCGAACACCGACGCCTCCGGCGGCAGCGGGCTCCCGGGCCAGGGATGCCCCCCGGCCGCACCCTCTTCGGCGATCAACCGCAACGGCTGGCCTTCCGGGTCCGTGAACGCAAGACTCGGCAACCCGATCCCGGACCATATCCCGACCTCTCCCGCCACCCGCCCGTGCCGGGCGAGATGCGTCTTCCACGCTTCGAGCTCCGCCCTGCCGCCGCCCACCCGCAACGCCGTCTCACTCACCGTGCCCGCGCCGACGTGGGCGGACGGCACCTGCTCCCACTCGAAGAACGTGAGTTCCGTGCCGGGGCTGCCCAAGGCATCGGCGTAGAATAGATGATAGGCGGAAACGTCGTCCTGGTTGACGGTCGTTTTCACCAGCCGCATCCCGAGCACGCGCGTGTAGAAGTCGAGGTTGCGCCGCGCATCCGCCGTGACGGCAGTCACATGGTGCAAACCCTGGAGAGCAGGAACGGATGTCATAAAAAGGAGCACCGTCGAAACTCGACGCCGCGAACCGGTGCCGCGGACAAGGAGATTCATCCAACCATCAAAATTCGAAGTCCAGCGG
>CAHJWO010000176.1 GCA_903642295.1 PVC group bacterium | reverse complement strand
AGAACCAAGATCCAAGGAAGTTTCAAGGTCCAAGGTTCAAAGTGTCCAGCGAGAAGCAGGCGTCGGGCTTGAGTTCGGACCGGGGTGTGCGCAAGTTCCCGGATGCCCCCCGTCGATCATTCCTCCCACGTTTCGCCCCAGGTTGGTTTTCCCGTGATCCGCCGTGCCGCCGTGATCGGCGCGGGGACGATGGGGGCGGCCATCGCCGCGCACCTCGTCAACGCGGGCGTTGCGACGCTGCTGCTGGACATCCCGGCAACGGACGCCACGGATTCGGCGGCAAGGGACCGCATCGTGGGGGCCGGGGTGGAAAGGGCGCTGAAGGCGCGGCCTCCGGCCTTCATGGACGCGGCGCAAACCAGCGCGCTGCTCACGCTGGGGAACACGGAAGACGACCTGGACCGGCTGGCGGACGCGGACTGGATCGTGGAAGCGATCATCGAAAAGCCGGACGCCAAGCAAAAGCTCTGGGCCGCCGTGGAGGCCGTGGCGGGGCCGGACGCGATTTTCAGCAGCAATTCGAGCGGCATCCCGATGGCCGTCCAGAGCCAGGGCAGATCGGAAAGTTTCCGGCGCCGGTTCCTGGGAGCGCACTTTTATAATCCGCCCAGGTATCTCTACCTGTTGGAGTTGATCCCGACGGCGGACACCGCGCCCGAGGTGCTCGAAGCCGTGCGGGCATTCGGGGACCGGGTCCTGGGCAAGGGGATCGTGCTGGCCAACGACGTGCCGGGGTTCATCGGCAACCGGATCGGGATTTATTCGCTGCTGCAAACGGCGCGCACGGCGGAGGAGATGGGTCTCTCCGCTGACGCAGTGGACCTTCTAACCGGCCCTTTATTGGGCCGACCTCGCAGCGGCACGATGCGCCTCGCCGACACTGTGGGACTCGATGTGCTCAGGCTGATCTCGCAGGATCTCTCCGCCGCCACGACGGACAATTTCCGTCTGCCTCCGACGATGGAACGCCTGCTAGACGAGGGACGCCGGGGCGAGAAGACAGGCAGCGGCTATTACCAACGTCGCAAAAATCCCGATGGCACAAGCACCATCCTCATCCTTGATCCGGTCACGCTCGGCTATGCCGAACGCTCGGCCGTTGAATTACCCGAACTAGAGTCTATCCAGAAATTGCCTCTCGTCGAGCGCGTGCGTGCATTGCTCGCGCTGGATACCTTGGCGGGCGAATTCACTCGGCGCACGTTCTACGAGGTTTTGCGCTTTGCGGCCGACAAGCACGGGATCGTCGCCAACACGGTGCCGGACATTGACCACGCGATGGAATGGGGATTCGGCTGGGAGATGGGCCCCTTCCGCTGGATCAGCGCGCTAGGTGAAGGCAACGTCGCGGCTGCCATCGAGAAATACCTGTCTGTTGCCGCGCCGCCAGTCCTCGCCGCCCATGCCCGGGCGCGTGCCCCATTTTATCATCCAGACACGGTCAAGACCGCCGTCAACATGGATAATAAACGGGGTTTTCTGATGCTCGCCAGCCTCAAGCGCGACGCGGCGCGGACGGTGCGGTCATGGCCGGGGGCGAGTCTGGTGGACCTGGGCGACGGGGCGCTGCTGCTAGAATTTACCAGCAAGGCCAACGCGCTGGGCCGGGACGCGTTCGCGGCGGTGGAGGCGGCCATCACGGACGTGGTGCCGGGCGGGTTCATCGGTCTGGTGATCGGCAACCAGGGGCGGTGGTTTTCGGCGGGAGCGGACCTGGGCGCGTTGTTGAAGGACGCGGAAGCTGGGAATCGCGCGGCGGTGGAGGGGATGATCCGGGGGTTCCAGGGGATGACCACGAGCCTGCGCCGCGCGCCGTTTCCGGTGGTGGCCGCGCCGTTTGGCATGACGCTGGGCGGCGGCTGCGAGACGATGCTTTACAGCGACGCCGTGCAGGCGGACGCGGAGTTGGCGACGGGGCTGGTCGAGTTGAAGGTGGGGCTGATGCCGTCGGCGGGCGGGACGACGGAAATGCTGGCGCGGGCGAACGCGAAGGCGGCGGGCGGCGCGGACGAGAAGGGTGGGGAGGAGGCGTTCGCGGCGGTGCGGAGCGTCTTCGATCTGATCACCTCGGGCAAGGTGACCGGCTCGGCGCTGGAGGCAAGGCGGCTCGGATTTTTGCGCGACGGCGACGGGATCACCATGAACAAGCGGCGGCTATTGGGCGACGCGAAGGATTTGTTGCTGGGGCTAGCGGTGGGGTACCAGGCACCGGGGGGCCGGGAAATTTTCGTGCTGGGCGAAGCGGGCTACGGCGGGTTGATGGAGTTGGCGCGGGAGCGGCAGGGTGGGGAAGGATGGACCGATTACGACGTGGAGATGGCCGAGGCGCTGGCGCGGATTCTGAGTGGAGGCGGGCCGGGCAGCAGGCCGGGGTGGACGCCGGAGGAAAAGCTGTTCGACCTGGAACGGGCAGTGTTCATCGAACTCTGCGCGAAGACCCGGACGCAGGAGCGCATCCGGCACATGCTGGCGACCGGCAAGCCGCTGCGGAATTAGGAGGCGGGTCGGAACATCCGGGCCAGGGAGGGAGGGCTCTCCCTTGCTTCCTGTGGAGGCCGGTCGTCGGCCAGGAGGCCCGCAGTCGCCAGAGAGTCAGGGCAGGGCTCGGAGAGCCCTCCCTCCCTGAGTGCGCCGCCTGCGGCGGGATACGTCCGGCGGCGGCGCGGATTGCGACCTATTAGATGAAACCCCGGCGGTAACCAGGGCTCGCACTTGCCGCGGCAGGTTACCCCAACGCAGAGCGGATCGGACGAAAGGATAAGCCATGAAATCGTTGAAAAACCTGACAGGAGATTCTTTGGAACAACTCATCGACTACAACGTGGTCGATCAAAATGGCGACGAAATCGGCACGTTGCACAGCCTGTGGTCCGACCCGGACACGGGGGCAGTCGAGTTCCTCGGCGTGAAGACCGGCTGGCTGTTCGGATACAACCATGTGGTCCCCGCCGGCAAGGCGGAATTGGACGAGGCGACCAACGTCGTGCGCCTGCCTTACACGGAGGCTTTCATCAAGGAAGCGCCGACCATGTCGGCGGATTCCGAAATCTCCGAGGAGGAGGAGACGAACATCTATCAATATTACGGCATGAGCCGCGGCGAGGCCGCTGGCACCGGCACCGGCAGCGTGACGGGATCGAGCGAGGCCGGTTCGTCGATTGGAGCAGCCACGAGCAGCGTGCCGGAAGCAGCGGGAGCGGCGGCGTTGGCGGATGCCAGCGGCGTGGGAGACGGTGCGTCGCAATTCGCGGCACCGGTGTCAGGAAGCGGCGCAGGTACCAGCAGCGCGGAATCGACGGGCAGCGCCAGCCGCTGGCGGCGCACTTCCAAGCCCGGCGACCCGGACGCAAGCGCAGGCACGGCGGCCCCGGCGACCGGTGCCACCGAGGCGGTCGGTGCGATTGGCGCTTTCACCGGCACGAGCAGCGCCGGTGAATCCGTGCGCGCCGCCCTGGATGATCTCTCGCCGTCGGATTCGTCGGGCACCCGGACCCGGACGACCGCGGCGGCCCCGGGTTCCTACGGGACTGCGAACCTGTACGGTTCCACGGGCACCAGCACGCCGGTTTCGGCGGATGTGATGGGGACGGCCAGCGAAACGGGATTGGACACTGATGACGGCGACACCACGCGGGCAGGGTCCGCCACGCGCGAGACGGGCGATGCGAACCTCGATCCGATTACTGGTGAACCGGGCGCGCATCCGGTAGGCACCGGCGTGGGCGCCCTGGGCGGCGGCACGGCGGGTGCGGCCATCGGCGGTGCGATTGGCGGACCGATTGGCGCGCCGGTGGGGGCGGTGATCGGCGGGATCATCGGAGCGGTGGGCGGCGGCCTGGCCGGTAAGGGTGTGGCCGAGTCGATCAATCCGACGGAGGAAAACACGTATTGGGAGTCCAATTATCGGAACGCGTCTTATTTCCAGAACGAGTACGAGTATGCCGATTATGCGCCGGGTTACAAAACCGGCTACGAAGGGTTTGACCGGTACGGGCAATCCGGCCGGGATTTCACGGATGCCGAACCCGACCTCCAACGCGACTACGAACAGTCGAAGGGAAGTTCCCGTCTCGAATGGGACAAGGCGAAAGCGGCTACGCGCGACGCGTGGGAGCGTTTGAAGGCAAAGGCCTCCAGCACGACGAAGTAAGGGTGACGATCTTACGGTGTGTTCGGCGGTTTAGCCGAGCGCGGCAGATCACCTCCGGGCGCTTGGCATTCATGCCAGAGGGCGCCCGGAGGTGATTGCGTTTGATGGCAACGAGGGTTTCCAGCCGATTGTTGGAGGAGGCACGGCCAAGGCGCAGCCGACATCCGATTTCCGAACGAACGATGTTTCGGGGTGAGGGAGAAAAGGCAGGGTCAGAAGGAAATCTGGGTCCAATGCTCCATGACCTCCAGAGGGGCCGATCCCGGTGAGCATCCGAGCCTTATTTTTCTATGGAACACATTCCCGGCCTGCACCGCGTCGCTTTTCTCGGTAATTACTTGCCCCGCCAGTGCGGTCTGGCGACCTTCACCACCGACGTTTGCGAATCGGTGGCCGGTTCGTTCCCGGAAACCCAGTGCTTGGCCGTGGCCATGAACGACCGCCCGGAGGGCTACGAGTACCCGGCGCGCGTGCGTTTTGAAATCCCGCAACAGGAACTCGGTGCCTACCACCGGGCGGCGGATTTTCTGAACACCAACGAGGTGGAAGTGCTCTGCGTGCAGCACGAATACGGCATCTACGGCGGGGATTGCGGCGAGCACATCCTCGCAATGTTGCGCGAGGTGCGGATGCCCATCGTCACCACGCTGCACACGATCCTCACCGATCCGAGCCCGACTCAGCGGCGGATCATGATGGAACTGGCCCAACTTTCCGACCGGCTGGTGACCATGACGCAAAAGGGTGTGCAGTTGCTCAAGGACGTGTACGGCCTGCCGGAAGAGAAAATCGACCTGATCCCGCACGGCATCCCGGACATGGCTTTCGTCGATCCGAACTACTACAAGGACAAGTTCGGCGTGGAGGGCAAGACGACGTTGCTCACCTTTGGGTTACTCTCGCCGGGCAAGGGGATCGAGCACGTCATCGAGGCGATGCCGGCCATTCTGGCCCGGCATCCGAACGTCGTCTATATCGTGTTGGGCGCGACGCATCCGCACGTGCTCAAACACGAAGGCGAGGCGTACCGCGAACGACTCAAGGCGCGGGCGGCGGAACTGGGGGTGGGGGACGCGGTGCGGTTCTTCAACCAGTTTGTTTCGCTGGAAGATTTGAAGGAATTCATCGGCGCGGCGGACATTTATCTGACGCCGTACCTGAACGCGGCGCAGATCACCAGCGGCACGCTGGCGTACGCCTTCGGCGCGGGTAAGGCGGTCGTCTCGACGCCGTATTGGCACGCCGAAGAACTGCTGGCTGACGACCGGGGTTCGCTGGTGCCGTTTGCCGATCCGGCCGCCATCGCGGCGGCGGTGGACGAGATGCTCACCAACGAGGCGCACCGTCATGCCATGCGCAAGAACGCCTACCAGCTTGGCCGGGAAATGATCTGGCCGGAGGTGGCAAAATCGTACATGAAAAGTTTCCGCCGTGCCTGCGCCGGGCGGGCGCGCCATCCGCGCGACCAGTTCGTGCAACAGCAACTCGCCCTGCGCGCCGAGGCGCGGTTTGCCACGGTCAAGCCCGAGGAGGGCATGACCCGCCGGGGCGCATCGCGCCCGGGCGTCGCGCGGCCCGGGACAGGCAGGCTGCTCGCCGAAGTAGCGCGCGATCAACCGGTCTCGTTTGCGGCCGAACCGGCGCGGACGGCCAGGCCGCCCCTGGTCGCCGCTCAGGTGGACACTTTACCGGCGTTGCGGCTCGAACATCTCAAAACCCTCAGTGATTCGACGGGTATGTTCCAGCACGCGATCTTCAACGTCCCGAACTTTGCCGAGGGTTACACCACGGACGACAATGCGCGGGCATTTATCCTGACGACCCACCTCGACGAACTCGGCGAAGCGCAGGGGCGGACCATCGAAACCGGCAGCCTCGGCTCGACGTACCTAGCCTTCCTGTGGCACGCATTCAACCCGGCAACGTGTCGCTTTCGCAATTTCATGAGTTTCGAGCGCTGCTGGCTGGAGGAAACCGGCAGCGAGGACAGCCACGGCCGCGCGTTGTGGGCGCTGGGGGTTGCGCTGGGCCGCTCGCGCGACGAAGGGCACCGTGGGTTGGCCGGACGGCTGTTCAGCCGCGCGCTGCCGATCACCACCGAATTTACCTCGCCGCGCGCCTGGGCGTTCACGATCCTGGCCATCCACGAATATCTGCGGCGGTTTTCAGGCGACCGCGAGGCGAACAAGGTGCGCGAAATCTTGACCGACAAGCTGGTGGGATTGTACGAGCGGTGCCACGGCGACAACTGGCGGTGGTTCGAGGACATCATCACCTACGACAATGCCAAGCTGCCGCACGCGCTCATCCTCAGCGGCCAGTGGACGAACCGGCCCGACATGACAGAGATGGGGCTGCGTTCTTTGCGCTGGCTGGTCGAGGTCCAGACCTCGCCGGACACCGGTTGTTTCAGCCCCATCGGCTCGAACGGCTTTTACAAGCGCGGCGAACAGCCCGCGCATTTCGACCAGCAGCCGCTGGAGGCGAACGCGATGGTTTCCGCCTGCCTGGAAGCCTACCGCGTGACGCGCGACGCCTACTGGTCGGAGCAGGCGCAGACCATTTTCGAGTGGTTCGTGGGCCGCAACGACCTCGGGTTGCCGTTGTATGATGCGCTGACGGGCGCGTGCCGCGACGGGTTGCACGCCAACCGCGTCAACCAGAACATGGGCGCGGAGTCCACGCTGGCGGCGCTGCTCTCGTTGACCGAAGTCCGGCTGTCGCGGCTCGGGAGCGTGGAAGGCGAGCAAAGCGACGTGCAGGCGGCCTGAGTTGAAATTGTCCGCAGATTACGCAGATTTCCGCAGATTGGAAGGAAGGAGGGAATATCCCCTTCCGCTTCTTTCGTTCTCTTTAATCTGCGAAAATCTGCGTAATCTGCGGACGATTCGCCAGCCGGGTTTGCACCGCCGTAAAACCGTGTAGTTTGCGCTCAGACCTTTTATGACGCCCGCTCTGCCCACCGTCCAACGCACGGACGTAAAGTTCCTGCCCGACAGCACGCGCGTGCTGCTGCGGCCCTTCATCCCCGGCAACGAGAGCCGTGTCAAGAGCATCATGGGCCGGGTGATGTCGCTCTCCGACCCCGAGGTCGAAACGATGTTGGCGACCGTGTTGCAGGAGTTCGCCGGACGCCACACCGGGACGGAGGCTATGTTCGAATCGTTCTACCAACGGGTGGCCAAATTCCAGTTGACGGACAAGGAGCCGGCCCGCAACCGGCGGCTGTTGATCGGCTCCTACTTCACCAGCGAATACGCGCTGGAATGCGCGGCGTTGTTCAATCCGTCGGTGGTGCCGCACCCGGACCAGAGCAATCTGCCGCCGGGGGCGTTGCGGTTCGTGATGAGCCTGCGCGCGACGGGCGAGGGACACATCTCGTCCATTGAATTCCGCGAGGGCGTACTGGGCGCGGATAATCTGATTTGCATCGAATCCACGAACCGGTTTGTCAGCGCGCCGGACCTCGTGACGGACCCGAGTTACGAAAAGCCGCTCTTCACCCGCAAGCTGGAAGAGATGGGCTTCCACGGCGGCGTGACCGCGGAAATCATCGACCCGCTGCCGGACGAGTTCAACCTTCACCAACTCACCGGCTCGATCAACACCTACAAGCGCCGCCCGGCGCAGTTGCGCCGCATCGCCGCGCACGAGGAAACGCGCGCGTTGGAGTGCATCCATTGGCTGGCGCGCTCCAACTATGAGGTAGAGTTTCACCCCGAGGTGCCGCTCTCCGAGCGGATCATTTTCCCGGTGTCGGACAACGAGAGCAACGGCATCGAAGACGCCCGATTCGTGCGGTTTACGGATGACGACGGCGAGGTGACCTACTACGCCACCTACACGGCTTACAACGGCAAGGTGATTCTGCCGCAGATATTAGAAACGAAGGATTTCCGGCGCTTCAAGATCAACACGTTGAACGGCCGCGCCGTGCAGAACAAGGGCATGGCGTTGTTCCCGCGCAAGATCGACGGGTTGTACGCGATGATCTCCCGGCAGGACAACGAGAACCTGTTCATCATGTACTCGGACAACGCGCACTTCTGGGAGGAAACCTACCCGCTGCTGCGTCCGACGTATCCGTGGGAATTCGTGCAATTGGGCAATTGCGGATCGCCCATCGAGACAGAAGCGGGTTGGTTGCTCCTGACGCACGGCGTCGGGGCGATGCGCAAGTACTGTATCGGGGCGATTTTGCTGGATTTGCACGACGCCGGAAAGGTCATCGGGCGGTTGCGCGAGCCGCTGCTGAGTCCCAACCAGAACGAGCGCGAGGGTTACGTGCCCAACGTGGTGTACACCTGCGGCGCGCTTGTCCACGGCGATAAGTTAGTGATGCCGTATGCGATGAGCGATTCGGCGTCGAGCATGGCCATCGTGCCGCTCAACGATTTGCTGCAATGCTTGTTGGACAGCGGGGCGTAAGGCTTGACGATATGCCCCAGGTAGCCACGTTCATTCTTTACCCTTGCCTTACGCTCTCCTGATCCACGGCGGTGCTGACACGCGTCAGCCCGAGTCCTACACCGACGAAGAAGCCGCGAACATGCGCGCCGCCCTGAAGGCCGCCCTGCTTGCGGGCCAAACCGTTCTGACCAATCACGGCAGCGCTCTGGATGCCGTCGAGGCGGCGGTGTGCGTGCTGGAAGACTCCGGCTGTTTTGACGCCGGTCGCGGCGCATACCTCAACGTCGATGGCGGACACGACCTGGACTCCGCCATCATGGACGGACGCACCGGCGCGGCGGGCGCGGCGGCGCATCTGCACACGGTCAAAAATCCCGTGCGGCTCGCCCGCCGGGTGATGGAGGCAACCAGCCACGTGCTGCTCGTGGCGGAAGGCGCGGAACGCTTCGCGCAGGATGAAGGGCTGGAGTTCGTCGGCGCGGACTATTTCGTGGAGAGCGGGACCAACGTCCCGGAGGTGAATCGACCGACCGGAACCGTCGGCGCGGTGGCGCTGGACACGGCGGGCAACCTCGCGGCGGCGACCAGCACCGGCGGCACCCGCGAACGCCGGGCGGGCCGCGTGGGCGACACGCCGATCATCGGCGCGGGCACCTACGCCGACAACGCTGTCGGCGCGGTCAGCGGTACGGGCGAGGGTGAGTTTTTCCTGCGCGCGGTCCTGGCGCACGACATCGCCGCGCGCGTGGAATACGGCGGGGTTTTGCTCGCGCAAGCCGCCCGCACCGCCCTGAGCGCAAAGCTGACGGCGCGCGGCGGCAAGGGCGGCGTCATCGCGCTGGACCCGGCGGGCGTGCCGGTCGTGGTGTTCAACACGCCGACGATGGCGCGAGGGATCGTGACCGCAGCGAACACCGACCCGGCCGTGGCCTTGTTCGACGAAGCGTTTCCAGTGTGAGTCTATCCAGGGTTACTTCGCTCCTGCCCACCAGAACGCCGTGCTGCTGCCCGTGGTCCCGTGGCTCGCGTTA
>CAHJWO010000175.1 GCA_903642295.1 PVC group bacterium | reverse complement strand
TCTCTGACCCGCTTTTCTGCCTCGCTCCGCTTTGCGCTTGCCATGTGAATGCGCTAGGATTATACCGCAACCGCCGTGAGGGAAACGGGTGGCTTTCCCGGGGCATCTTCCATCGCCAATGAACGATTCCATGCAGGAAGCGGCGCGCCGGACGGCGTCCCTCTACAACCCGGACCACGAACACGATGCCTGCGGCGTCGGTTTCATCGCCAATATCGGTGGCGAGCGTTCCAACAAGGTGCTGATGTACGGCATCCAATCCCTCTGCAACCTGGGTCACCGCGGCGCGCTCGATGCCGACGCCAAGACCGGTGACGGCGCGGGCCTCCTCACGCAGCTCCCCTACAACATCCTCCGCAAGGAGGTCAGCCGCCTCGGCCACCACCTCTATCAGGACGGCGACCTCGGCGTCGGCTTCTGTTTCCTGCCGCACGACAACGCCTACGCCCAAGCCCGCGCCAAGGCGATCACGGAAGAAGTCCTCGAATCCCGTGGCCTGTTTCTCTTCGGCTGGCGCGAGGTGCCCACCAACATCAAGGTCCTCGGCGACAAGGCCCAGCTCACTATGCCGCGCATCGAGCAGGTCCTCGTCGGCAAGCCCTGGGGCATGACCGCCGACGACTACGAGCGCCGCCTCTTCCTCGCCCGCAACGAGATTGAAAAGACTGCCGCCACGGACAAGATCAAAAATTTCTACATCTCGTCGCTCTCCAGCCGCGTCATCATCTACAAAGGCCTCCTCGTCTCGGCGTCCCTCGACAAGTTCTACCGTGACCTGCTCAACCCGGAATACGACACGGCGCTCTGCATCTTTCACCAGCGTTACAGCACGAACACCTTCCCGACCTGGGCGCTGGGCCAACCTTTCCGCATGTTGGGCCACAACGGTGAAATCAACACCGTCCGCGGCAACCGCGCCTGGATGGGTGCCCGCGAGGCCGAACTGAGCGCCGACTTCTGGGGCGAGGACATCGACCTGCTCAAGCCGATCATCCAGCCCGGCGGCTCCGACAGCGCCAGCCTCGACAACGCCCTCGAAGCCCTCGTCATGAGCGGGCGCGACATCCTCCACGCCATGACCATGCTGGTGCCCAGCGCGTGGCGCGACAACCCCAACGTCTCGCCCGAACTCGCCGCTTTTTACGAGTATCACGCCTGTTTCAACGAGCCGTGGGACGGCCCCGCCGCTCTTGTCTTCAGCGACGGCCTGAAGGTCGGCGCGTGCCTGGACCGCAACGGCCTGCGCCCCGCCCGCTACAAGCTGACCGACGACGGCATCTTCTCCCTCGGCTCGGAGGTCGGCACCATCGAACTCGACGACGCCCGGGTCATCGAAAAAGGCCGCCTCGGACCCGGCGAGATGATCGCCGTGGATACGGTCAACAAAAAGCTCCTGCGCGACGCTGACATCAAGAACGAGCTCGCCGCCCGCCGCCCTTACAAGCAGTGGGTCGACGATAACCTCATCTGCCTGGCTCAACTCGTCCCCAAGGACGAAATCCCGGAAACCACCGAAGGTGCGGACCCCCTCACGCTCACCGAACGGCAGGTTGCCTTCGGCTACACGAGCGAGGAACTCGACGTGATCCTCAAGCCGATGATCCGGGACGGCGCGGAGCCCTTCGGTTCGATGGGTGACGACACCGCCCTCGCGGTCCTTTCGCTCCAGCCCCGGCTGCTCTACACCTACTTCTGCCAACTCTTCGCGCAGGTCACGAACCCGCCCATCGACCCGTTGCGCGAAAAACTGGTGATGTCGCTCAACACGATCATGGGTTGGCGGCGCAACCTCTTCGGCGAGACGCCCGCGCACGCCCGCCTCATTTCCGCCCAGGGTCCGATCCTCTTCGAGCACGAACTCGCCGCCCTGCGCGAGCACCCCGCGCCCGAGGCCAGGCTCGCCACGGTCAACGCGACGTGGCCCCTCGCCGCAGGCAGCGCCGGACTCGAAACCGCCATCGACCGCCTTTGTGCCGACGTGGAAACCGCCGTGGACGACGGCTGCCATCTTGTCGTTTTGAGCGACCGCGCCGTGGATCATGCCCATGTCCCCGTGCCGATGCTCCTGGCGATGGGCGCGGTCCATCACCACCTCACGCGTTCTGGCAAGCGGATGCGCGTCAGCATCATCTGCGAGACCGGCGAGGCCCGCGACGTGCACCAGATGGCCTGCCTCATCGGTTACGGCGCGAGCAGCATCGTCCCCTACCTCGCTTTTGCCACCTGCCGCGAGATCATCGAAAAGCTGCCCGCCGAAGGTCGCTCGACCTACGCGGGCGCCATCAAGAACTATCGCTCATCGCTGGAAAGCGGCATCCTGAAAATCATGTCCAAGATGGGCATCAGCGTCCTCGCCAGCTACCGTGGAGCGCAGATTTTCGAGAGCATTGGCCTCGCTTCTTCCCTGGTGGAAAAATGCTTTACCGGCACCTCCACCCAGATCGAGGGCATCGGCTTCCGCGAAATCGCCGACGAGAGTCTCCGCCGCCACGCCCTCGCCTACGGCGCGCCCGACACGGACCATGCCGGGCGCAAACCCGCCGCCCTGGTCAACCCCGGTTTCTACCGTTTCCGGCCCAACGGCGAGGCCCACGCGCTCACCCCCCCGGTGATCAAAAACTTCCATACCTTCGTCCAGACGAACAAGGCGGAAGACTACAAGAAATACGTCGATAGCACCCTTAGCGCGACGCCGATTTCCATCCGCGACCTGCTCGAACTCGTCCCGCCCGCGAGCGGCCCGATCCCCATCGAGGAGGTCGAGCCCATCGAGGACATCCGCAAGCGTTTCACCACGGCGGGCATGTCCCTCGGCGCGCTCAGCCCGGAGGCCCACGAATGCCTCGCCATCGCCATGAACCGCATCGGCGGCAAGAGCAACAGCGGCGAGGGTGGGGAGGACCCCGTGCGTTTCCACCGCCGCGAGAACGGCGACCTCGCCAACAGCGCCATCAAACAAATTGCCAGCGGGCGTTTCGGCGTCAACGCGACCTACCTCGCCAGCGCCAAGGAAATCGAAATCAAAATGGCGCAGGGCGCGAAGCCCGGCGAGGGTGGCCAGCTTCCCGGCCACAAGGTCAGCGTGTACATCGCCCGCCTCCGCAAGGCGACTCCCGGCGTCTCCCTCATCTCGCCCCCGCCGCACCACGACATCTACAGCATCGAAGACCTGGCCCAACTCATCTTCGATTTGAAACAGGTCAACCCCCGTGCCCGCGTCTGCGTCAAGCTGGTCGCGGAGGCCGGGGTCGGCACCATCGCGGCGGGCGTTGCCAAGGCCCACGCCGACATCATTCTCATCAGCGGCCACGAAGGCGGCACCGGCGCCGCCGCGTTCAGTTCGATCAAAAACGCGGGCAGCGCGTGGGAACTCGGCCTGTCCGAAGCCCATCAGGTTCTCATGCTCAACGGCCTGCGCAACCGGGTCACGCTTCGCACCGACGGCGGGATGCGCAACGGCCTGGATATTATCTTTGGCGCGCTGCTTGGCGCGGAGGAATTCAATTTCGGCACCGCCGCGCTGATCGCCAGCGGCTGTGTGTATGTTCGCCAATGCCACCTCAACACCTGTCCGGTGGGCGTCGCCACGCTGGACGAAAAACTCCGCGCCAAGTTCAAGGGCAAGCCCGAGAACATCGTCAATTTCTTCAACGGCGTCGCTCAGGAGGTCCGCGAGATCATGGCCACGCTCGGCGCGCGGACGATCAACGATCTCATCGGCCACGTGGAACTCCTGCGTCAACGCAAGGCGACCAACCATCCCAAGGCGAACACGCTCGACCTCGGCCGCCTCCTCGCGGACGTGACCAAGGACGACCCCACCGCGCCGCGCTTCCACACCCGCGACCGCAACGACGGTTTCGTGGACCGCCAACTCGATGATGTGATCCTGCAAGACGCCAACGAGGCGATCAACCACGGCAACCCCGTCTCCCTCTTTTACAAAGTCCGCAACACCAACCGCTCGGTTTGCGCCCGGGTCAGCGGCGAAATCGCCTACCAGCACGGCGAAACCGGCCTCCCCGACGGCCTGCTCACTATCAACCTGACCGGCAGCGCGGGCCAGAGCCTCTGCGCCTTCCTGAGCCCCGGTCTGCGCGTCATTCTCACCGGCGAGGCCAACGATTACGTCGGCAAGTGCATGAGCGGCGGCCAGATCATCATCAAGCCCCGTCCCGCCCACAAATTCATCGCCCATGAAGCGATGATCACGGGCAACACCTGCCTCTACGGCGCGACCGGCGGACACTTCTTCGCCCACGGCAAGGCAGGCGAACGGTTCGCCGTCCGCAACAGCGGCGCGACCGCGGTTGTCGAAGGCCTGGGCGACCACGGCTGCGAATACATGACCAACGGCACGGTGGTGGTGCTGGGCCGCACCGGACGCAACTTCGGCGCGGGCATGACGGGCGGGGTCGCCTACATCCTCGACTTGGAAGATGCCTTCGAAAAGCTCTATAACCCCCAACTCATCCGCGTGGAACGTCTCACGACCCCCGAAGATGAAAACACGATTAAAGACCTGATCTACAAGCATCTGGAAGCCACCGACAGCACCCGGGCTCAAGAAATCCTCGCCGACTGGCCGCGCTTCCAGCCCAAATTTTGGAAAGTGGTTCCGCTCCCGCCCGCTGCGACAAAATCCGCCGCCGCCGTCGCCGCCAAATCCCCATCCGCCGCCGTCTCGCCCGCTACTGCCGAGATAATGGCCGCTGCCAACCCTTGATAAGGTCCTGACGGCTGTCCCAGCCGTCCATGTTTGGGCCGCAGGCCCTTCCGGTCTCTGGCGGCGCGGGCTTTTCCTTCGGAGGTCAACCACGCCGCCAAAAAAGCAGAAGCAGCCCAATGGAGCTGCTTCTCCTTAACCATTAACCAAACAATCTGAAACTGACGAAATTACTCAGGCCGCCATCGGCTTGAACTGACCGTGGTAAACTTCGGCGAGCCCGCTCACCGGGGCCGCGATGCCCTCAAAGTGCGCGCGCACCCGGCGCAACTGATTCAGCACGAAGTGGTCACCCACGCTCAACATCCGGTCGAGCACATTAAACACTACCGACTTCGACTCGTAATTCACCGTCAAGTCGATTTCGGTGAGGTTGTTTTTGATCTTGTGGAAAGTGATCACACCCGCGATTTCCAGATCGCCGTCCAAGGATTTAAACGCAACCGTGTTCGCATCTGCCGCCACCTCGTTTAGCGTGAACTCCGCCCGGAAACCCAGCGGGAGAGCCAGCTTCCAAGTTGAGGTGCCTTCGTCCGAGAAATCAGCCTGCTGCACGCCGTCGAGATGATGGCGGTAGCTGCTCACATTCGCCAAGCGACGCTTGGTTTCTTCGAGCGACTGGTTCATGTGGAAAATCTTGTGTAGCATCATAAGGAGTAAGTCGGTTCGAGGTCGTTGAGTTCGACAGTCTTTTAGCATGGGCAGTGCCAACCACTTTTCTCCCTGTTAACGACGCCTATAATGCTCCTCGCATGCGTCTCTGAATTGACAAAACTGTACGGTTCTTGTACAAATGTCACGCAATCTGACACTTTAGATCGTGTCCTGTTCCGCCCCGAACTCGTATAGCGCTTTCACCCCCAACCAGTCCTCCAGAATGCTCCGGTTGGTTGCCAAGGCGATCCCCTGCGGCTCGCCGTCTGCCTCTGCAGCCTCCCCACTCGCGCCGTCATTCATCACGATTCCCGCACATTCCAGCCCACCCCCGCGCACATGCTGAACCGTCAGCGCCGCGTGGTTCAGCGCGCCCAGACGATTCTTCACGATCACCACCACCGGCAACCCCATTTCCTTGGCCAGATCCGCCACGGCATAATCACGCTCAATCGGCACCAGCCACCCGCCAACCCCTTCCACCAACACCGACGAATACCGCGCCCGCAACGCCGCGAATGTCTCCCGTATCAGCGCCAGATCCACCGCCCGGTTCTCGATCATCGCCGCCGTGTACGGCGCGGCGGGGGTCCGTAGCCATACGGGATTGACCTCGTTCAACTCCAGCGCATCGTCCGCCGCCGCCCGCAAAATTTCCGCGTCCTCGCGCGAACCGCAGCAGATCGGCTTGAACCCCACCGTGTCCAACCCCTGGGCCCGCAGATGCCGGATCAAACGCGCCGTCACGTAGGTCTTGCCGACCCCGGTATCCGTCCCCGTGATAAACGCATTCATGCCAGGGCTGACCGCGTACCCCGACGGGCGGAGGAGAAAGCGAACAAAAAGGTCATTTTCGGAACGCGAATTCTAGGGTTGCCGATTGCGCACGGCAATCTAGAATTGCCAATCCCGCCGCGTGAAGCTGACCGGCCCGATTTTTTCTCATGAAAGATTTTTTAGAATGCACCGCCCTCATTACGGGCGCGTCCGCCGGCATCGGCCGGGAGATGGCCCGTCAACTGGCGCCGCTGGCCGGGACGCTGGTGCTCGTTGCCCGGCGCATGGACCGCCTCGAAACTCTGCGCGCGGAACTCCTCGCCATCAACCCCGAACTCCGCGTTCAGTGCCGCAGCGTCGATCTCTCGCAACGCGCCGAGGTCGCCGCCCTCTGCGATTCTCTCAAGGAAGAATCCCTGGAACTCGACTTCCTGATCAATAACGCCGGGTTCGGCGACAGCGGCACCTTTGAATCGAGCGAATGGACCAAGATCGAGCGGATGCTGGAGGTCAACGTCGTCGCCCTGACGTACCTCTGCCACAGCCTCATCCCGCTCCTGCGCCGCTACCGTCCGGGCGCGATCCTCAACGTCAGCAGCGTCGCCAGCCTGCTGCCCCTCCCGAACCTCGGTGTGTACGCGGCCAGCAAGGCCTACGTCAGCAGTTTCAGCGAGGCCCTGCGCGCCGAACTGCGCGGCACCGGCATCAGCGTCACGTCCCTTTGCCCCGGCCCCGTGGACACTGAGTTCCAGAGCGTCGCCGGACGGGCAGGGGACCCCGAGCGCAAGCACGCCCCGGATTGGGTCAAGGTCTCCGTGGAGGAGGTCGCCCGCGTGGCCCTGCGCGCCGTCTCGCGCGACCGGGCGCGTATTGTCCCCGGCTTCTGGATGATGATGGCCCCCCTGTTCTTTGCGTTGATCCCGCTCTTCATTCTCCGCCTGTTTTTCGAGGCCGCCAGCCGCAACGAGGCCGCCCGCCTCGCCTCGCGCACCGCCTGATCGGCTCCCGCAGATAACCGACCTTCGCCATGCCGCTCGCTACCGTCACCGATCCCCACCAACAGGAAATCCTGTGGACGCATTACTACTTCGCCTTTTTCGCTCTCCTCATGTTGATTGGTGGCATCATGGGTTACGTGAAAGCCCGCAGCGTCGCCTCCCTCGTGGCAGGCGTCATCTCGGGCCTTCTTCTGATCCTCGGCGCGCTCCTGATCTTTCATCACCTTGAGAAAGGCGGCGGCGCGCTCCTGTTGCTCGTCTCACTGGCACTGCTGGGCCGCTTCACGCCTTCCCTCCTGCGCGGCAAACTCAATCCGGCGGCCTACGTCGCGCCGCTCTCACTGGTTGGAACGATTCTCGCTGCCATGCTCCTCTTCACCGCCAAGAGTTGAAGACGCGGGTGCGCGAACGACCTTTCGCGCCAACAGAGAGTTCCGAATTCGCGCGATACGCGGTGGACCGAGCCCCCGGGTGCAAGGGCAGAACCTCAGCGGTGCAGCCACCCGACTGTCTGGTTGCAAGGCAGTCGCTCCGGTTGCCGCGATGAGGCGATTCCCATGCCCCGTGCATCCGCCCCCGGCACCTGCTTTAGTGCTCCTCCCAATCTCTGCCTGGATGGGCTGTAGCCGCGCACTCCGTTGCCGTGTCCGGTCCAACTCATACCCGGCAACGGAGTGCTTTGGCGACAGCCGCAGGATGCACCGAATAGATTGTCAGGTCCGACTGCGTTGCGGAAATACCTCCGAACCGTTCTCTGCTTTCCGCGATCTCCGTGCCTCTTCGCCTCTTCGCGTCTTCGCGTTTCCGCGTTAAAAAGATTGGTACCCGCCCACCCAACTGAAACCCGCTCAGCGTTTATCAACGGTGTTACTCGATTCGCCTTCCGCCACCCGTTCCCGCCGTGGCGGTTGCTGCCTCCCGCTCTTTCTCATCACGGTCGGCGTTCTCCTCGGCCTTACGGTCGCCACGATCCTCCCGCCTGCCGCGCGGATCTGGCTCGCCGCCCATCTGCCTTCCACGCTCGCTGCCCTCGGCCAGCCTGCCCCCACGCCCACCCCCACACCCGCGCCCGCGCCGCCCGCGCCCACGCCAACCCCTCTTCCCACCGCGACGCCGCTCCCGAAAACCCTCAATATCCCCCCCAAGACCCTTAATACCGCCCGCCTCTTCAACGGCCTCCAACTCCACACCACCTTCGAGGCCGAGCCCGGCCGCCAGGCTGCCCTCGAACGCGAGACCCCCGCCAGTTACGCGCTCGATCTCCAACTCCAGATCAAGATTCCCACCGCCGCCCGCGCCGCCGACGAACTCGCCCGCAGCGCGCCCGCGCTCCTCACGACTTTCCCAAAGATGGGCATCCTGTTGGAGAAAGCGGAGATCTCGAAATTCTACTTCGGCCTCTACCAGAACAAGACCGAACTCCTGCGCCAGAACCTCACCCACCTCGACGCCCTCCTCTCGCGCGACACCTTCTACGACACCGACACCGTCCTCGAACTCCAGGACCCGGATACCCACCGCCGCGCGCTCCTCATCCAGTCCGACATGGACGTGGACAGCGACGGCTCCGACGCCGACCGCCTCCTCGACATCGACGCCTCCGACCCCAATTTCCAGCCGCTCACGAGCTACCGCTGGCCGCGCCGCACCGCCACGCCCAACCCGCTGCTGAACCTCTACCGCGACCGCCTCGCCCGCTTGGAAACCGAAGCCCGCACGCCGCCCGTCAATCCCGCCGCCCCGCGCCGTAACCTGCAACCCGCGCTCGAAAATCTCCGCACCGAGGTCTATCAATTGGAGCACTACAGCAGCCTCGTCGCGCGCACCGACCCGTTCGTCGTCCTGCCCGGTTTCATGACCCGCCAGACGGGCCACCCTTACCAACCCAAGCTGGGTGACTATGCGGTGGTCTTGGCCAACGATCACCTCTACCCCGCGATCTTCGGCGACATCGGCCCCGGCGACCGCGCCGGCGAGGCCAGCCTGCGCCTCGCGCAGGCCGTCGATCCCCGCGCCACCCCCGAGCGGAGTCCCGTCAACGACCTCAAGATCACTTACGTCGTCTTCCCCGGCAGCGCCGACCTCCCCGCCGCCCCGCCCGACCTGGGCAAGATTCGCCAGCGGTGCCAGGCCCTGCTCAATGAGATTGGCGGCAGCAAGCTGGACCTCTACGAGTGGGCCAACCTGATCCCGCCCCCGACCCCTCCACCAACGCCGACGCCGGTCCCGACTCCCACCCCTTCACCATCCCCCGTCCCAACTCCCACGCACCCCACGCTCGCCTCGACTCCGGGCCAAGCTTCTGCGCCGCCATCCGCGACGGTCTTCGCCGCTACACCGCCCCCGTCAGTGACAACCGTTTCGCCGTACGCTCATTAAAGCGAAGAACGCTCGATTGTTCGGAACAGCTTTTGGTTCCGCAGTGGTCGGCCGTCAAGACATTGCTTGACCATCTGGCGCATTCTTGCCAAATTTCCCGTGGAAAGGCTCCGGTATCCACGAGCCGAAATAGGCTTCACCCCGACGCCTTTTTTTGCGTCGTTAGGATGCCTACTACCTGTTAGGCCAC
>CAHJWO010000174.1 GCA_903642295.1 PVC group bacterium | reverse complement strand
GCACGCTCCCACCAGCTGTTTTGGGAGTTAACGCCCACCTCCTATCCTGGACATTATTTCTGAAACGGACCACTTAGAACGGGATATCGTCGTCGTCATCCTGCACCGGCGCGGCGGCAGGCTTCGGCTTGGGGCGTTGCTGATTACCACCACCGCCACCGCCACCACTGTACCCACCGCCCGAGGACTGCGGTTTAGGCGCAGGGCGCTGATCGTAATCCTCGTACGAGGACGATCCTCCGCCACCGCTGCCACCCCCCCCCGCATCCCCGCGACTGCCGAGCAGTTGCAGCGCTTCGCCGGTGACCTTCAGCTTGGAGCGCTTCTGCCCGGTTTGCTTGTCGTCCCAGGTGTCCAAGGTAAGACGGCCTTCGATGTAAACCGGCTTCCCCTTGGAGAGGTATTCCTTGGCAATTTCCGCCTGGCGACCCCAGAGGGTCACGTCGACGAAAGTCGTCTCTTCTTTCAGTTCACCCGTCTGCGGATTTTTCGACTTGCGGTTGATCGCCAACCCCAGTTCTGCCACGGCCAGACCTCCCGGGGTGTACTTCATCTCAATGTCCCGGGTCAAGTTCCCGATCAGCATGACTTTATTCAAATTCGCCATTCTGGGAACATAGCAGAATTAACCTTCCTTGGCGACCTTTTTAGGGCGCAATTTCTGGAAATGTTGACGGTAGATTTCGGGGTCCAGTTTCAGCTTGGCGCGCAGCTTGTCCACCACGGTCGGCTCGGCCTGGAAGACGAAATTCACGAAGTAGCCGGAACTCAGATGGCCGGCGGCGTAGCTGAACTCGCGCTTCTCCAGCTTCTGGACCTGCTCGACGGCCGCGCCTTCTTTCTCGAAGTCTTTTTCCAGACGTTCGATGACTTCCTTGACGGTGTCTTCCTTGCCCTGGGTGTCCAGGACCAACAAACCTTCGTATCGATTTTTCATGCGGTATTCTGCGTTGTAAGTGGAATGGGGATTACTGCGCGGGCTGGCGGGGGGCAAGTTTGGGTTTGGTTGCCATTTCGTCGCCCGGAGAACGATTGAAGAGGTTCATCGCGGCTTCGACGCCGTGAAAGCGGGCATGCTGGACCGCGTCGGCGGCCCGTTCGACGGCCACGTCAAATTCCTGCCGCTCGGCGACCGTGAAACTTCCGAGCACATGGTCCACCATGCTGCGGTGGCCGGTCGCCGCGCCGATGCCGACCCGCAGGCGCGGGACGGCATTCGTGCCGAGATGGTCGATGACGGATTCCATCCCGTTCTGACCGCCGCTGCTGCCGTCCTTGCGCAAACGCAGTTGGCCGAGCGGCAGCGCCAGATCGTCATAGATGATCAGGGTCTCGGCGGCGGCGATCTTGTAAAACTGCGCGCACGCCCGCACCGCGCGTCCGCTCAAATTCATGAACGTTTGAGGCTTGAGGAACGTGCAGCCGTCGGCGGTGCGCCCCCAGAGCGCCTGCCAATTCCCGGAAAAACCGAGCTTCAGGCCCAGCCGGGTCGCCAGCCGGTCGATGACCAGGAATCCGGCGTTGTGGCGAGTGTTTTCGTACTCGCGCCCGGGATTGCCCAAACCGGCCACGAGGCGGATGGGAGCAGGGACGGCAAGCATGAGCAGAAAGCGCTGCCGCTGCCACCGGTGGAACCGACGGCGACGGCAGGTAGAGCCAAAATTTAGGAGGCCTCGCCGCCGATGGTGCCCGCGATGGGTGACGCCTCGGCAGTCGCTTCGGGCTGCGAGCCTTCGGGGAGGTTGGAGGGCGAAGTTTCCTCCTCCACGGTCGGTGCCGCCACGGAAACAACCGTCAAGTCGGCATCGTTCAACACGGTCACACCTTTGGGAAGCGACAAATCCTTCACGTGGATGGAATCGCCGATGTTGAGCTTGCTCACGTCCACCGTGATCGCTTCCGGCAGGTCGCCCGGCAAGCACTCGATTTCGAGGTTGCGCAGAATGACCTCCAGGACACCGCCACCGGTCTTGACGCCCTCGGCCTCGCCGGTGGTTTCCACCGCGACTTCCGCCGTCAGGAGTTCGTCCATCGCCACGGCGTGCAGGTCCAGGTGGAGCACCTTGCCGCTGACGGGGTGGTGCTGCACTTCCTGGATCAAAGCCGTGCGGGTCGTGGCCGTGCCGCCGTCCTGAATGTTGACCTCGACCAGCACACTCTCGCTGGTGGCGTGGTCAAGCAGGCGCGACAACTCGCGTTCCACGATCTGGAGGTTGCGGGCGGGATCTTTCGCGCCGTAGATGACCGCCGGGACGAAACCGGCCTGCTTGATCTTCTTGACCGCGTTCCGACCGGCCTCCGTGCGCGGTTGGGCGTTGATCTTGAGTTGAATTGCCATAAGGAAAAAGGAAGGGACGGAAGATGGCAGACCAACGGCCAAAAGCAACCCCCCAAATGATCCACCGTGAAAAAAGCGCCGGGCTTCCCCGGTAAATCGTTCGCTCAAATCACTTTGTCGATGTTGAACAGGCCGCTGACGGACTCGTCGCCGTGGATGCGCTTGATTCCCTCGCCCAGCAGCGCGGCGATGTCGAGCACGGTCATGCGGCAGTCGGCCAGTTGCGCTTTTCGGGTCGGGATGCTGTTGGTGGTGATGAGTTCGACAATTTCCGAGTCGCGCAGCCGTTCGACGGCCATGTCCGTCAGCACGGCATGGCTGACGGCGGAATAGACGCACTTGGCCCCGTGTTCCTTGCAGAGCCGGGCCGCGCTGGTGATCGTGCCCGCCGTCGTGGTCAAATCATCGACGAGGAGGACGTTGCGGTCCCGGACCTCGCCGATCAGGTAGGCGGATTCCACTTCGGTGTCGTTTTTACGGTTCTTGGCGACGGTGGCGAGGTCCACGCGCAGGGCCTTCGCGTAGGCGTCGGCCACCTTGATGCCCCCCACATCCGGCGAGACCACGGTGAGTGGAGAAAGGTCGCGCCCCTGGAAATGCTTGATAAAAACCGGCAGCGCATACAGATGGTCCACCGGGATGTCGAAAAATCCCTGAATCTGCTGGGCGTGGAGATCCATGGTGAGCACGCGGTTGACCCCGGCCGCGGCGATGAGATTGGCCACGAGCTTGGCCGTGATGGGCACGCGGGCGCGATCTTTGCGGTCCTGCCGGGCGTAACCGAAAAACGGGATGACAGCAGTGATGCGCGCGGCGCTGGCACGGCGGGCGGCGTCCACCATGACGAGCAACTCCATCAAATTGTGGTTCACCGGGGGGCAGGTCGGCTGGACGATGAACACGTCGCGGCCCCGGATGTTTTCCAGGATGCGCACGCTGGTCTCGCCATCGGGAAACGCACGCACTTCGGCCTGTCCGAGCGGCACTTCCACGAAATCGGCGATCCGTTGGGCCAATTCAGGGTGGGCCGTGCCGGTGAAGAGTTTCAGGTCCGAGTTATACGACATACCGTCAAGTGGCTTGGGGGGGCAGCAGCGGTTTCGCACCGGCACGCCGGGGCAAGCAGACTAGGTCTGCCGGTGCCGGTTGCCAAGGGACGATTTCTGCCGCGAAGCGATAACGCGCTACTGCCCGGCAGCAATTTGTGCTATGGAGGGCGCAGCATGAGCGACCCCGCCACCCCTTTCCCGTACCGGCTCGTCGCCACGGACCTCGACGGCACGCTGCTCGGTCCCCACAAGGAGATCAGCGCGGAAAATTTCGCCGCCGTGCGCGGGTTGCAACGGCGGGGCGCGCGGGTGGTCCTCGCCTCGGGCCGCCGACACCAGAACAGTGTGCGCTTCTACCGGCAGGTCGGGTTGGACGGGTTGCTGATTTCCTGCGCGGGCGCGCTGGTGAAAGACCCGGATACCGCAGAAACAATCCGGGAAGAACTGCTCGACCCGACCGACGCGGCCAGACTCGTCGCCGAGGGCCAGCACAAAGGCTTTACCGTCGTTTATTACCACCGCGACCATCTCTACGTGTCCGAGCGCAATCACTGGACCGAGCTTTACGAATCGCGCGTGAACGAACGGGCGGAACTTTACCCGGGAAAGCTCGATGATTTGCGAGGCGAGGCCGCGCAAAAGATCGTGTGGTACGGAGAGCCCGCCACGCTCACGGCGTCGCGCCCCCAGGTGACGGAGGAGTATCGCGCAAGTGTGACCGTGATCGCCACGGACCCGGAGAATTTAGAGTTCGCAGCGCAAGCGGCCAACAAAGCCGACGCGGTGGCGGCAGTTGCCGCTTTCTACAAAGTTGAGCAAGCCGCTACCTTGACGTTTGGCGATGGTGAAAACGACGCACCCATGCTGCGGTGGGCGGGCCTCGGCGTGGCGGTGGACGGCGCGAACGAAATCGCCAAGGCAGCGGCCGACCTCGTCGGCCCAACCGGGGCGGCGGAAACCCGGTTTGCCCGCGCCGTGCAAGCCGTATTCGACCATCTGCCCTCTCGTTGAGCCATGCCGGAACCGTCCCCCAAGGCTGGATTTTCTCTCCTCGATCATGTGCTGAACCTCGGGCGCCAAGCGCAGGCCGCAGCGCTGTCATTCGCTTTCTACGACTACTCGTCGGACCTGTCTTTCTCCTATCAGGCGACGCGGGTGTTTCACGCGGCGAGCACGATCAAGCTGGCGATTCTGCTCGCACTTTTCAGGGCGGCGGAACTTGGCCGGGTAAAGCTGACCGACCGGCTGCACGTCCGTAATCGTTTCCGCAGCCAGGCTGACGGCTCGCCTTTCTCGTTGCAATCAGACCGCGACGGCGACCCCGACCTTTACCGCTCCGTCGGACGCACCGCCAGCCTGCAAAGTCTCGCGGAAACGATGATCGTGCGCAGCAGCAACCTCGCCACGAATCTGCTCCTGGATTATCTGGAGGTGCAGTTCGTCGCCGAATGTCTGCAAAGCGCGGGCCTCTCCTCCTTGCGTTGTGTGCGCGGCGTCGAAGACGAAGCGGCTTTTGCCAAGGGACTGAACAATCAGATCACAGGGGAAGGGTTATTGACTTTTTTCCGGCGGGTCCACGAGGCCGCCATCCTGACGTCCGAAAGCCGCGACCGGATGTTCGACATCCTGTTTCAGCAGCGTTTCAACAGTATGATTCCCGCCGGGGTGCCGGACGCCGCCCGGGCACGCGTGGCGCACAAGACCGGCGAAATTTCCACCGTCTGCCACGACGCGGGGATGATCTTCCTGCCCGGGCGCGCGCCTTACGTGCTGGTGATTCTCACCGAGTACGCCGCCGCCGGCTCCGCCGCCGCCCGGCACAAGCTGGTGGCGGCGGTTTCCGCCGCCGCGTACGCGTTTATCGGGTCACTGCCCCCGCCCTTGCCTACCGTATGAATACCGCCCGCGACCTCCCCGTCGTCGATGGTCTCCGGCTCTCGGCTGACCTGCGCGCCCTGCTCCGGCCCGACGAGCCGGTGTCGGATCGCGCGGGCCGCATCCACCGGCTGCCGCGCTTCTTTTACGAGGTGCGGAGCTGGTCGCAGGCCAAGGAATTGCTCCTGACGCCCCACCTCCGCCTGAGCGAATTGCTCATCGTTGATTCCAGAGAGCACCCGCGTTTGCTGGAGGATTTCCCGCATTACGTCCCGTGTGCCATCACGCTGCTGGCGCGGGTGCTGGAGGACTTTCGCGCCCGGGTCGGCGCGTCGGTTTACATCGCGGCCAACGGCGGCTACCGCTCTCCGTCGCACCGGCTCTCCACGGTGGCCGGACCCCACAATTGGGCGTCAGCGGCGGACGTTTACCGGGTGGGCGACACGTTTCTCAACTCGGCGTCAACCATTGAAAAATACGCGGGCATCGTGCGGGACCTCGCGCCGGAAATCACCGCCCTGCCGTACGGCCATCTGCCCGGCGAGAGTGACGATCACCTGCATCTCGACCTCGGGTATCTCCACCTGATTCCGGCGAGTTGCGACGAGTCCCTTCCGGCTTGAGCGCGGTTGTTTTTGAAGGCGAAAATTTGAAACGGTGCCCGCTTCGGGGTAGTGGTTGATCCCCTCACCCGCCGTCTGCTTGAATCCGCGCAAGAAATCCGGAATTTCCGCCCTCACACTGGCCCGCACGGCGGGCCCGGTGCCGCGTCAGCCTGTCGTCGGATTGGAGGCGGAATTTTCCCTCGTGGTCAACGGTCACGACCAGAAACCCGAGGACGTTTTCCGGCACCCGGCCAATCTCCTGCGCCATCACGCCGGACGGATCATTCCGCGCGTGGGCCGCTCGTGCCATCTGCCTTCCGGCGGCGCTTTGTACTTTGACACGGGGGTCGTGGAGGTGGCGACGGCCCTCATCGAACTCGATCCCTCCGGCGGTTGCGCGCGGGCGGTGCGTTCGCTGTGGGAACAGATCGCTTTTGTCCGGGGGCAGCTCGACGCCTGGGAGGGCGTGCGCGGGGAGGAAATGCGTCTGCGTGGATTCAGCGCGCATTACAATTTCTCCCTCTTCGACGCCGCTCCGGCGGGAGGCAGCCGACTGCACCGGTTGGCGCGGCTGCTCTGTTACATCTTGCCGGTGCCGGTGATGCTGCTGGCCGCCAACCGCCGCAGCACGGCCGTCGGCGTGCGGCCGCGTCCCGGACGCATCGAGGTCACCGCCGATTTCACCCCGGACGTGGCGCTGACCAACGCCACGCTGGCCTTTTTGGCTGGCGTCATCGCGGAGGCCGCCCGTTGGCCGGCGAAGGATCTGACGCTGGACGCGCTCGCCCACAAGGGCATCCCGATCCTCGCCGGCTTTCAACCGAGCAAACACAGTTCACGCAAAGGGTGGCGAGCCCACGCGGACGATTTCGCGCGCAACCCGTTTTGCGCCGATCCGAACCAGCGCGATTGGCACCTCGCCGATGGCCGCCGGGCGAGCCTGCGCCAGATCGCGGGTGAGACGCTGGCCGTTTTCCGCCCGGCGGTCCGCCGGTTTGCCGACCGCGCGACCTTCGTCCATCTGCGCGAGGTCCTCGCGGGCACGGCCCGGTCGCTGCTCGATTTTCCGGATCGTCCCGGGTCCTACGACGATGTAGGCCGACAGATTGACTGGGGGCGGAGGCAGGGCCGCCCCTTGCCCCGCTCCGCCTACGAAAAAGTGATCCAGCGCATCATCGCGCACGATCCCATCCGCGTCGGGCGGGGACGTTACGTCGTCGAGCGGATGCCCGGCTGGTACGAATTCATCTTCCGCGAGGTGAAGACCGGCGCACGGCGCACGTTCAATCTGGACGAACTCGTCCAGCGGGCGGATGGGGCGAGCATCTGAACGATCCGCTCACGCTTCCCCGTCCGACACCGGCGCGGGTGTCGGTTTGACGGGCTGTCGTCGGGCCGGACGGGGCTTGCCCCGGGTCGGATTCGCCGCGCCTTCGCGGTGCAATCGCTTGAGCTTGCCGGATAAGCTCGCGCGCGTGGCCGAGTTCATGCGCGTGATGAAGAGCATCCCGTTGAGATGATCCACCTCGTGCTGGATGGCGCGCGCCAGCATCCCTTCCGTTTCAAATGCGACCTCCCGGCCGTCGAGCACCTGCGCGCGCACCTTGATGCGGGTGGAACGCTGCACGTCGCCGTGCAGGTCGGGAAAGCTCAGGCAACCTTCGCTGGCGATGTCCTTGGCGGGGCTGAGTTCGAGCTTCGGGTTGATGAGTACCAGAGGCATCCAATCCACCAGGGTCGCCTCTTTGCCGTCCACGGTGAGGATGCTGGGCCGGTCCTGATGCACCGGCGCCACGTCCACCACGCAAATTTGCAGCGGCAGACCGATCTGTTGCGCCGCCAGGCCGATACCGCTGGCGGCGTACATCGTTTCGATCATGTCGGCGGCGAGTTGTCTGATGGGTTCGCTGACTTCGCCGATGACTTTCCCCTTGGTTTGGAGGACCGGGTCGCCGTATTTAACAATTTCCAATACCATGTTCGCCGCGTGCCTATTTGGGTCTGGTGAACGCCGGAAGATCCTGTACTCCGGCGGTTTTCAGTTCATCGAGCACCTGCATAATCGTTCCGAAAGGTGCCTTCGTATCTGCTTTCAACGCTAGCTTTTGACCCGAATCCAACGCTTTGACCGCTGCGCCCAGTGCATCCATCTCAACCGGCTTCTCGTTCAAAAACAACTTCCCCTCGTCCGAGATGCTCAAAATCGCCGGTGCCGCCTCGGCGGGTTTTGCCCCGGAGGATTTCACCTCCGGCAAGATGATCTCGACCTGCGGTTGCAGGGTCTTGAAGGTCGTGGTGTACACGAAAAACATCAACACCATTGTCAGGATATCCACCAAGGATACAATGGTGATGACCGGCGATACTCTTCGGCGCGTGTGGAATTTCATGGGCTGGCGGTTGGCTGGCTCAGGCCGATTCGATGCCGGATTCGGGTTCCGTGGTCGCCTGGGTCACGGCGGCGGCGGCCAAACGGCGCGTCTGCGGAACGTAGGCGGCAGGTCCGGATAGCTCCTCCGGTTCGTGGGCTATCGCCCCACCGGCACCGCTGTTGCGCCGGTGGTAACATTTCGAGAGCAGGTCGGCCATCAGCGACTCCATTTCCACGGCCATCGCTTCGACGCGCTTGGCAAAGTAGGTGTAGAAAACCAGCGTCGGGATGGCGATGGCCAAGCCGAAGATCGTCGTGTTGAGCGCTTCCGCAATGCCGACCGCGACCCCGGCAGTGTCCTGGGCCGTCTTGCCACCGTTGCCCAGGCCCGAGAACACGTTCACGAGACCCGATATGGCTCCGAGCAGTCCCAACAGCGGCGAGATGCCGACGATGAGTTCCAGCACCGCGAGGCCACCTTCCAGACGCATGATTTCCCGGCGGGCGGCGGTCTGGACCGCCTCCGTGTTCTCGGCGCGCGAGACGCGCAGGTGATTCAACGCGACGCGCGTCAAGGTAGACAACGCGGCGGGATCATCCCCGACCAGACGCGCCAACTGCTCGGCGTTGCCGCCCGGCTGGAAACGATCAATTTCGTTTTCGACCACCGATGGCAGGACACTCTCGCGGCGCAGGGCAAAGAAACGCAGCAGCACAATCGTCACCGCCACCATCGAGCAAAGGGCGAGCGGAACCATGAACCAACCGCCCTTGCTAAAAAAGGTGGTGATGGTTTGGAGCGGGGCGGCGGCGACGGGAAAAGGTGAAAACGGGAACATCGGCAGGCGGATTGGTACGGCGGGAAACGGAAAAAAGAAAGTGCGACGTTCGGCTGGTAGGCCAAAGGCAGCCTGGATTCGACGAGTCAGAAGTTGGATGAATCGAGGAACTCGAACGTGAGATCCATCGGCAGCTGTCCGCCGCCGGTGTCCGGTACCGCCTCGGCGGGCATCGGCGGGATGCGGGCGTCGAGGATGGCTTGCAGCGAGAGGGAGGCCAGTGCTTCGTTGGCCGTGTTGGCGACCACCCGGGTGGCCCGCGCGCGTCCATCCATCCCGACCAGGAAGTGGATGGTGACGCTGCCCATCGATGCGATGTCTGAACGCTTGTCCACGTAGGCGTACCAGCGCCGCCGGATGGATTCGATCACCGCGCCCTGATAGTGGCCCAGCGGGCTGGCCACACTTGCCACGCTCGCGGGCCCCCGGTTGTTGATGCTGCCGCTGACGGCGGTTTTCAACGCCTGGGGCTGGTAACTACGATGCGGCCTGCCCGCATAGGCAGGCGTTGGACGCGGCGGCTCCGTCGATGAACCGGGCATCCGCACCGACGGATCATAAGGGTTCGCATCGAGGACCGGGGGCTCGGTTGGGATGGCAGCACGTTGAGCGAGGGCGAAATCGCCGGCCTGGGCAGGTGCCGCGGCCGCGGACGCGGCGGCGACGGGTGCGGGACGAGAGGGCGGCGGCG
>CAHJWO010000173.1 GCA_903642295.1 PVC group bacterium | reverse complement strand
CCCAAGTACGACTCGGGAACGAGGGAACGGCGGAAGTTATCCGACCAGCGCCGCCGCCGATAACCGATCCACCGGGATAGCATCGTCGGCGGGTTCCTCGCCGTCGAGGAAGGCGCTCTCGCAGAGTTTTGCGTACAGCCCGCCCGCCGCCAGCAAATCGGCGTGCCGACCGCGTTCGATGATCCGTCCGTGCTCCATCACCAGAATCTGATCTGCCCGGCGCACGGTGCTCAAGCGGTGCGCGATGACAAAACTGGTGCGCCCGTGCATGAGGCGGTCCAGCGCGACCTGGATGGCGCGCTCGGTCTGGGTATCCACGCTGGCGGTGGCCTCGTCGAGAATCAGGATGGGCGGGTCCTTGAGCAGCGCGCGGGCGATGGAGACGCGCTGTTTTTCACCGACGCTGAGCTTCACGCCGCGCTCGCCGACGATCTGGTCCAGGCCGTTGGGCATCCGTTCGATGAAACCCCGGGCGTTGGCGGCCTCGGCGGCGGCGAGGAGTTCGTCGTCGGTCGCGTGGGGGCGGCCCAGGCGGAGATTTTCGCGCACGGTGCCGTTGAAGAGAAAACTCTCCTGCGTGACGAGGCCGACGGCGCTGCGCAGGTGGGAGCGCGGGATGTCCTTGAGCGGGCGTCCGTCGATGGTCAGATCGCCGGAATCGAACTCGTAGAAGCGTGTGAGCAGGTTGACCAGCGTGGACTTGCCCGCGCCGGTGGGGCCGACCAGCGCGACCGTCTGCCCGGCGGCGGCGTGCAGCGTGATATTCTTGAGGACAGGGCGCTCGTCATCATAGGCAAAACCGACGTTGTTGAAACGCACGTCGCCGGTGATGCCGGTCGGTTCGTCCTCTGGCGTGGTAGCAGCGTCGGACGTTTCGGTCGGCGTGTCCATGATCTCGAAGACCCGGTCGCCTGCCGCGCGGCCCGACTGGAAAAGCTGGTTGAGGCTGTGCAGCTGGCGGATCGGTTCGTAGAGGAATCCGACCAGCAGCAAGACGGCGGTGAAGGTGCCGAGGTCCATCTGGTGCGTCACCACGGCGCGGCCTCCGAACAGCAAGACCAACGCGAGGCCCGCGTTGGTGAAGAAGTTCATCGACGGATTATAGACCGCCCAGGTCCGCATGATGACGAGACTCGCTTCGCGCAGACGATTGCTCACGTCGTTGAACCGGCGATGTTCCTCGGTTTCGCGGACGTAGGTCTTGATCTGGCGGATGCCCGCGAGGTTATCGTGGAGCAGCGAGTTCATGGCCGAGGCGGCGGCGCGCTGCTGCTTGTAGCGCGTGCGGGCGGTCGTCGTATAGAGCAGTGCACCGGCCACGAGAAAAGGCACGGGCGTGAGCGCGACGAGCGTCATCAACGGGCTGTAGTACGCCAGCATGACGAGGACGACCACGATCTGGAGCACGGCGATGACGCCCTGTTCGATGCCGTCGATGAGCACGCGCTCGACGGCGGTCACGTCTTCGAGAATGCGGGTCATCAGGTCGCCCGTGGCGCGGTTGTCGAACCAGCCGAGCGGCAGGCGCTGGATGTGGCTGTAGAGGTCGCTGCGCAAATCGAAGATGACCTTCTGCTCGAACACGTTGTTGAGCATGATCCGCGCGGCGTTGAGGATCTGGTCGAGGAAGAACGTGCCCAGGCCGAGCATCGCCAGCGGGACGAGTTGCGATGGGTTGCCGCCCGAACGGGCAAGGTCCACGACCCGCCGGGTCACCCCCGGAAACACGACGACGGTCAGGGTGCTGAGGATGGCGCACCCCAGCATGCCGGAGGCGAGCGCGGGGTAACGGTTGACGTAGGCAAAGACGCGGAGAACGGAATGGCGCTTCCTGGGTTTTGACGCGGCGGGATCGGAAGATTTCAAGGCGGGTAAAATCGTGGCAAAGGCATCTTTTCGCAAGCCGCCTGGATGCTTTCGGTCACGATCTACCCGGTGTCGTCGTTACCTGAGCGGAGCAATGTCCGCCTAAATTGGCCTTGTACTGTCTCGCCGGTGGAAGGTCCTTCGGCTCGTGACACTCGCGCAGGATGACAGCAGATAAAGAAAACACGCGGCTGATCCGGACAAAGGAGGCAGGAAGCAAGTAGGTACGTATTTCCGAGCGAGAAAATGCTTTCTCTGCTTTGTCCCGCCTTCCGCCTTCCGCCTTCTGCCTTCTGCCTTCTGCCTTCTGCCTTCTGCCTTCCGCCTTCCGCCTTCGTTCACTCCCCCGGCAGCGCGATCACCCTGCCCTGCGCCCCCGCCGCCGGTTGCACTCCCAGCCACTTTGCCACCGTGGGTTCGTATTGATCCCAATCCACCTCGCCCAGATCCTTCCCGCCGATCAACGCCGGATAACGCCAGATCAGCGTGACACCGTACATTTCTGGATCATCCTCCACCGGATAGCCGTGCATCCCCTTCGGCCCGCCGTTGCTCACCGCCTGCGGCCCCGAGGCAAACGTGTATCCCTTCGGCAGCACGGCCACGATGTCCCCCGTGCGGGTCGGGTGCGCGTAGCCCCATTCTTTCGGCAGATCCTCGCGCCGCCACGCCCGGATAAAAGGATACGTTTTCAACTTATCCAGGAATTTCTGCGCCTGCGTTTCCCTCGCTTCGCCCGCGGGAATTTTATCGAGAAAAATGCTCCCCGTGTTGCCCGTCGTTTGCAGCGTGATCTCCGCCTGCCCGTGCACGAGGTCGAGCACTTTTTCCAGGCTGACACTTTTCTGCACCGCCGACATGCCGTGGTCCGTGGTGAACATCACGTAGAGCCGGTCCGATCCCCCGGCGTGCTCCTTCCACTGCGCCACCACCCGGTCGAAAAACGTGCCCAGCGTCCCGTCGAGCTTCGCCATCTCCTGCGCAATTTCCGGCGCGTCCGGCCCGAACTGGTGCCCCACCGGGTCGGTTCCTTCGACGTAGCCCATCAAGAGCCGCACCGGTTCACCCCCGCCCGCCGCGTCCGCGTGCCAGGCTTCCAGCAGGTTGTCCAGGCGCGCCTCGTCGCTCACGTCGTTGTCGAACTTCTCGTTGAAATAATCCGCGTGCAGCGGCTGATGCTCCGCCTGCGACAGCGGCCAATCGAACACCAGGTCGCGCACCCCCTGCCGCTTCGCCGTCAGCCAGATCGGCTCCGCCTGGAGCAACGATGAATCGCCCGGAAAGTGGACTGCTGCCCGCGTACTGGAGTCATAAAATCCGTTCCCGGTGATCCCGTGTTTATCCGCCGACACACCGGTGGCCTCCGAGCAATGGCTCGGGAACGTGATCGGCGGAAACACCGGACGGAACTTTTGGCTGTACGCACCCTCCTTCAGCAGCCGCGCAAAAAACGGCAGCGTCCCGCGATCCAGGTAATCCGCGCGCGTGCCGTCCATCGAAATCCACACCACGGTCGCCTTCCCGGCGGCGGGCGGCGGCATCGCGCTCGCCTCACCCCGCCCCGCCTGCGCCGAAAGCAGCGAAAAGCACCCCGCCAGAACCCTCCCGACGTGCCAGGAAGAAAAATGCCTGCGTATATCCATGAATCCCCTTGTTAGTAAGCCACTGGCGGTTGAGAACCCCGCCGTCGAAGGTTAGCATTGTACCCGTGCTCGCGTTCTTGGCTACCTCGCTTTTCCTGGCGGCCCTGCCGGTCCCGGCCCCGGCGGCGTCCCCCGATTCCATCGCTTCCCCCGCTCCCGTTACCCTGCCTGCATGGTACAGCCGTCTCAGCCCCGATGTTCCCGGCACTTTCCCGCCGCCCCGCCTCTACTCCGCCAACTATCGCGTCGCCTGGAGCGGCCTGGAAGCCGCCCGCGTGGACACGGAGGTCACTTCACCCGGGGACGGCGCACAAATCCGCACCAGCGTCCACGCCAGCACCACCGGGATGGCCCGCACGCTCTACAAGCTCGATGCCGTCCACCTCTCGGTCATCGACCGGCGCACCTTTCGTCCGCAGTATCTCGACCAGACCGAGCATGGTTCCCACAAGGACACCTCGACGCACGTCGATTTCACGGCGGATGGCGCCACCCGCTCCAACCGCGATCTCACCCGAGGCAAAACCGATGACGCTCCTCACAAACCGAGGCACTTTGCCTACCCCGGTCTCTTCGACATGGAAGGCGTGCTGCTCGAATTGCGCAGCCTGCCGCTGGCCGTTGGCGACGAAAAAACCTACCTCTTCATGACCTCCGGCAGTCCCTATCTGGCGACGGTGAAAGTCCTGGGCCGGGAGACGGTCCACGTCCGGGCGGGCGGCTTCCCGTCCATCCGGTGCAGTCTCCAGCTCGAAAAAGTCGGCAAGAACGGCAGCCTGGAACCCCGCAAAGGCTTCAAAAGCGGGGAAGCGTGGTTAAGCGACGATGCGAACCGCCTGCTCATCAAGGCGCAGACCGACCTTTTTATCGGTGCCGTGTCGTTGGAACTCGAAACGGTCAAGTTCACCGACCCCGCCCGCTGACCTTCTGCTGCCCACCTGGAAGGGCGGGCGGGCGCGGAGAATTGTCCGCAGATTTCGCAGATTTCCGCAGATTAGAAGAGGAGAGGAAAGAGGATTGTCTCCGGTCCCCGCTCTCCCATCTGCGGAAATCTGCGAAATCTGCGGACAAATTCTGACTTTTGCCGGAAGTCTGATTCACCGCGCGATCCGTCCCTCAAAGATGATGTTCGGCCCCCGGTGCGGCCCTTCGTCGTCTTCCCGCCCCTGCGGAGCCAACGCCTGCCGCCCCGGCAGCAAACGCATCGTGCCCAGCGTGCTCACGTCCAGTCGGCCCGTCTTCCGCAACCGGTTGACCCCTTGGAAGTTGGTCAGGGCATCGGTCGTCAACTCGCTCGGCGCACCGTTGACCGCGCCGTCGTAAAATCCCTCCCGCGTCAAAATTCCCTGCGCGCGTTTCAGCACGTCCGCCTGCACCGGCGGCGGGGCAAACTCGAACGGCGTGCCCGCGAACAGCGCGCTCAACCGCGCCGAGGGCAACACCGCGTTCCTTGGCAGCCCGCCGCCATCGTCGGAAGAAGGCGGCAACGGGCCGGGTCCCCCGCGCAGATCGGGCCGGGCGTTCCTCTCTTGGGGACGCGGGATCGGCCCGGGTTCGTCGCCCTCCCGCGCATCATCCCGCCGGTCATCTTCCGGCAGGGGCCGCACCGTGGGCCGCTGGTAAGCCGGGCTCGACGCGGCCCGGTTCGGCGGCGGGTTCGGACGGGCCGGAGCCGTCCGCTCCCCCGCTCCCCCGCCGTTGCGGTTGCTCGCTGCCGGAGGGACCGAATTGCCGGTTTGTTCGATGGAACGCTTCGTCTCGTCATCCAGTTGCCCCGTCACGGGTAAACCGTTGCGGATCTGGTAACGGCGAACCGCCTGGTTGGTTTCGTCGCCGGGCGATCCATCCGTCGGGCCGTAATAAAACCCCTGGTCGCGCAACGATTGCTGGACCCGCCGCAACGCCTCGTCGGCCCGGAGCGGCGCGGCCCCCATCCCCCAAATCGCCACCCCGAATACCACCGCACGGAAAAGGGTCTTCATGAAAGCTCGCATGAACGGATTCGACGGCCTGTGTCCGCAAGTATTCAAGCTCCAGCCCCCGCCGCCGCCGTCAACCCGGGGGTCGGCGCGGGCCGGGTTCCGCGCAGGTACTTGACGATCCCTTCCGCGATGCACTCCGCCAGCGTCTGCCGGTAAGCCACGTCCCCCAGCCGCCGCGCCTCGCCCGGGTGACTGACGAACCCGCCCTCCACCAACACCGCCGGACCCATCACCCGGTGCGTCACGTACAAACTCCGCTCCTTGATCCCCCGGTTTTCGGCTCCGGTGCCCGCGATCAGCGAACCCTGGATGCAATCGGCCAACGTCTGCCCCTCGCGCACCGCCCAACGCTCGTCCGGCGCGCGCACCTTGGCCGAACCCAGCAACGACGCCAGCGTCCAGTCGGACGCCGGAGGGAGCTTGTGCTCGCAATAGTACGTTTCGATGCCGCTGGCCCGTCCCGTGGCCTGTCCGTTTCCCGAGGCGTCGTTGAAATGAATGCTCACGAAGACCGCGCCCGGCAGCGCGTTGGCCAGCCGCACCCGCCCCTCCAGCGGGACGAAATGGTCGTCCTCCCGCGTCAACTTCACCGCCACCCCCCGCGCCCGCAATGCCCGCCCCACGCGCAGACCCACGTCCAGGTTCAGATCTTTTTCCACGACGCCCAGCGCCACCGCGCCGCTGTCGCCGCCGCCGTGGCCGGGATCGATGATCACCGCCGCGTTCCCCGGCAAGCCCGCACCTGTCCACCAGGGCTGCCAGCTCGGAAACTGTCCGGTTCCGATCAATGCCCACAGGCAACTCAGGAGGAGCGCCAACCCCGCCAGCGGCACCAGCCGCCGCGTCCAGGAAACGCGCGGCGCGGGCGTCGAAAACCGCCCGGCCCGCCGGACCGGCACGACCTCGCTCTCTTCTCCACCATCCCCCTTGACCACCGCTGACGGCACGGAGACCCCGGCATTTCTCGATGCCCAATACTCCGCTCGCTTCCGCGCGAACGCCGCCATCCCTTCCGCCCCCTTGTCCAACTCGCCCGGTTCGGCGTCCGTGGCGGGGGGCAAAGGATCGCTCAGCGGCTCCGGGGGAACTTCTTCCTTCGGATTGTCGGTGTCATCCGGCATCGTTCCCCCGCAGGGCCGTTAGTTCTTCCTCGCTCACCGTTCGGAAAGTGATGTTCGATCCCGCGCGATTTTCGAGCACGGCCGCTTCGACGGCGGCGTTCTCCATTTGCTCGCGCCGCGCGCCCCGGATGGCGTCGCTCCCGGGCAATTCGTCCTTTTTCTCGCCCTCGGCATCCAGCGCGAGAAAACCCACCGTCCACGCATCCAGGGCCAGACTCAGCGCCTCCCGCAACGCCAACCCGCTTTTGAAATCGCGCGCCAGAAACCGCTCCATCGCCTCCGCCGAAGGCCGTGTCCCGCTCAGCGCGGCGTACTCCTGCCGGGTCTTGGAAAACGGCGTCCCGTTCGTCTGGATCGCGCCGTCGTAATCCACGCGCAGGAAGGTGTTTTGACCCGCATCCGGCCCCAGTTCGACGAACAGCATCCGCGCCAGATATGGCGCGCCGTACACCTGCTCGAACGCCTGTTTGAGTGCCGGGCTGATCGAGTAATTCGCCATCCGCCGCAGCGACACGTCGCCCGCCGACCGGGTAAATCCCTCGGTGCTGGCCAGTTCAATCGCGGTCATCCGCAGCCGTTCGATGTCCCCCGGATGCCCGATGGCCGCGAGCGCAATCCGATCATAAACCTCGAAAATCTTCTGCCGCTCGCGCCCCAGCGTCAGCAGCAAAATCCCGCCCGCGTAGTTCAGCGCCACCACCGGGCTGCCCGTGGCGATCTGGTTCTCGATGTACTCGCGCCGGTTGGCAATCGCCTCGACGAAACGAAAAGGTTCTTCAAACATAATAAAGTCGGAAGTGGGAAGTCGGAATGCGGAAGTGAATAAGGGAGAGCGGAGCGAAAAATGGCTGGAAAAGACCGTTTCGCAGAATGTCTAATTCCCTCCGCGTTCCGCCTTCCCACTTCCGACTTAGCCAACGGCCACCCCCGCCGACACCGGCTGATCGGGCAGGTGCCGCCCGGCGTTGAACAGTCCGCGCAAAGTTTCGTCATCAATCGTCTCGATGCCCTTTGCCGTGATGATCTTGATGACGGGGAAAATCCGCCCGTTGCGATCCACGCCGCCGGTGGCCGTGTCAGCCTCCGCCGCCGTGTCCAGCGCGCGCAGCACCAGCCGCAGCGCCTCCGTGCGGCTGTACTCGCGCAAGGGCTTCGCGCCCCAGGTGTTCTCGTAGTAAAGCACCCCGCGCACGGCGGGCGAACCCGACCCCGTGGCGGCGTATTCGGCCACCTCGAAATTCGCCCCCATCACGTCGTAGAAATACAGTTTGGCTTCCGGGTTGGGTCCGGCGTCGTACGTGGCAAACAACGGCACCACGACTCCCACGCCCTGCATCACCATCCCGAAGTTATCCCGCAACAGCTTCGACAGCGCCCGGATTTTGCCCCCGACGCTCATTTCCTGGAGCTGCGTGCGCCGGTAATACTGGAACGAATGCTCCAGGACGCGCGCCATCTCCCAGGCCGTGGCCGGGGTGCCCGCGATGGCCATGACCGAGTGCTGGTCGATCTCCAGCACTTTGTCGGCGCGGTCGTACACGACGATGTTCCCGGCGGTCGCGCGGCGATCACCCGCCACGAGCACGCCCTCGCCGAACTTGAACGCGAGGATGGTCGTCGCCTGCGTCTGCACGGGGACGTGCGCCGCGTTTCCCACCGCTCCGGGCACCCCCATCAGCACCGCACCGGCTGCCGGGTAGAGTCCCCGCGCCTGGAGCAGCGCCGCGAAATCTCCCGTGTCCCGCCCCGGCTCACCCGGCGGCAACGGAAAAGGTTCCCCCGCCATCCCGGCAAAAAGGTTTTTCATCACTGTCCGGTGCGCTGCCGGTAGCGCTTGGACTGGTTGGGGTCCACCTTCCGCATCCGTTTGAGCAGGTCCTTGGTGTCGGGCTTGTCCACATCCGGCGATTTGGGGCCATCCTCGCCCCCCTGTTTGGGCTCCCAGGGAGCTGGACTCGGCGGTTTTTGAGTGCGCTCTGGCATAGTGGAACCCAACTTACTTTTCCCCCGCCAAAACGCAAGGCTCCTCCTCCCCCTTGTCCCTTTCTTTTGCGTATTTCACTCCCGATCCCCTTCCCGTTTCTTCTCTGCTCCCTTTGCGAATCTCCGCGTCTTTGCGCCTTTGCGTTAAAACTCTTCCTCTCTACCGGGCGACTCGCTCCCACGTTCGCACCATCCTTCCTTCTGGCCCCGGGCGGAAAGTAGTTGCCAATCCCTGCTTCCGGGATTTTAATAAAGACAGGCTACCCGGTGGCAGCCCAGCAACTTTGTTCCCCCTCCTTCATGGTCGATACCACTTCCCCCACTCTGTATCTCCTCAAGGCCGAAAACAGCGAGGTCTTCGGACCGGTCCCCTTCAGTCAACTTACCGCCTGGGCGACTGCGGCGCAGATCAGCCCGCTCGACAAGATTTCCAGTGACCAGCAGACCTGGTTCAAGGCGCCGATGGTGCCGGAGCTGGGCATGGATTGGCTGATCGAGCTGACCTCCGAGCAACTGTACGGTCCCACGACGCTGGGCGCGATCCAGGAATTCGTCAACCTGGGCGAAATCCATGCGGACACCAATCTCATCAATGCCAAGGACGGCTTGAGCACGATTGTCAGCGATTTGCCGGAACTGACCATGCCCGGCAGCGCACCCGTCGAAGTCGCCGAGCCCGAGGAGCCGCGCAGCCACCCCCTCCGCACGGGCATCCGCGCCAGCTTGCAGCAGCGCATCCGTGAACTCGAACACACCCTGATCGAGGAGCGCCGCGCGCTCGACACGCTGGAAGATCGCTACGAGAAGCTGGAGGCGATGTACGCTGACCTCTCCAAGCAGCGTCCTACGTAAGCCACGGGTAGGTCGAAATCCAGCGGGTGGCAGACCGGCACCGGCTGTCCCAGGTCCTGACGGCTGTCCCAGCCGTCCCCGACTTCCTGCTTTCGTGGGGGTGGTCACCCTGCAAGAAAGATCGCTGTCAGAAACCGGAAGGGCCTGCGGCTCAACACGGACGGCTGGGACAGCCGTCAGGACCTTGGAAAACTGCACCCTTATTATACCGTTTCTCAGGATTGACCCGTCATAGCAAGTGCATGGATGACAAGGTCATTCAATTTGGCCCAAGCAGGTCAGTTTGGGGAGCGCACGCGCCTCGCGTGCTGCCGACGGCGCCCCGC
>CAHJWO010000172.1 GCA_903642295.1 PVC group bacterium | reverse complement strand
CCGCGACCGGGGGTCAGTTCGACGTTGTGGATGGCCGTGCCGAGCGGGATAGCCGAGAGCGGGAGCGCGTTACCAAGTTCCGGCGGGGCAGTCGGGCCACTGAGCAGCTTCGCGCCGACCTTGAGGCCGTCCGGGGCGATGATGTAGGTCTTCTCGCCGTCCGCGTATTGGAGCAGCGCGATGCGGCTGGTACGGATGGGATCGTACTCGATGGCGATCACATCGGCCACGACGCCGTGCTTGCGGCGCTTGAAGTCGATGACGCGGTACTTCTGCTTGTGACCGCCGCCGATGTGGCGGGAAGTCATGCGGCCATTGTTGTTCCGGCCACCGGTCCGTTTGCGGACTTCGAGCAGAGACTTTTCCGGCTTCGACTTGGTGATTTCGTCGAAGGCGGGGAGCGAGGTGAAGCGGCTGACGGGCGTCAGCGGGCGGCGTTGTTTGAGAGCCATATGCGAAAGTGGTTGTGGGTCGGTCGGAGTCGGAGGTGTTATCGAAGTTTCGCTGCCGCGGGCCGGAAGGTCCTTCGACTGCGTTCGTTCCTCACTTCGCTCAGGATGACAGGGTTTTTGTTCCGGGCGTCTCGGGTTAGGCGAAGTCGATCTTCTCGCCGGGGGCCAACGTGACGATGGCCTTTTTCCAGCTAGCGGTGCGACCGGCGTCCGGGCGACGCTTGCGGCGGGCTTTGCCGAAGTAGTTGGCGGTGTTGACGGCGATGACCTTCTTTTTCATGAGCGTTTCGACGGCGCTCTTGATCTGGTGCTTGTTCGCCGAGGGCGCGACCTCGAAAATGTACTTGTTCAGCGTCTCGCTGAGAAGGGTCGCTTTTTCCGTCAGACGGACTTTGCGGACGATGTCAAATGGCTCGTGCATGGCAGCGGGTTCCTTAAAGGATTAGAGAGCGGGCGTGACCACCACCGGCTTACGGTCCGCCGGGGCGGTGCGCTCGGCGATCTGCGAGAGGGCGTCCCGCAGGATGAGAATCTTGTTGTAGTGAAGCAGGTTCTCGGTGTTGACCTGATCCGGCGTGGTGAGTTGCACCGCCTGGACGTTGCGGCCCGCCTTGTAGGTGGTCTCATCGAACGTGCCGACGACGAGGATCTTCTTCTTGGCGTCGGTGGATTCGCCGATGAGCTTGAGGAAGGCTTTCGTCTTGAGTTCGGTGACCGCGAAGGTGTCGAGGACCGACACATCCCCGCTGAGGATGCGGCTGCTGAGAGCTTTGCGGAAGGCTAGGCGCTTGACGCTCTTGGTGGTCTTCTTGGCGTAGGAGCGGGGATGCGGGCCGAAGACCACGCCGCCACCGACGCGCACGGGGCTGCTCATGTAGCCGGCGCGGGCGCGGCCCGTGCCCTTCTGGCGATAGGGCTTCTTGCCGCTGCCGCTGACGGTCGCCTTCGTCTTGGTGGAGGCGGTGCCGCTGCGGCGGTTGGCGCGCATGGCCACGACCACGTCGTGAACCGCCTGCGTGCCCTTACCGTTGGCGATGATGTCGATCTTGGCGTCCTTGGCCGCCTCGGGGGTGAGAATAGTTGCGCTCATGTGCGTTGGTTCCGGCTGGTGTCTCCTGTGATTGGTGAGTCTGGCTTCGTTGGTTCGTTCCCTGCCGGGGGTCGGAAGGTCCTTCGACTGCGCTCGTTCCTCGCTTCGCTCAGGATGACAGAATTATTTATTTCTTGTTCTTCTTGGCCGGGTTGACCTGCTTCTTGTCGGCGGGATCAACGGCCTTGATGCCGAAGGTCGAGCGGACCGATTGGAGCTTTTTGACGGCGGGACGGACTTCCACGTAGCAGCCCTTGGCACCGGGAATGGCTCCCGAGATGAGGATCGCACCGTCAGACTCGCGGACCTGCATGACGACGAGGTTCTGCGTGGTGCATTCCCGGTCGCCCATGTGGCCGGGCATGCCCTGGTTCTTCCAGATGCGGCCCGGGGTGGAACGGCAGCCGATGGCACCGTTGCGGCGATGGGTCTTGCTGCCGTGCGCAGCGCCCTGGCCGTCGAAATTGTGCTTGCGCATGACGCCCATGAAGCCCTTGCCCTTGGAGCGACCACTCACGTCCACGTACTGGCCGACCTCGAATTGGGTCACGCTCAGGTTCACGTCGCCGTCGGCCTCGCCGTTCTTGGGACGAAACTCGCGGAGTTCCTTCTTGGGCTCGCAGCCCGCCTTGGCCAGGTGGCCGAGTTCGGCCTTGGTCAGACGCTGCTTTTTCTGCGTGTCGAACGCGACCTGGATCGCGTTGTAGCCGTCAGTCTCGACCGTCTTGCGCTGGACCAGAACGTTGTTCTGGGCGGCGATGACGGTGACAGGGGTCAGCTTGCCCGCAGCATCGTAAATGCGCGTCATGCCGACCTTCTTACCGATGATTCCGATGCTCATAGTAGAGGAAGGTATTTGTGAGGGGCGGTATCCCTATCAGATTTTAATGGTAATGTCCACCCCCGCAGGAAGATTTAATTTTTTGAGTTCGTCCACGGTCTTGGCGGTCGGCTCGATGATGTCGAGCAGGCGCTTGTGGGTGCGGATCTCAAACTGCTCCATCGACTTTTTATCGACGTGCGGGGAGCGGTTCACGGTGAATTTTTCGATCTGCGTCGGCAGCGGGATCGGGCCGGCGACCTTGGCGCCTGTGCGCTTGGCCGTTTCCACGATCTCCACGGAAGACTGGTCGAGCATCCGATGGTCGAAACCTTTGAGGCGGATGCGAATACGTTGGCCGTTGGACATAGATTAAAGTGGGAAGTCGGAAGTGGGAATGCGGAAGTCTGAGGTTGGCGACTTCTTACTTTTCTTTCTGATCGAGAACGGCAGCGAGGACGTTGGCAGGGACCTGCGCGAAGTGGCTGGGCTCCATCGTGTAAGAGGCGCGACCCTTGGAGAGGGAGCGGATGGCCGTGGCGTAACCGAACATTTCCGCGAGGGGCACGTCGGCCTGGACCGAGATGTTGACGCTCTTGAGTTCGGTGCCGTTAAGTTGTGCGCGACGGCGGCTCAAGTCGCCCATGATGTCGCCTTGGTAGTCTTCCGGCGTCTCGACTTCCACCTTCATGATGGGTTCGAGCAGGATGGCCTTCGCTTTCTTGAAGCCGTCTTTCACCGCAAAGATGGCCGCGAGTTTGAACGCCATTTCGTTGGAATCCACGTCGTGGTAGCTGCCGTCGATGATGTCCACGTTCACATCCACCACGGGGTATCCGCCGACGACGCCGTTGAGCACGGCCTCTTCGATGCCCTTCTTGACGGCAGGGATGTATTCCTTCGGGATCGTGCCGCCGACGACTTTGTTGTCGATGGTGATGCCCTTGCCGCGTTCATTGGGCTGGACGTTGACGATAACGTGGCCGTACTGGCCGCGACCACCGGACTGCTTGATGAGCTTGCCCTCGCCCGGAGCCGGGGCGGTGATGGTTTCGCGGTAGGCGATCTGCGGCTTGCCGGAGTTCGCGTCCACCTTGAACTCACGCAGCATCCGGTCGCGGATAATTTCGAGGTGAAGCTCGCCCATGCCCGCGATGATCGTCTGGCCGGTGTCCACGTTGGTGAAGACGCGGAAAGTCGGGTCTTCTTCGGAGAGACGCTGGAGCGCGTTGCCCATCTTTTCCTGATCGACTTTGGTCTTGGGCTCGATGGCCATACTGATCACCGGGTCGGGGAAGGACGGGGGTTCGAGCAGAATGCCGTGTTCCTCGTCACAAAGTGTGTCACCGGTGGTAATGTTCTTGATGCCGACGATGGCCGCGATGTCGCCCGAGTAACAGGTATCGATGTCCTCGCGCTTGTCGGCCTGAATCTGGATGATCCGGCTGATGCGCTCGCGCTTGTTGGTGCGCGGATTGTAAACGGTGTCGCCCTTGGTGAGCTTGCCGCTGTAAACGCGAAAGAAGACGAGTTTGCCGACGAAGGGATCGCTCCAGAGCTTGAACGCGAGCGAGCAGAAATGGGCGTTGTCGTCGGAGAGCGCCTCGATATGGTTTTCGAGGTTGTCCGGGTCGAGTCCCTGCGCGGGCGGGATGTCGAGCGGGCCGGGCAAATAGTCGATAACGGCGTCCAGAAGGTACTGCACGCCCTTGTTCTTGAAGGCGGAACCACCGGCGACGGGGACGAACTTGTTGGCGATGGTCTGGCGGCGGATGCCAGCCTTGAGTTGTTCCTTGGTGATCGGCTTTTCTTCGAGGAAGAGCATCCCGAGTTCCTCGTCGAGATCGGAGATGGCGGTGACGAGGTCCAGGTAGGCCGACTCGGCGGCGTCCTTCAGTTCGGCGGGGATTTCCTCGACGTTGTAGGTCGAGCCCATCGTCTGGTCTTCGACGTAAACGATGGCCTTCTGGTTGACCACGTCGATCTGGCCCTTTAGGTAATCTTCCTTCCCGATGGGGATAAGGATCGGCCAGGCATTCGCGCCGAGCTTCTTGCGCATTTCCTCGATGCAATTCTCGAAGTTCGCGCCGACCCGGTCCATCTTGTTGACGAAACCGATGCGGGGCACCTTGTACTTGTTGGCCTGACGCCAGACGGTCTCGGACTGCGGCTGCACGGCGGCCACGGCGTCGAACACGGCGATGGCACCGTCGAGCACGCGCAGGGAACGCTCCACCTCGGCCGTGAAGTCCACGTGGCCGGGAGTGTCGATGATGTTGACGCGCATCTGCTGGTCTTCGTACAGCTTGAAGACGCCTTCCTGCTTGAGCTGCTTCCACGCGCAGGTCGTGGCGGCGGAGGTAATCGTGATGCCACGCTCGCGCTCCTGCTCCATCCAGTCGGTGACGGTGGTGCCTTCGTGCACCTCGCCGATGCGATGGATCGCGCCGGTGTAGAAGAGGATGCGCTCGGTGAGCGTGGTCTTGCCGGCGTCGATGTGCGCGGCGATGCCGATGTTACGCGTGCGCTCCATCGGGAACGCGCGGTTCGGTGAGTTGGGGTTGCCCGTGGTGGGCTTCGCTTCCAGCGTGGCGGCCATGTTTAAGAAAGGATGAAGGATGAAGGATGAAGGATGGAAAAACCGGAGCGGGTAAGGCTCCGGTTGATCTCTTCGGATGCTATTTTTAGTAGCGGAAATGGGCGAAGGCGCGGTTGGCCTGGGCCATGCGGTGGGTGTCGTCGCGCTTTTTAATGGCATTGCCCTGACCGTTGGCGGCGTCCTTGATCTCGTTGGCGAGGGCATCCACCAAGCCGATGCCGCGACGACCGCTGGCGTAGCCGACGAGCCAGCGCATGGCGAGGCTGGTCTGGCGCTCGGGCGAAACTTCGATGGGCACCTGATAGGTCGCACCACCAACGCGGCGGCTTTTGACTTCGAGGCGGGGGCGCACGTTGTCGAGCGCCTTGTGGAGCACTTCGAGCGGATCAACGGCGTCGGTGTTCTCGCGGCTCTTCTCGATGGCGCCGTAAACGATGCGCTCGGCGGTCGATTTCTTGCCGTCTTGCATGACGGTGGAAATCAACTGCGCCACCACGGGGGAGGCGTACTGGGCATCAAGGCGTTCGGGCTTTTTGTGGACGCGGCGACGGCGGGACATTTTTTAGGAAAGTTGGAAGTGGGAAGTCGGAATGCGGAAGTAAAGCGAGTGCGATCTACTTACTTCTTGCCCTTTGCCGGGGCGCCTTTGCCGCCCTTGGCGTCGGTGGCCGCGCCGGGCTTCGGACGCTTCGCGCCGTACTTGGAACGACCGCGGCGACGCTTGTCCACGCCCTGGCTGTCCAGGGTGCCGCGCACGATGTGGTAGCGCACGCCGGGCAGGTCCTTGACCTTGCCGCCGCGCACCAGCACGATGCTGTGTTCCTGAAGATTGTGTCCCTCGCCCGGAATGTAGGCGATCACTTCCTGACCATTTGTCAGACGAACCTTGGCGACCTTGCGCAGGGCCGAGTTGGGCTTCTTGGGGGTGCGGGTCATCACCTGCACGCAGACGCCGCGGCGCTGAGGACAATTCATCAGGGCGGGCGACTTGGACTTCACCTTGACTTTGGTGCGTCCTTTACGGACCAACTGGTTGATCGTGGGCATGGTCTTGAAAAATAGGCTTCTTGAGGGGAGTCCATCGATACGGTCCGAGGCAGACAGGCGTCGGGCGGCGGCGATAAAAAGTCCCGCTGGTCGGCCAGCGGGAGCAGGTGGACCCCACCACTCAGGGAGCGTGCAATCTAGGGGGTTTATTCTGGCCCGCAAGCTGAATTTTGCGTTTTTTGCGGGGTGGATGCAGAAAGTTTGCCGGGTCGTAAAGAAGCCGGGTGGTTTGGAACCGTTCACTGTCGATCCGAACAATCCGGGCGACTTTCTTCCGCCCCTACCGGGGCTGGCTACCAAGGGTGCTTTTCCCACGGCTGACGCCGTGGGCTTCCTGACCTTCCCCTGGATCTCTCGCACCAGCAAGCGCCTGGCCGAACCGGGTGCCCGCCAAGTCTCGCGCACGGAGATTTTCACCAGGGCGCTGTCGTCGCTCAAAGCCTCCAGAAATCGGTGGGGTTGACGCGTAGAATATCCGTGTACATTTGAGGGCGGCTTGTGGCAGGATAATTTCTTTCCTGTGGACACAAGTTACTTCGCGCACACTGCCGAGAACGCTGCTGGAAAGCCGCTCGGCAAGGAAAAGTGGCAGGCGTTGCACGACCACCTGCGAGGCGTGGCCGAACGGGCGGCTACATTTGCCCGTCCCTGCCGGATGGAGGCAGAGGCGAAGCTGGCGGGTTTGCTGCACGACCTGGGCAAGTACGCGCGGCGATTCCAGGCGCGGCTGTGCAACCCGGCGGTGATCCACGGGATCAATCACTGGGCGGCGGGGGCGGCCTGGGCGTTGGAGCGGAAATTGTGGTCGGTGGCGTTCGCCGTGGACGGGCACCACACCGGGATGCCCGCGCTGAACCCGACCCAGGTGGGCGGTGCGGGAAGTCTGCGGGAGGTGCACGTAAAGTTCAGCGACCCGGTGGAACGGAAGACGCTGACCGGGCAGTGTCCGGAGTCGCTGGCCGAATTGAGCGAGCGCTTGCAGCAAGACGGCTTGGCGCTGCCGGGCGTACCGGCCAGGATGGTGACGGACAAATTTGCGGAGGCACTGCGGACACGCTTTTTGCTCAGTTGCCTGGTGGACGCGGACCGGCTCGACACCGCCGAACATATAAACCCGGGTCAGGAAGCGGCACGGCGAGCGCCCGAGTTGGAACCGGCACGGGCGTTGAGCGTTCTGGAAAGGGTTCTCGCCGAGAAATCCGCGCCGACGGCGGTGCACGAACTCCGGGCACGTCTGCTGACGGATTGCCTGGCGGCGGCGGAGAAGCCGCCGGGGCTGTTCACGCTGACGGCGCCCACGGGCAGCGGGAAGACACTGGCTTCGCTGGCGTTCGCGCTGCGGCACATTGCACACCACAACGCGGCGCTGGCGGCGGACGATCCCCGGCGGCTGCGGCGGATCATCGTGGTGATCCCGTTCACGAGCGTGATCGAGCAGACGGCCAGCGTGTTCCGGGGGATTTTTGAGGAACATTTCGGGGTGGACTACGTGCTGGAACACCACAGCGCCACGGCCCCGCGCGACACCACGAACGCGGCGGACAAGGACGCCGAGGATGCGCGGCTGCGGCGCGCGCAACTGGCCACGGAGAATTGGGCGTCACCCATCGTGGTGACGACCAACGTGCAATTCTTCGAGAGCCTCTTCGCGGCGCATCCGACCGACTGCCGGAAGCTGCACAACGTCGCGCGCTCGGTCATCCTGTTCGACGAGGTGCAGACACTGCCGACCGGACTGCTGCCCTCGCTGTTGTCCGCCGTGGACCTGCTGACCCGGCCCGAGCCGTACGGCGCGACCGCCGTATTCATGACGGCCACCCAGCCCGCGTTCGACCGGGTGGCCCCGAAGATCCTGCCGACAGGTTACGGATGGAACCCGTGCGAGATTTCTTCGGACAAGGAAGCGATGGCCCACACGATGCGCCGGACGCGCATCCTCCTGCCTGCGCCGGAGGAAACGGTGAGCTGGGCGGACCTCGCGGAACAGCTCGGCGAGCACAGGCAGGCGCTTTGCGTGGTGAACACGGTCAAGGATGCGCGGGCGTTGTTCCGGTTGCTGCCGAAAAAGGGCCGGTTTCATCTGTCGGCGCGGATGTGCCCGGCGCACCGGCTCGCCACGTTGAAGATCATCCGGGCGCACCTGCTGGCGGGCGAGACGGTGCGGCTGGTCTCCACGCCGTTGATCGAGGCGGGCGTGGACGTGGATTTTCCGGTGGCGTACCGGGCCTACGGGCCGTTCGACTCCATCATCCAGACGGCGGGGCGGTGCAATCGGGAAGGGAGGAATCCTAAAAAGTGTCCGGTGACGGTGTTCCGGCCCAGCGAGGGAAGTCTGATGCCGCCTGAAATAGAACAGGCTACAGGCGTGACCAAGTCATTTCTTATCGACAAAGACCCAGAGTCATTCCATCAGCCGGAAACGTATGCCCAGTATTTCGAGCAACTCTATACGTTTAGGGGGCGGGATAAGGGAACAGCGGACAAGGTGCTCGATCTGACACAGAAGTGGAATTTTCCCGCCGTGGCTGAAGAGTTCCAGTTGATTCCAAAAGGCACCCGGAGGGTGATTGTGCCGTGGGTTGGAGGCGACGGCAAGGAGTTGGCCGAGAAGCTGAAGAGGGAGAAGCGCCTTTCGCGCGAGGAGTGCCGCCGATTGCAGCGGTTCTCCATCAGCCTACGCCAGAAAGAATTTCAGGAGGAGCGGCCGAACGGGGTGATCGTTCCGCTCGCTGAGAAGTGGGATTTCTACCTGTGGAACGGGAATTATGATCCCGATCTCGGGGTGTGCCACGTGGAGGGGGACGGTACCATCCTCTAAAAATGCGGGTAAACCAAACCCGGGTGTGGACATCTTTGCTCGTCGAAGATACAAACGATGATCTTCTTGCGATGAACCAACTTTCACAGCGTTTTCCGGTTGCTCGTAGTTTCAATGCTATCGGCGCTTTGCTGCCGCATGTCAGAAGGTCCATCAGGTCGTTACACTCCCTTCAGGATGACAAAGAAAGGAACCACCATCCGCCGCCGCAGGAATGATCCGATGGAAACGCGTATTCATCTCCACACCTTTGGTGAACTCGCCTGCTTCACGAGACCCGAAATGAAGGTCGAGCGGGTCAGCTATCCCGTGATCACGCCGAGCGCGGCGAGGGGAATCTTGGAAGCGATTTTGTACAAGCCGCAGTTCCGCTGGCGGGTGCGACGCATCGCCGTCAAAAAGCCCATCGCGTTTCTCGCTTTTCGGCGCAACGAGGTCAAGTCGCGGCTCTCGGTGAAGAAACCGGAACCGCTGCTGGCGGACGAGGATCGCACCCAGCGCAACACGCTGGCTTTACGCGACGTGGAGTACGTGATCGAGGCCGACCTCGAACTGACCTCCCACGCAGGGCGGCCCCGCCGTTTTCCGGAAGACGCGGAGGAGCGCGGTGAGGATTCGGTGGTGAAATATCTATCCATGTTCCGGCGCCGGGCGGAGAAGGGTCAGTGTTTCGCGCAGCCGTGTTTCGGCTGCCGGGAGTTCCCCGCCAGCTTTGAGTTGACGGACGGGGCCGCGATGGAGGTCGCCCAGCCCGAGCAGCCGAAAAGGGATCTGGGGTTGATGCTCTACGACGTGTTCGACCTCGACGTGATGCACGAGCCGGGCAAGGTCGCCAAGCCGCAGCCGCGGGTGACGTTTTTCCCTGCTGCCCTGACGGAGGGTGTCCTGCACGTCCCGCCCTGGAGCGAGGTGAAAAAGCAACTCGGAGGTGTGCCATGATGCTGCAAGCG
>CAHJWO010000171.1 GCA_903642295.1 PVC group bacterium | reverse complement strand
GAAGGCCGCCAGCTTCTGCGCCGTGACCTCCGGCTTCTCGCGTTCGATCTTATCGACCACCCCCAAAAATTCCGCCGCGCGTTCCGCTTCCACGCCCCGAGCCTGCAAAAACTCCCGCCACACGTTGCGATCATTGACCCGGATAAAAAAATCCGTCTCCGTCAAGCCGAACGCCCGGAACAAATCCACCGCCAGCGCGATCATCTCGGCGTCCGCCGCCGCCGACGCTTCCCCCACCAGGTCACAATTCAACTGGGTAAACTCGCGCAGCCGACCCTTCTGCTGTTTCTCGTAACGAAAATAATTGGCGACCGAAAACCACTTGATCGGCTTCTTGAAATCCCGATCCCGCGCCGCCACCATCCGCGCCAGGGTCGGGGTCATCTCGGGCCGCAGCGTCACCTCGCGCTCGCCCTTATCGACGAAATTGAAAAGCTGACCTACCAATTCCCCGCCGCTCTTTTTCTTGTATAGCTCGACGGATTCCAGCACCGGCCCATCGACCTCGACGAACCCGTACCGCCGCGCGACCTCGCGCCATTTTTCAAAGACGTAACGCCGCGCCGCGCAATCGGCGGGGTAGAAATCGCGGAAACCGGGAAGAGCCTGGACCATGGTTAGACGGGACGAAGGATGGCCTGAACGATGGCGGCGGCGGCGCGAAACTCAACCCCCCACGCACACTTTCCTGTGAACGGCCTTTACAGGGAATGTAAAGCCATTTAAGCATTGACTCGTTAATGTCCCCCCGGTCAAAAAGACGGCTTGCCGCGGCACTGGCGTGCGTCGTGGTCATTCTATGTGCGTGGTGGCTCCGATACCCGACCCTTCCACCGGTCAAACCACCGGAGCCATCGAAAGTGGCCGTTGCGGCTAAATCGTCCAACGGGCCATCGCAAGTTTCGACTCCCGTCATGCAGGGGGCTTCGCAGGCTGCAAGTGTGGACCCTCTTTCCCGCGCGTTGGCGACCAGCAATCTGCGCCGTCGCGCCCATCGCTTCAAGCATTTGGGGGCAACGCTCGCGGTCGATCTCGAACGTGCCTTCGAAGCGCTGGCCACGCTGGAGAACGGGACCGACCGCGAGGCGTTCATCCAGGGCATGTTCGGCGTGCTGGCCGAGGGCGATCCCACCCGCGCGCTGGAGGCATCGAAACGCCTCGCGGATGGCGACGACAAAAAGACCGCTCTGACGCTGCTGGCCGACCATTGGGCCGGTCCTGTTGAGGAGGACAAACGAGACGCCAAAATCACGACGGAGTTTGGTGCCAACGGAACCCTGGAAGACAGTTTGGGGATCAGTTTGCTCAATCACTGGCCGCCCCGGCCGGTGTATGCGGCCCTCTGGGCGCGCGAACTAACCCACGGCGATGAGCAAATGACCATCCTAGGCCTCGCCGCCGCCAAGCAATACCCGACGAACCCAAGCCTCGCTGAATCCTTCGGGCGGGAGTTCGTCGGGGAAAAACAAACTCAGTTTCAGCAGCAATTTCTCCGTTATCTATCCGCTGATGAGCCGGAAGCCGCTTGGCGGTGGACGGAATCTCTGGCGGACCCAACCCTGCGTCACGACATGCAAGAAGCCTTGCTGAACAGCGCTGCCACGGGTCTCGACCCTGCGGTTGCTGCTCGCAAGCTGGCGGAGTCGCCCCCCGGCGCGTTCAAAGATCAAACGATTACCGAGGTTGCCCAGTTCTACGGCATGAAACGCCCGGACGACGCCGTTGCCTGGGCCAACTCATTGCCGGAGCGGGAAGCGGCGCTTGCCCTGCCCGCCGTCGCCCCGACGGCGACGCTCAGGATGGGCATGATCCTCGGGACAGACGCGGAAGGTTACCCGTACATTTCCAACACGGCAGTGGACCCGAACTCACCGGAAAGAAAAGCGCTGCACCCTGATGACCGCATCTTGAGCGTCGGCAGCGTGGACGCGGGCTTCGTTGCCGTGCGAAACCTGGGTCTGCTGCAAGTGGCGGACCTGATCAAAGGCCCGGCGGGCAGCGTGGTGCAACTCCAACTGGCTTCCAAGCTGGCTGGCGGCGGCTACGGCGCGCCGGCCACGGTGCAGTTGACTCGTCCGCCGCCCCGGCCCTGAACCTTCTCAATCAAGCGGCATTTTTGCGTGCGGGTGCCGATGCTGCAAGATGTGCGGCTTCTCCAACCCGTGCCGCAGCATCAACGCTTCGTCCGCCAACAGCTCCACCGTCGGCCCGTCGGCCACCAACTTTCCGCCGTCCAGCAGCAGCGACCGTGGACAAAGCTCCACGACCAACTCCAGGTCATGCGTGGCGATGATCTTGGTCGCCGGGATGGACGCCAGCAGCGCCTTGAACTCCCGCCGCCCGCGCGGGTCGAGATCACTCGTCGGCTCGTCGAGGACCAGGACGCCCGGCTCGCACGCCAACACACCCGCCAGACACACCCGCCGCTTTTCCCCCTGCGAAAGTTGGTGCGGCCTCCGGTGTTCAAATCCTGCCAGATTCACCCGCGCCAGACACGACCGCACCCGCTCGCCCAACTCCTCCTTTAGCAAGCCCATCTGCCTCGGCCCGAACGCCACGTCCTCCCACACGGTCGGGCAAAAAAGCTGGTCGTCCGACTGCTGGAACATCAATCCCACCCGCTGCCGGATCGACGGCAAATTCTCCGGGTTCAACGCCATCCCGCCGACGAACACGGCGGCCCCGTCCGGCAGCCGTTCGGGCAGAATCCCGTTGAGGTGCAGCAGCAGGGTGGATTTGCCCGCGCCGTTCGGTCCCAACAACCCCACGCACTCCCCAGCTTCCACCGCAAAACTGACCCCATCCAACGCCGCCCGCCCGTCGTCATAACGGAACGAAAGCGCACGAATTTCGAGGGCGGCGGACATGGGAAAGGCGGAAGGCGGAAGGCCAGAAGGCAGAAGGCAGAAGGCAGAAGGCAGAAGGCAGAAGGCAGAAGGCAGAAGGCAGAAGGTAGAAGGCAGAGGACAAAAGTCAGCAGAAAACGGATGGCGACGCCAGCCCCGCGCCTTCCATCAATTCCATCCTTCTGCCTTCTGCCTTCTACCTTCTGCCTTCTGCCTTCTACCTTCATCCTTTCCACCCCCGCGCGCACATCGCCGCATAAATCCGCTCGGCTCGCGCCACCGAGCGCACGAAAAGCTGTCCCAACGTTTCCGCCAACCCTTGCCAGACCGACCGCCGCGAACGCCGCCCGAACGTCCGGCTCATCCGCGCGCGCTGCATCCGCCCGCTTTCCTCCACCAATACAAACAGGTAGCGGTCCATCAAGGTCAGCGTCGTCAGCAGCAGTGCCGGGACGCGCCACTCGCGCAGCACCCGGATCATCTCGCTGAACGGCGTCGTCGCCGCCAGCAGCACCAGCGCCGCGAGGCACAGCGTGGAGCGCACCACGGCGTGCCAGAACGCCTCCCAGCCGTGCGGCTGCCACAGCGACAACGCCGCCACCCCGAACACGAACGGCTCCAGCAGCAGCAGTCTTTTCAGCAGGAACCCGATCCGCAACCGACTCAGGACGGCCACGGTCCCCAACCCCACCAGCGCCGCGCCGCCAATCCCCCCGACGACCGGGAGGCCCCACCCGCGCGGCAGCGCCACCAGGCCCAGCACCCATCCGACCGCCAGGCCGAGTTTCACCCCGGCTGGCAGCCGATGCACCAGACTCCGGCGCGGCTGATAGCTTTCTAGGAGCCCGACGTGCATTGGTGGAAAGGACCCAGGCGCGGAGGACCGGATTTTCGCGTGCCAAGCTCAGGGTGTGCCAAGCGCCGTCGGCGTCCAACCCAGGTAGGGAGGGCTCTCCGAGCCCTGCCCTGACTCTGGTATCGGCGGTGGACTCCTGGCCAGCGAGCGTCCTCCGGAGAAAGCAAGGGCAGGGCTCGGAGAGTCCTCCCTACCCGGGCCCGGCAGCTTCTCACGCGTTGCGTCATTCGTCGGCCCCGTGAAACGACCTCATAAGGTCCCCGTCCGGCCCGCGAGACTGGCCACCTGGGCGAGCAGTTCCAACGCTTCGACCGGCTTGGCCATGTGCATCTGGAAACCGGCCAGGATGACCTTGAGCCGGTCCTCGGACCGGGCGTAGGCCGTCAGGGCGATGGCGGGAGTGGTCCCGCCCCGGTCCCGGTCCAGAGCCCGGACCTGCCGGATCAGCGCGAAACCGTCCTCCTCGGGCATCCCGATGTCGCTGACCAGCACGTCCGGCGGGGCCGCCCGGAATAGATTCATCGCCTCCGCCACGCTCCCGGCGGTGCGGACGCTGGCCTGCCGGTCTTCGAGCAGCCGCTTGACCAATGCGCGGGCGTCGGGCTCGTCGTCCACGACCAGCACGCTGATGCCGTCGAGCCGCAGGAACTCTGCGGGGATCGACACCGGCGCGAGCCCGCTCCGGGGGTGCCGCCGCTCCTCCTGCGCCGGTTCGGGATCGGGCTGGATCGCCGTGAGCGGCAGCATCACCCGGAAGACCGTCCCCTGGCCTGCCCCGGCGCTGTCCACATGGACGCTGCCGCCATGCAGTTCCACGAGTTGCTTGACGATGGCCAGCCCCAGCCCCAGCCCGCCGTGCCGCCGCGTGGTGGAGGCGTCGGCCTGCCGGAAGCGGTCGAATACGTGCGGCAAAAACTCGGCTGCGATGCCCTCGCCGGAGTCGATGACGTTGACCTCCAGGTGTGAGTGGACCCGTTCCAGCAACACCTGCACGCGCCCGCCTTTGGGCGTGAACTTGATGGCGTTGCTCAGCAGATTCCAGAAGACCTGTTGCAGGCGGTTCGGGTCGCCGCTGACGGTGCGCGCCTGCGGGTCGATGACGGGTTGCAGGCGGATGCCCTTGGCGTCGGCGGCGGGACGCACGGTCTCCACGGCGGCCTCGACCACCTGCGCCAGGTCGATGCGCTGCACGTCCAGCCGCACCTTGCCCGAGATGATGCGGCTCATGTCGAGCAGGTCCTCGATGATCTGGTTCTGCGCCCGGGCGTTGCGCTCGATGGTCAGGAGTCCCTGCTCGGTGTCCTCGGGGTTGGCGGGGTCGCCCCGGAGCACCTGGGTCCAGCCCAGGATGGCGTTGAGCGGGGTGCGCAGCTCGTGGGAAAGCGTGGCCAGGAACTCGTCCTTGACGTGGCTGGTGCGCTCGGCCTCGGCGCGGGCGGCGCGTTCGCTGGCCAGGAGTTGGGCGTTTTGCTCCAGCAGGGCGCGCTGGTCGTGGATGTCCGTGCAGGTGCCGTACCAGCGCAGGATGTTCCCCTCGGCGTCCCGGATGGGCAGCGCGCGCACGAGGAACCAGCGGTACTCGTCGTCGCCGCGCCGCACGCGGAACTCGGTGGCGTACGGCGTGCCGGTGGTGACGGCGCGGGTCCAGACCTCTGCCGCCCCGGCCAGATCGTCGGGATGCACCCGGGCACCCCAGTCCGCCACGGCCACCTCGGCCTCGGTTTTCTCGATGAATTCGTACCAGCGGCGGTTGGTGTAATCGAGCACGCCGTCGGGCCGCGCGCTCCAGACGATCTGGGGCATGGCGTCGGCCAACTCCCGGAGGTGCGCCTGCGCGTTCTTTTGCGTCGTGATGTCCACGGCCACGCCGTGGACCCGGGTCACCGCGCCGGTCGTCGCGTCGGCAAAAGCGCGTCCGGTGGCGTAGATCCAGCGCACGCGGCCGTCGTCGGGCGCCACGGCGCGGTACTCGATCTGGTAGGTCGTGCCCGAGGCGATGGCGGCCTCGACGGCCAGCCGCGTCGGTTCACGGTCGTCCGGGTGGAGGTGGGCGATGCCCAGGTCCAGGGTCATCTCCGTGTCGGACGGCAGGAAAAAGAACTCCTTCATCTTGGCGTTCCAGTGAACCCGCCGCGAGGGGAGTTCCCAGGAGAAGGTGCCCAGTTGGGCGCCTTCGATGGCCAGCCGATGACGCTCCTCGCTCACGCGCAGGGCGTCCTGCGAGGCCTTCGTGGCCGTGATGTCGGCCAACGTGCCCACGAGGCGGACGGCCCGGCGGTCGGCGTCTTTCCCCTCGAAGGTAACCAGGCCCTGCGAATAGACCCAGCGGATCGAACCGTCCTGATGCACGATCCGGTGTTCGACGGAAAACGGGGCGGGTTTTTGTTGCTGGGTCGCGGTCCGAACCGCCGCTTCGACCCGCCCGCGGTCGTCCGGGTGGACGCGATCAAGCACCTGCTCGTAGCGGAGTTGGTCCCCCTCAAAACCGTAGATCTGTTTGTAGCGTTCGTCCCAGCTCACCTCCCCGGTAAGCAGGTCGAAGCTCCACCAGGCGGCCGCGAGCCCGGCCAGGCAGTCGTGCTCGGAGGAGGAGGGCGCGGCGAGGGAAGACATCCGGGGCGGGTTTAAACGGTGGAAGGCAAGCGCACCGACACTAACGCATCCGGCGGCGGTTCGCTCAAGTCGATTGACCGGAAGGATCGAGGCCCGGCGATGACACCGGCAAGACCTGCCGCCATTGTTTCCCATCCGGGCCGGGTCCGGGGACCGTAGGAAGGAGTTTGATCCCATGCTGCTCCGCGCCCGCCATCTCGTCCCCATCAGCGGACCGCCCGTCGAGGACGGGGCGGTCGTCGTGCGCGGGGAGTTCGTCGAGGCGGCGGGACCCTGGGCGGACCTGGGTTCGGGTTTCACGGACGAGGAGATCGTTGACCTGGGTGACGTGACGCTGCTGCCGGGGTTCGTCAACGCCCATTGCCACCTGGATTATTCGACGCTGCGGCACGCCATCCTGCCGCCGACGAGCTTTGCCGAGTGGGTGGGCCGCATCAACGCGCTCAAGCGCACGATGGAGCCGGACGATTACCTCGCGGCCATCGCCAGGGGATTCCGGGAATTCGGCCGCTGGGGGGCGACGACGCTGCTCAACGTCGAATCGTTCCCGGAGCTGATGTGGAAAATGCCGCCGCCTCCGCTGCGAACGTGGTGGTTCTACGAGCTGATCGACGTGCGGCGGGTGGTCCCGACCGAGGAAATCGTCGCCGGGGCGCTGCTGTTCTTCCAGGAGGCGGGGGCAGGAACCAGGGAACCAGGAATTCAAGGTTCCAAGGAAGGTTCAAAAACCAAGGTTCAAGGCGCCGGGGCGGCGTTTTCGGCGGAGGGCGGTTGGCTCGGCGGGACGGGGCTGAGTCCCCACGCGCCCTACACGGCGTCGCCGGAGCTTTACCGGCTGGCGCGGGACTGCGCGCGACACGCGGGAATGCCCTGGACCACCCACCTGGGCGAATCCCGCGACGAGCGGGCGATGTTCGTCCACGGACAGGGGCCGCTGCACGCGTTCCTCGTCGGGATCGGCCGACCGATGAACGACTGCGGGCACGGGCGCTCGGCGCTGGGGCAGTTGACGGCGGCGGGCTGCCTGGGGCCGGAGTGCATCGCCGTCCACCTCAACGATTGGGAAGAGGCGGACTTTGCGCTGGTGGAGCCGGGCGGGGCACTGGCCGGGATGAGCGTCGTGCATTGCCCGCTGAGTCATCGCTACTTCCAACACCCGCGCTTTCCGCTGGAACGGTTGCGGGCGCTGGAGATCAACCTGTGCGTCGGGACGGACAGCGCCGCCAGCGAAGGGTCGTTTTCCCTGCTCGACGAACTGCGCGCCGCCGCCGCCGTGTACCCCGGTATCGAGGCGCGGGAGTGGCTGGAAACCATCACGCTCAATCCGGCGAGGGCGCTGGGATTGGCGGGAAAGCTCGGCTGCATCCGGCCCGGCGCGTGGGCCGATCTCATCGCCCTGCCCTGTGGCGATGGGGCGGACGGGGCAGGCAAAATCCATGCCCAAATCCTGAGCTGCCGCCAGCCGACAGTGTGGCAAATGGTCAACGGACGAGTGACGAATCCCGGTTTACTCTGACGATTAAGCAAAAAAGAGAATTTTTTGCTTCTTATTCTCACATTTGCAACTTATGTTGCGTCTGGTGGCGAAAGCCATTCGGTATTGATACTGCAAACAGATTTTCCATTCGTTATGTCAAAAATTGTTATCATCGACGACGAGCCGGCCATGGTGGAAGTGATCTCGACGCTGTGTCGGGAAAACGGACACCAGGTTTTCCCCTTCAACTCGGCGGAAAAAGCGCTGGAGGATTTGCCGGGCATCAACCCGCAGGTGGTGATTTCCGACATCAAGATGGAAAAGGTGACGGGCTTCGACGTGTTGCAGGAATGCCGACGGTCCATGCCGCAGACGGCGGTGGTCCTGATCACGGCCTACGCATCGGTGGAAAAGGCGGTCGAGGCGTTGAAGCTGGGGGCTTACGACTTCATCACAAAGCCCTTCAAGATCGACGAGTTGAAGTTCACGGTGCAGCGGGCGCTGGACTACCAGTCGGCGGTGCGCGAGAACGTTTATCTCAAGAAAGAGGTCAAAAACCGGTACCGGTTCGAGAACATCGTGGGCACGAGCCGGGCGATGTCGGACGTGTACAATCTCATCAACAAGGTCGCCGACACGGACAGCACCATTTTGATCCAGGGCGAGAGCGGCACGGGCAAGGAACTGGTGGCGCGCGCGCTGCACTTCAATTCCAAGCGCCAGAACGCGCCGTTCGTGGCGGTGAATTGTTCGGCGCTGCCCGAGAATCTGCTGGAAAGCGAGTTGTTCGGGCACAAGAAGGGCGCGTTTACCGGGGCGTTCCAGGACAAGCTGGGATTGTTCGAGGAGGCCGAAGGCGGGACGATCTTCTTGGACGAAGTGAACTCGATGGCGCTGTCCTTGCAGACGAAGTTGCTGCGTGTGTTGCAGGAGCGGCACATCCGGCGCGTGGGCGACACCAAGACGGTGCCCATCAACGTGCGCGTGGTGGCGGCGTCGAACGAGCAGTTGCAGGCGAAGATGCGCAACGGGTCGTTCCGCGAGGATTTATTTTACCGGCTGGCGGTGATCCCGATTGACCTGCCCAGCCTGCGCGAGCGGACGGAGGACATCCCGTTGCTGGTGAATTACTTTCTGCTCAAGAACGCCAACCAGACCAACACGGAGCCGAAGAAGATCGAGCCCGACGCGTTGGAAACCCTCGGGCGGTATGCCTGGCCGGGCAACGTGCGCGAGCTGGAAAACTCGATTGAGCGGGCGTGCGCGCTGTGCGAGGAAAGCCTGATCAAGGTGGTGGACCTGCCGCCGCACGTGCAGGGCCGTCAGGGCGGCGCGGGCGGGGGGGATAACATCATCGAGATGCCCATCGGGTTGCGCCTGGAAGAGTTTATCGCCAACGAGGAGCGGGCCTACATCGAGCAGACTTTGCGGCACAACAACAACTCGCGCGAGAAAACGGCGAGCATGTTGGGCATCAGCATGGCGACGCTCTACCGCAAGCTGGAACTGAAGAACAAGCGGGCGTAACGCGGGCGTTGTGGACCAAGCAAGGTAGGCAGGGCTCTCCGAGCCCTGCCCTTGCTTTCTTTGGAGGCCGTCGCTGGCCAGGAACGCAACCGCCAGACAGTCAGGGCAGGGCTCGGAGAGCCCTCAGGACCTTGTTGACGCCGCCTGCGGTGCTTTGCTTGCTCACCACGTCTGCTCGGTGACCCATCGCAGGTAGGCGGGTAAACCGGCGGCGAGTTCCACGGCGATGATCTCGGGGACCTCGTAGGGATGGAGGGCGCGCAGACGTGTTTCCAGCGCGGGGTACCGGTCACGCGGGGTTTTGAGCAGCGCGAGCGTTTCCTCGCTTTCGGTATGCTCGCCTTGCCAGACGTAGATCGAAGTGACGGCGGGCAGGAGGTTGACGCAGGCGGCGAGGCGCTCCGCGACGAGCGTGCGGGCGATTTCGCGGGCGGTGGCGTGGTCTGGGAAAGTGGAGAAGACGAGGAGCATTGGGGAGAGAAGATCCAAGATTCGAGAACCAAGATCCAAGGAAGTTTCAAGGTCCAAGGTTCAAAGTGTCCAGCGAGAAGCAGGCGTCGGGCTTGAGTTCG
>CAHJWO010000170.1 GCA_903642295.1 PVC group bacterium | reverse complement strand
CGGGGCAGGCACCCGGGCCGCCTGAAGCTCGTCCAGCGGCAAGGGGTGGTGGACCTGCCGGTCATGGATTTCATCCAGGCTGCGCCCGGCGAACGGGGCCTTGCCGGTGAGCGCATACCAGAGCGTCGCGCCAAGCGCGTAGAAATCGGAGCGCGCGTCCACTTCCTGCCAGACGTTGAAATGCTCCGGGCTGGCGAACGCGGGCGTGCCGATGAAATCTTGCGCCCGGGTCAGAGCCAACGCCTCCGCAGGCGTCTCCGCCACCGCTTTGGCCAAGCCGAAGTCGATGACCTTGACGTTGATGGTTTCCCCCCGGACGAGCATCAGGTTGGCCGGTTTGAGGTCGCGGTGCGTCAAGCCCTGTTCCTCGGCGGCGGCGAGGGCGTCGGCCACCTGCCCGCCGATCTCCAACACCGTCTCCACCGGCAGGCCACCGCAACGGCGCACCCGCGCGTGCAGGGTCTCGCCTTCGACCAGTTCCATGGCGTAGAAGAGTTGCCTGTCCTCCGCCCGTTCCCCGAAGAAAAAGACGCTGGCCACGTGCGGGTGCCGCAGCTTCGCCGCCACCTGCGCCTCGCGCAGGAAGCGTCCGCGCACCTGGGCGTTTTGGACCAGGTCGGGTTTGACCACCTTCAACGCGACCGCGCAATGCAGAGTGGTGTCGGTCCCTTGATAAGTGACTCCCATCCCGCCCCGACCCAGCTCCGCAAGGGTTCTATCTGCACGCAGTTCGACCTCGTAGTGGGCGAAGCGGCGGTTGTCCATCGCGCCGGTGATCATCGCTGCATCCGGCGGCTCGGCGGCAGGTGGTTTCCGGTCGTCTTCGTCCGGCAGATCAGGAGCCAGCAGACATCCGAGGCAGAGTTGTCCCATACCCTGGCTTTGCGTCTGGAACGAAGTGCCGCAGGCCCGGCAGACGGTGGTAGCAGCGCAGTCTTGCACGGTCGTCACGGTAACGGGAAGTAGCTCCCGGACAAGTAAATTGCGATTGTCCTCCCGGACGAAACATGACGCGTTTGCCTTGGAATTTTTCTAACGAGGCCGGCAGCGGAACGAGCCTCAACTTGGCCGCAGTGATTCGCGCAGGTGGCGCAGTTCCACCTCGGCGTCGGCGGGGTCCGCCACGGTCCGCGCCACCTCCTCGCGCAACAGCGTGCCGTACCGGCGGCGCAGGCGGTGGATGAGGCTCTTCAGGGCAGGCAGCGAGAGCCCGAGGCGCGCGGCGGTCTGCTGGTAGGAGGCGTCCTCGCCACCAGCCACGTAGTCCTTCAAAACCGCGAAGGAATCGCCTTTGCCGGCGGCGGCCATCTCGGCGTGCAAGCGCGCGAAGACCGTGTCGAGCAGCGTGGCGGCCCAGCGGGCGTCGAAGAGCCGCTCGGGCGTTGCCCAGGCGGGGGCGGCGAGTTGGTAGGCAACTTCCGCGGCGTCGGCATCGTCCAGGAAAAGGAAGCGGACCTCGCCCCCGCGCTTGCGTGCGCCCGAGCGGCGCGCGGCGTCGACGAGGAAGTATTCCAGTGCTCCCAGCAGGAAGGAGCGGAAACGACCCTTGGCGGCATCGACCCGACGCAGGGTTTCCCGTTCGAGCAGATGGACAAAGAAGTTCTGCGTCAGATCCTGCGCCTCTGGGCGCGGATGGCCACGCCGCCGGATAAAAGCGTAAACCGGATAACAATACATCCGGTAAAGCTCCCCCCAGGCGGCACGGACCTCGCCACCCGAACCCTCCGGCGCACCCGCCGCCGCCAGCAGGACCCCCCACTGGGTGCTGACAAACAGCGGCTGGCCACCGGCCGCCGAATCGAGCGCCGGAGTTGCCATGGACACTCACTATCTCCCGGCAACGGGGTTTGGCAAGGCGTGGGCAGCGCCCCGGTCAGGTAAGCGTACGAAAAGGGAGAACGCCGCGAAACTTTCCGCGCCGTTTTGCGGAGAAGAGAGGCGAACCCACTTCTGCCTCTACCCTGAAGCCAAAATGAATCGCTCCATCTTTCCATCCCGCTGTTCCATTGAGCGTGCCGTGCTGTGGTGCGGCATCGTTGTCCTGCTCTTTGCCGCCTTCGCCGGCACGGTGACCGCGGCGGACGAGACGGTCCCTGACTCGGAACTTCCTACCGTCTCCGCAGGCGTTTCCGACGAGGGCAAGCCCATGCTGGTAGCCGTCCTGGCGCTCGCGGGTGTGCTGATCGGCATGGAGCGGGCGTGTTCGTGGCGCTTGAGCGTGATCCGACGTCAGACCATGGGGACCAACCCGAGGCTGGCCGCCGTGTTGCCGCCAATCTCTTCCGCCGATTTGCTCCAGCCTTCGTGGCCCCTCCCGGTGCCGTCGCCAGATTACGGGCCCGCGTCGCCGAAGTGAGTAAACCCAGATCCGCCACCACCATTTTCCGCTTCCCATGCCTTCTACTATCCACCGCCGCCGCCGGGTTCAGCTCCAACAGCGATCTTCCACCTTCCACTTCGCCCGGCTCGTCAGCCGGGGGCTCCAGTGGGCACTCTGTTTCGTCGTGGCGGCGGGAATGGTCAAAGTGTGCAAGGAAGTCGTCGACGAATATAATTTGGAGCATCAAGCGCGCCGGCCGCGACTTGCCTCCGCAGAGCTTTCACCCCAATGGCGGCAAGCGGATGGTGCCCCAGTCGCCGCGCCACGTCGTGCGGACGCCACTGCCCCTTTCGCCGGCCTCTTCGAGAAAAACCGGAGGCCGAGTCCTGTCACGCCTGGCGCCCAACCCTCCGTCTGGGAATTGGCTTACACGAGCCTGCCGACTTCCGAGGCCGGGCGTACCGCGGCCATGCCGCCGCCGGCGACCACGTCCCGCGCGTCTGCTGCCGTGTTGGTGCCGCCCGCCCTGGGGAGCGGAATGTTGGCGCGCTCCGAACCCTCCGGCTCCCGATCATCGGTGGCCTCCCTCGACAGAGGGGGCGGGTCGACGAACTCCAATGGAAACTCCGGTTCTCGTGTCTCTCCGCCCGCCGTTTCCCCGGTCATGGTGTCGGCTCCCATCGCGGCGGCGGCCCCGACCGACGCGGCACGCCACGCCTCCGCCTTCCACGGGCAGCCTGCTGCCGCACCTTCGTTCACCTGGTCGGGCGCGGCTGCCGGCGCGCAAGCCTCTGACCCGAATTGGACGACGGGCACCAACTGGGCCGGCGGCATCGCGCCTGGCACCGCCGCCAACGCGGACATTACCTACGCAGCCGGCCCGACGGTGGCCACCGCCACGACCGTCAACACAAACTACGCGGTCAACAGCCTGACCTTCCAGGCCGGGGCACCCGCTTACACCGTCACGAACAGCAACGACGCCACCCTGACGGTCGGCGCGGGCGGCATCACCCAGGCGAGCGCGAACACCCAAACCCTCTCCGTGCCCACCGTGCTCGGCGCGGCGCAAACGTGGAACGTCTCCGACCCGGCGGGCACCCTCGCGCACACCGGCGTCATCAGCGGCGCGGGCGGCATCACCAAGACCGGCGCGGGCACGCTGGAACTCTCGGGCGTCAACACTTTCACCGGCGGCACGACGCTCGCCGCGGGCACGCTCAGCGTCTCCGACGGCGCGCTGGGCACCGGCACGTTCACCGTCACCGGCGGCACGTTGTTCGGCAACGCCGAGCGACTGTCCAACCCCGTGGCCCTCCACGGCGACCTCACGGTCGGCGGCAGTTTTTACGGCGTGCAGTTCGATGGCGACGTGGACCTCGGCAACGCCACCCGCACCCTCACGCTCAACATTTCTCCCGGACCGGGGACCGTCTCTTTCACGGGTGCCATCTCCGCCACCAGCCCGACGGCGGGACTGACCGTCGTCGGCCCGTCCAACAGCACGGTGGTCTTCTCGGGCGGCGACCGTTCGAACACGTACACCGGCACGACCACCGTGGACGGCACGAACTTGTACCTACAAAAAGGCGAGGGACAGCGCAGCATCTCCGGTGACCTCGTCGCACAAAACGGCGCGAACGTGTACACCATCGGCGGCCAACTCGCTCCGACCACCAACCTGGCCCTGAGTTCCGGTGCCACCTTCAACGCTACCATCGGCTTCGGCAGCGGCGGCGACGAGACAGTGGCCAGCCTCAACGGCGAGGTTGGCACCACCGTCCTCCTCGGCAATCAGTATGGCCGCACGACGCTGAGCGTGGGGCAGGGGCGGATGGACGGGGTCATCGAGGATGGGAATACCCTCCACCAGGGTGGCGGCATCCAACCGGGTGGACGCGGCGTGCGGCCTGCCGACGCACCCACCCTCTATGGCGGCGCGTTGGTCAAGTTTGGTCCCGGCACCCTCACGCTCACCGGTAACAACCTCTACAGCGGCGGTACGACCGTCGGCGGCGGGACCCTCCTCGCGGACAACGTGCCCGGCTACGGCTACAACGTGCAGTCCGCCACGGGCGGCGGCGCGGTTTCCGTGTTCGGCGGTGGCACTCTGGGAGGCTCCGGGACGGTCTTCGGCGCGGTCACGGTGCGCGGCGGGGAGGCGACGGCGGTACTCGCGCCGGGCGACGGGGGACCCGGCCGGTTGACGCTCGGCAGCGACCTCACTTTCAGCGGAAACACACAGTTGCAGATCCAACTCGGCGGCATGGTGGCGGGCACCGATTACTCCCAAGTGTTCGTCGGCGGGGAACTGACCCTTGACGGGGCGTTGGATGTCAAAGTGGTCAACGGCTTCAGCCTCAAGCCCGGCATGGTCTTCTACATCATTGGTGACAGCGATTCTGTCACGGGCCAGTTTGCCAACGTGGTCGACGGCAAGTACACCGATGCGAACGGCGACGTGTTCCTGGTCAACTACGACGACACCGATCCGAACAACCCGGCCGACATCGAGGTGAGCCTGACGGTCCCTGGTGTGCCGGAGCCGGGGTCGTGGGTCATGTTGCTCGGTGGTTTGGCGGTGCTGGGCTGGTGGGTCCGCCGTCGCCGTTATCAGTCGTAAAAACATTGCGCATCAACTCGTTACCCTCTCGCTTGTGATGAACTCACCGCACTCCGCTGGATTTCGGCTGGTCGCACTGTGGCCGTTCACCTTTCTCGTCGGTATCACCCACCTCGTTGCGCAGACGGTCGCACCGCCGCCGGTCGCGCCGGTGCGTCCGGTGACCGACGATTATTTCGGTACGAAAGTCGTCGATCCCTATCGCTGGATGGAGCAAGCCGGCAGCCCCGAGTTCGCCGACTGGCTCAAGGGACAAGCCGGGTACACCGACGCGACGCTGAAACAACTCCCCGACCGCACCAAGCTGCTGGACCGCGTCCTGGCCCTCGGCAATGCCAGCATTTCGGTGCGCGGAGTGCAACGCGCCGGGGGATGCCTCTTCTACTTCAAGACCGAACCCGGCGAGGACAACAGCAAGCTCTTCGTGCGCCCGGAAACCGCCTCGTCCAACGACACGGGCCGCCTGCTCTTCGATCCGACCAAGCTGGGCAGCAAGGACAAGCACATCTCCATCGACTATTTCGCCCCCTCGCCGAACGGCGAGATCGTGGCGGTTGGCTACTCGGAGGGTGGCAGCGAGAACAGCGTATTGCATTTTCTGGACGTGGCCGACGGCCATGATCTGGGCGAGAGCATTGACCGCTGCCAGGTTCCCGTCGCCTTTTGGCGTTCGGACAGCCGTTCGGTGTTCTACAACCGCTTGCAAAAACTCGCGCCGGACGCCTCACCCGACGCCAAATACCTGAACAGCCGCGCTTACCTCCACGTGCTCGGCACCGATCCGCAGAAGGATCCGCCCGTCTTCGGCCGCGGGCTATCCGAGAAGATCGAAATCGAAGAAAATGATGTCCCCGTGGTGGTCGCATCCGCAGCCTCGCCATACGCAGTAGGCATGGTGGGCCACGGCGTGCGCAACGAGGTGACGATCTACACCGCGCCGCTGACCGAGATCGACGGTGCCAAGACGCCGTGGCGCAAACTGGCGGACGTGGCGGACGAGGTGACCAGCACCGCCGTCCACGGTGACGATCTCTTCCTGCTCAGCCACCATGGGGCTTCCCGCTTCCAGGTGCTCCGGGTTGCGTTACGGACGGGCAACATCCAAAAGGCGACGGTGGCGGTACCAGCCTCCGAGTCGGTGCTGACCGACATCGGTTGCGCGGCGGACGCGCTCTACGTGCGCACGCTCGACGGCGGCCTGGGTGGTGTGCTGCGCCTGCCCTACGATGCAAAGAACGGGGCAAAGCCTGCCGCCCTGCCGCTGCCCTTTGCCGGTGCCATCGCGGGGCTGACGGTTGATCCGCTGGCTACTGGCGCGGTCTTCCCGCTGGAAGGCTGGGTGAACTCGCGCGTTTACCTGCGCTACGATCCGGCCTCGGGGCAGGTCGTTGACACCAGGTTGCGGCCCCCGTCACCGCTGGATTTCTCGGGGATGGAGTCCTTCGAGGTCAAGGCCAAGGCCGCTGACGGCACGCTGGTGCCCCTTTCCATCGTGGCGAAGAAGGGCTTGGTCCACGACGGCTCGGCCCCCACGCTGTTGGCGGGCTACGGGGCTTATGGCGACAGTTCCGATCCTTATTTCGACCCGACATCGCTGGCTTGGCTGGAGCGCGGCGGGGTGCTGGCATATGCCCATGTGCGCGGCGGCGGGGATTACGGCGAGGATTGGCACCTGGGTGGACAGAAGCTCACCAAGCCGAACACCTGGAACGATTTCATTGCCTGCGCCGAATACCTCGTGGCCGAGAAATGGACTTCTCCTGCCCACTTGGCCGGAACCGGCACGAGCGCGGGTGGCATTCTGATCGGCCGGGCCATCACCAGCCGGCCGGAACTCTTCGGGGCGGCGGTCATCCAGGTGGGTTGCAGCAACACCTTGCGTTTTGAAAAGACGGCGACCGGTCCGTTGAACATCCCGGAGTTTGGCACGACGGCCGACCCGGAGGGGTTTCGCGGTTTGTACGAGATGGACGCCATGCACCACGTCGCAGACCACATCGCGTATCCGGCGGTCCTGCTGACCGCCGGGGTGAACGACCCGCGCGTCGAGCCCTGGCAGACAGGCAAGATGGCCGCGCGCCTCCAGGCAGCCAGCAACAGCGGCAGGCCGGTGTTGCTGCGCGTGGACTTCGACGCCGGTCATGGGTTGGGTTCAACCAAGACCCAGCGTTTGACGGAGGTGGCCGACATTGATGCGTTTCTGCTCTGGCAGATCGGCTCGAAGGCGGCTCACCCGCCGAATGGTTGAAACTCACTCCTTGCCCGGTTGCCTCTCAGAAAACCTCTGTTGGTGGAACGCCCGGTTTCTTGATGGCGGCGGAGCGTCAAAGGACCGTTTTTTGACAGGCCGGATGGGTGATGCCGTCGCGCGGCCGACCAAGAAAAAGCAGCAAAAGCCAAGCCCGGCTGAAATGGGCTCATCTTTCCCCCGTTTCAGGAAGTAAGGGCAGTCGTCTGCACGGGACGTTCCTACCCACCGCTCACCTCACGTTTGCGCTTGTTGATCTTGCCCTTGTTCTGAGGACCAGCGGGTGTGCTATAAGAGAGCACTACCCCTATGCACCGATCTCGGCGAGCTTTTCCAACACCGCGACCAGCTCGTGGACGTTGGTCGACGGGTTGTTCCTTTCCGGATTCAAATCGTTGCCGTAGTCGGCTAGCAGCTTTTGGGCATTCTTCTTCGCGGTGGAAAGCCGGCCTTCGAGGAGGCTGTAAACGTTCTTGTCCGATTTATCGTACCGTCTCCCCAGCCGGGTCGATTCGGATAGCTTGGCGAACAACTCGTCTCGACCGATGCCTGCGACGACGAACTCGAAATGCAGTAGATACCAGAGTTCGAAGCATTCGTTCGCCCAGATGATCTGCACGTCGTGTTTGTCGTCGCCGCTCGCCAAGTCGAACGCAGCGTTGAATCGTCTCGCCGGGAAACTATCGCGGTCGAAAACACACCAGACCCGCGCGTAGGGGGTCTTCGCTTTCATGGCCTTAGCACGGAGCTTCAATGCCTTTTCGACCACGCTGCGCGTATTTCCCGCACCTCCCATCACCGTCACTTCGGCGAAGGCTTCGGGGACTTGGAACCCGCGCAGATAGTCAGCCGCGCTTTTCTCGTCCTCGCACACGATCAAGTGCCGCTGCAGTTGGCGCACGGGCGGTCTGCGTCCGTTTGTCTGCTTCCAGGGTTTACTCATGCAAGTCCTCCTTGGACAACGCAATTTTCGGCACCGCACCGAGCAACCCGAGCAGGTATTGGCGGCTGAATTTTGTTGTCGGCCGCACAGCGTTCACGTCGAATTCCGCCAGGGAATATAAACTTGTCGCACCTTGCCGGTCCTTGTCGCAAAACCAGATTTGGTCACGGCGCAAAGACTCCGGGTCCATCAGTCCCACGTCATGCGTCGCCACAATGAGCTGGGCGGTGCCCTGGTTTTCCGGACCGTGGAACCACTCAAAAATCGCGCGCGTCAGCAACGGATGCAGCCGCGCCTCGAACTCGTCGATTACAAGAATAGAACCTTCTTCGATTGTACGATGAAGTGGACCGGAAATGGCGATGAACTTCTGCGTGCCCTGCGATTCCTGCTTCGCCAGATCGAATTCGATATTGCCTGTGACGTTCCCATTAATGTCGTAGCGCGGATGCGCTGTCTTGATCTCTGGGCGGACCAACCGCCGGTTCGATTCCGCCAGCGTTGCCGCTACTTTCTGTATGGCCGAATTCGGTTCCCTCGCCCTCGGTTCCTCACGGATTTCGGCTGACAGACCATTGATATTGAAATCGGCGCGCTGCGCGAAGCTCAGGAGTTTTTCTTGGCTGTCCGGTTCGTTCAATCGTCGCGCCGTGTAACTGAAGTGGCCGCGCTCGGAAAGCCCGGACGTTTTTCTCAGATCGTCGAACCAGCGCACGACCCGCGTAGAGATTTGACCGTTGAACTGGGCGTAAACGGATAGAGCGAGCGCGTTCTCACGCACCGGAGAATTCCCTGCTTCTTTTTCCAGCTTTTTCAGAACAAGCGACTCTTTGAATTGGACGAGGTTCGGTTCGATCTTCTGATTCTCGCGCGTGAACAGGGTCGATTCTTTGACCTTGCCCGTGCGTCGGAAAAGCCATTCGGCATGCACCTTCTTGCGGTCAGCGACAAAGCCATACCGGTATCTGGAGCCATCGCACAGAAACTGCCATTCCACGGTGGTCGGTGCTTCAACCGTCTCATCACTTAATAGGAACGGTTCCACCGGAATGTCATCGAACGTGTCGGCGCGAGCCGAGAACAGGACAAAGCCCCGCAGCCGTGACATCGCGTCGATCAGGCTGCTCTTGCCGGACGCGTTCGGGCCGTACACGGCGGCGGAACGCAGGACGCGTACGCCGTCTTTCACATGCACCCGCGAACCTTCCAGCGTGTCGTCGGTGGTGGCTTCTAGGACCAAAGTTTGCCGCTCCTTGATGGAACGAAAATTTTCTACGGAAAAGGTGAGAAGCATAGCGATTTGCTTGAAATATCAGGTTTTGCCTCGTTTTTCGCATGTTTTCTGCGAAAATTCACTATAACATGTCTTCCTCAGACGCTTTGTTGCAAGATTCTTAGTTTTTTTGGTGCGGCGACTTCGCACAAGTCTTCGAGGCCGTGGGCGATGGCAAGAGAACGGTCGGTCCGGCACTTCTCGCGCACCTACGCGGTGCTCATCGTCCCCGAGCCGTCCACTTGGGCGTCGCTGGTCGTGGGCTTTGCGGGTCTGGGCCTAGTGACACGGCGCCATCGTCGTCACGCCCTGCTGTGTAGAGGTCCTGGTCTTATCGTCTAGTTTGTCGCCCCATCCAGCCTTGATCCACGGCAAATCGTCGTTTTGCGAAGGCAAGTTCGTCTCGAAAAACCTCCCTTTGGCGAGATTTTACTTGGATTTTACCTTCCGCCTTGCCGCTGATGACTGTGTTTTGAGGGTGGTTTT
>CAHJWO010000169.1 GCA_903642295.1 PVC group bacterium | reverse complement strand
TGCTTATCCGAAAACCCCGGTTCCCAGCCCCGGCAGGGGCGGCAGAGTTTAGCCCGGGGCGTAAGCCCCGGGAAAAAGCGCCATTCGCCCGAAGCCCCGGCAGGGGCGTAAGAAAAAACGCGTGGGTTTTCCGGATCGGCAGTTAGAAAGCCCTTGCCCGGAAACCTCAATTCCCACCATTACCCCTCCCTCCCCCACCCTCCTCTTGCTCTGCGAATCTCTGCGTCTCTGCGTTAAAACTCCGCACTCCCAACCAACCCGCCCCCCATACCCCATCCCCCGCGCACCGCGCATTGACATCCGCCCCAAAACGCCGGATGCTCCTACCCGTCAACCGACCGCGAATTTTCGAACTCGCTCATCGTCCATCCTCGTCGTTTATCCTATGGAAACACCACAGATCACCGCCTATCTCAAAACCTACTGCGGCTGGAGCGCGGGCGTTCGTGCCATCCTCCAGAAGTACAACCTGCCCTACACGGAAAAGGACATCATCCAGAACCCGGCGTTCCGCTGGGAGATGGAGCAGCGCAGCGGCCAGCCGCTCTCGCCCTGCGTGGAGATCAACGGCACCATGCTCCCCGACGTGAGCGGCGACGAGGTCGAGCGCTTTCTGACGGAACACGACTTGGTCGGCGCGAGCAGTGCCCGGACCAGCGTGCCCACCGACTCCGCCTGCACCGACGAGCAGCACGCCGCGATGGCGGCGGGTGTCGCGCCGGTCAACTTCAAGAACGGCCTGTAATCCTCTCGGCGAAGCATCTCCCGGCTTTCCTGACCCCTCTTCAAAAGAGCTTTCCCTCCAACGGGGGAAAGCTCTTTTCGTTTGCCGGGGCAGCCGCCTTCCGCCCGACCCGCCACGCGCCCTCAGCCACGATGGACCCGCGCCTATCAGCCGCCGCAACCGTCTCCCGCCTCCGCTGGCAGACGCTCGCCGTGTTCCTGTTCGCCACGGCGGCCTACTTCCTCGCGCGCACCCCGGCGCTGGATGAATGGGACTCTGTCCAGTTCGCGCAGGGCGTCACGGATTTCAACCTCTGGCGGCACCATCCGCACCCCCCGGGCTACCCGCTCTACATCGCGGCCGGCTGGCTGTTCTCGCACGCTCTCCCGCTCGACATCCCCACCGCCCTGCAACTCGCCTCCGCGCTCGGCGGCGGTTTGTTCGTCGCGTGCTGGTTCGCGCTGGCCGCGCAAACCTTCGGACGCTTCGTCGGCGCGTGCGGCGCGGTCTCGCTCGGTACGCTGCTCATTACCTGGATGACCGCCACCAAGGCGCTCACCGACGCCCCCGGCGCGGGTCTGCTCGCGCTCACGCTCCTGCTCGTCCGCAACCGCCGCCCCCTCCCGGCCGCCGCCGTCGCCGCGCTCGCGGTCGGGACCCGTCCGCAGACTTTCCCGGTCCTGCTGCTCATCGTCATCCTCGCCCTCGCGGCCACCCCGCCGCCTCGCCGCTGGGCCACCACGCTCGGCACCTTCTTCCTTTCCTGCCTGCTCTGGCTGTGGCCGACGGTGATCCTGCAAGCCCGCACCCCCGAATCCGGCGGCAACATCCTCGCCTATCCCACGCAACTCCTCGCGCAATGGCGCTGGCGTTTCGACCAACCCAGAGCCTTCGTCGGCGCAGACACGCACGGCCAGTCCTTCCTCCTCTACCGGCTGGACCACCACGTCCTCGGCCTCCTCACGCGCGGCTTCGGCTTTCCGCTCGGTTCGGTCTGGGGCTGGCTGGGCGTCGGGGCGCTCGGGCTGGGCTGGACCTTCTACGTCATTGCCGTCCGCCGCTCCGCCCGTCTCGCGGCCGGTGGACCGCGGCCTCCGGGCGCGGTGGCCAGCCTTGCGGCGCAGCCGCCTGACTCCTTCTGGAAAACGCACTTCCCCTGGGCCGCGCTCTACGTGGCCATCGTCTTCTGCTGCCTGCCCGGCGACCAACGCTATTATCTGCCGATCCAACCGCTCCTGCTCCTCCCGGCCCTCGTGGGTTGGTCAACCATCATTCCCACCCCGCGGGGACGCTTCCTCGCTCTCCTCCTCCCCGCCGCTACCTCCCTCGCCACGCGGCCCTTCGTCGTCGAGAACCACCGCGAGCCCGCCCCGCCGGTGCGGATGCTGCGTTACCTCCAATCCCAATATCCCCCCGCCGAACGCCCGGGGGTCCATCTCCTCCTCCGCGACAGCTTCCGCCACGCGCAGTGGTACGCGCCGGACTTCCCGCTCGGGAACGCCGCCGACCACCCATCGACCGACGATCTCCTCACCGCGTCCCCCCCGCCGATCCTCTACACCGATGACCCTGACGCAGGCCGGATCGGCAACCGGCCCGGCGAATGGCAGCCGGTGGTTCGATTCGACCGCTCGCCGCTCATCTACCGCAAGCACAGCGAGGTCACGCTTTACCGTTGGACCGACCTGCCGCGCAGCGGCTCCAACCCCAGGTAGGGACGGCTGTCCCAGCCGTCCCATTCGGGCCGCAGGCCCCTCCCATTTCCCGATTTTTTCCCTGGCACAACCACGCCAAAAGGCGCTACACACGATCACGCCTCGCCGCATCCCATCCCGACCACCCGTTCATCCATGCGCACCCCGTCCACCCTGAAATACGCCGCATACTGCCTGATCGCCGGAGGGAGTTTTTATGTGTTCGTTCCCGCCCTCGCCTTCGCGCTGTCGCGCCGACCGCCGACCCCGGGAGCCAAAATCTTTTTCGAGTGTTTGATCGGCTACGGCCTGCTGCTCTGGCTGGCGGCGTTTCTGCTCTATCGCTGCAACGTCATCGGAAAATACATCTGGTACGTGTGCTGCCCGGTCCTGATGATCCACGTCCCCATCGGCACGGTTCTGGGCGTCTTCGTGTTTATCAACCTCAACAAGCATCGCTCGCGGGCCGCGTTGGAAGGTGGCCGCCGAGCTTGAATTTCGCGTTTGTCGCGCGTACCCGACGGGCCCCGGCGATTCAAACTTGAACGATTGCGACATCCGCGACGCCTGCGACGCCTGCGACTTCATTTCCGCATTCTTTCCATTTTCGCCCGCGGAATTCCCGATCCCTCTTTTGCGGCGGGGATTTTGGCTCGGCCCGGGAACCTTTCCGCCCCACGGCTTCTCCCTTGACGCCGCGCGTTCCTGCTTTCTAGTCTGTGCCACGCACAGCCACCACGTTGCCGGACCCTGCCCAGGGAGGACGGCGCCGCGTCCGCGGGACCGACACACCGGACGGCGGCATCCGTGACCACCTCAAACCGGCGGTCACCGCTTCCTCCCCGCCAGGGTCCGTCGCCGCGTCCGGCACTTATCCAACCCGCCCGCCTCTTCTTTCGCATGTTCAATTTCCTCATGGGATTCTTTTCCAACGACATCGGTATCGACCTCGGTACCGCCAATACCCTGGTTTATGTCAAGGACCACGGCATCGTCCTGCGCGAGCCGTCGGTCGTCGCGGTCAAGGCGGGCACCAACATGGTTCTCGCCGTCGGCAACGAGGCCAAGCGGATGCTGGGCCGCACCCCGTCGAACATCGTCGCCGTGCGCCCGCTCAAGGACGGCGTCATCGCGGACTTCGAGATCACCGAGGCGATGCTGCGCCACTTCATCACCAAGGTGCATAACCGGGCCAAGTGGGTGCGTCCGCGCGTGGTCATCGCCGTGCCCTCGGGCATCACGGAGGTCGAGAAGCGCGCCGTCAAGGAAAGCGCCACCCACGCCGGGGCGCGCGAGGTGCACCTCATCGAGGAACCCATGGCCGCCGCCATCGGCGTCGGCCTGCCCGTGCAGGACGCGGCGGGCAACATGATCATCGACATCGGCGGCGGCACGACCGAGGTCGCGCTCATCTCGCTCTCGGGCATCGTCTTCTCGCGCAGCGTCCGGGTGGCGGGCGACGAGCTGGACGAGGCCATCGTCAACTACGTCAAGCGCGCCTACAACCTGATGATCGGCGAGCGCACCGCCGAGGAAATCAAGATCAAGATCGGCTCGGTCTTCCCGCCCGACCACGAGGACAAGGAGACGAGCATGGAGGTCAAGGGCCGCGACCTGGTGGCCGGTCTGCCCAAGACGTTGGTCATCACGAGCCAGGAAATCCGCGAGGCGCTGATGGAACCCATCAGCACCATCGTCGAGAGCGTGCGCATCACCCTGGAGCGCTGCCCGCCGGAACTCGCGGCGGACCTCGTGGACCGGGGCCTCGTGCTCGCGGGCGGCGGCGCGCTGCTGCGCGGGCTGGACGAACTGCTCAAGAAGGAAACGGGCCTCCCGGTCCACATTGCCGACGATCCGCTCAGCGCCGTGGCCGAAGGCACGGGCAAGGTGCTCAGCGAAATCAAGTTCCTCCGCCAAGTGGCATCGTCGGACCGTTCGTGGCGCTAGAAGAAAAGGATGAAAGATGAAGGATGAAGGATGAAAGCAGAGGAAGCCGCTACACTTACCGCGTAACTTTACGCCGTATTTCATCTCCGGTGATCTGCTGCTAGTTGCCTGTCTTCCCTTCATCCTTCATCCTTCATCCTTCATCCTTTCCTAGATGTCCCGCGTTTCCATTATCGCGCTGGTTGCCTTCCTCGCGCTGGCCGTGCTGGTGCTGACGATGCACACGCACTCCGCCCAGCGCCTCCAGGCAAGGGCCCTGCAACTGGTGCGCCCCCTGCACACCACGACCAGCGGGCTGGGGCAGAGCCTGGGTGCGCTCGGGAACGGCCTCAAGAGCCTGGAGGAAACGGAGAACGAGAACAAGATCCTCGTCGTCGAGAACCAGAAACTGCGCGCCCGCAACCAGATGCTCGATGATCTGGAAGCCGACAACAACAGCCTGCGGCAGGCGCTCGACTTCAAGAAGCGCTCGCAGTTCAACCTGCTGCCCGCACGCATCATCGCGCGCTCGTCCACGGCGTGGTGGAGCAACGTGCAGATCGACCGCGGCGAACAGGACGGCCTGGACAGCGACATGCCCGTGGTCACGGACATCGGCCTCGTGGGCAAGACGACCACCGTGGCCGCCAACACGGCCTATGTGCTGCTCGTCACCGACGAAAATTGCAAGGTGGCCGCCTACGTCGAGGGCACCAAGGAAAAGGGGATCGTCAACGGCGAGCGCAGCAGCGTCAACGTGCAGCCCAACCTCAACCTGAGTTACCTCTCCAAGAGCGCCAGCCTCCAGCCCGGCCAGAAGGTATTCAGTTCCGGGGTGAGCGGCGGCGTGTTCCCGTACAATTTGCTGCTGGGCACGGTGAAGGAATTCCAGGTGCGCGCGTTGGACGCCCACGCGGTCGTCGTCCCGGCGGTGGATGTTTCCAAGCTGGAGAACGTGTTCGTCGTGCTGCCCGAGCGCGGCAAGGGCGGCGGGGGCGAACGGCGGACCGGCGGCGACGCCTCCCGGAACGTGCCCACGGCACCGGCAGCTTCCACCCCATCCACGCGGCGATGACGGCGGCTTTTTTCGCGGTGGTGCTGGCGGTGGACCTGCTGGCGGTGGTGTGCCAGGCGTACTGCCAGCCCATCGCGCGGTTTGGCGGGGCGACGGTGCTGATGTTCCCGGTCATCCTGGCTTACGGGTCGCTGGCGCTGCCCTTCGCGGGCACGCTGGCGCTGGCGTTCTGCACGGGTCTGCTCTGGGACGCGCTGACCATCCAGATTTTGCAGCCCGGCGTGTACCTGCAACAGCTTCCCGTCGAGGAAGCCCGGCTGGGCTGGTCCATCGTGCTTTTCGGGTTGCTGGCCGTGCTGACCCACGGCCTGCGTCCGTTGTTTCTGCGCGGGCGGTGGGATTTGCACTGTATCGCCAGCGGCGTTTGCACGGTGGTCATCCTGGCGGCGCAGTACACGATGCTGACCTTCGTGCGCGGCGGCCTGATCTTGCCGCGCGACCTGGCAGCGCGGGTGTTCCTGCCGGGTTTCTTTGCGATGGTCCTCTCGCCGTTCGTGTATCTGGGATTTTACGTCGTGGCCAGTTTGCTCAACTATCCCGTGCGGCTGGAGGAAGACCGCCGGCGCGGCCAGCCGGAACGGTTGTAGCTTGGCGGTCGCCATCCACCTTGCCCGCGCAATGCGTCCCTTGGCAAAGGGCCGGAGCGGGTTAATGTAGAATGACCATTCCTTTCCTTCCATGCCGGAACCCACCACCAGTCCAAAGATCGTCCCGGTGAGCATCCTCACCGGTTTCCTCGGCGCGGGCAAGACGACGCTGCTCAACTACATTCTCAAGGGCCAGAGCGACTACAAATTCGCCGTCATCGTCAACGAGGTCGGCAAGATCGGCATCGACGGCCAACTCGTCGAAAACCAGAAGGACGAGATGATCGAACTGAGCAACGGCTGCGTCTGCTGCACCGTGCGCAAGGACCTCGTCCAGGGCATCCAGAAGCTGCTCAAGAAGGGCGGGTTCGACTACATTTTGATCGAGACGACCGGCATCGCCGATCCCGGCCCGGTGGCGCAAACGTTCGTCAACATCCCGGCGTTGCAGCGGTTCGTGCAGTTGGACGCCATCATCACGGTGGTCGATGCCGAGCAGATTTTGAAGCAGATGCAGGAGACGGAGGTCGCCAGCGAGCAGATCGCCATGGCCGACTTCGTGTTGCTCAACAAGACGGACCTCGTGGACGACGCGCAACTCGGGCGCGTGAGCGAGAAGATCCGCGCGCTCAATCCGCACACGCGGATTTTGCGCACGACGCAGAGCGAGGTCCCGCTCAAGGAGTTATTGGACATCCACGCCTTCGACGTGGACCGCAAGCTGGCCGTGGACGCGGATTTCCTCAACGAGATGAAGGAAGGCCGTCACCACCACGACATCACGAGCCATTCGTTTGCGTTCGAGCAGTCTTTCGACATCGAAAAATTCGAGAAATTCGTGCAATATCTGAGCGACAAAGAAAAGGTGTATCGGTCCAAGGGTTTCGTGTCCTTGAAAGGGCAGGACCGGCGGGCATTGTTTCACGGGGTGAACAACCGGTTCCACATCTTCTGGGATCGCGCGTGGAAACCGGAGGAGACACGGGGCAGCCAGTTGGTATTCATCGGCAAGAAACTGGATTCGACGGCCATCGAGCGCGGCTTGCGCGCGTGCCTGGCCTCGTAAACAAGGTCCTGACGGCTGTCCCAGCCGTCCGTGACTGGTCTGCCGAAATGTCATCAACTGCTCATGCGCCCATCAGAAACAAATGGGACGGCTGGGACAGTCGTCAGGACCTCAATCCCTCGTCCGCCACGCGCGCCGGGACGATGACCGCGTCCTTCATTCCGTGCAGCAGCTTCTTGTCGGCGGGGCAGACGGTAGCCAGCACCCCTTTCAATTCCGCCTTGTTCGCGTTGAGAAAATAATACGGACACAGCCGCACCCGCCCACGCAGGATTTCGATCTGCCCGCTGGCCGGGTTCAGGTACGGATGCTCGACCAACCGCCCCTTGTGAAAACGCTGCAACAACATGGGATGATTGGGAAACATCTCCAGCGCGCGGTCGATGGCGCGCTGCCACGCGCCCTGCGATAAATCCTGCGCGAGATCGACGCCGCGGCTGCCCCACGCCAGTTCCGAATAACCACTGATCTTCAGGATCAACTCGCGCTGTTTCTGGCTGAACCCGCCCAGTTCGCGCCAGTCATTGACCTCCAATCCGGCGACCACCGCCTGATGCGGCAGCGGCGTCGGGTCGATGATCCAGGTGTACGGGATGACCTGCTGCAACTTGAGCCAGTGGCGCTCGCCGAGTTCCCGCCGCCAGAAGTCGCGCAGAGGCCGCATCCAGAACAGCGCGAACCACATCTTTTCCTCCATGTACGGCTTGAACGGCGGGGTGACCTGCACGCCACCCGTCCGCGCACAGTCCATCAGCCACGGTGCGGCGGCGACATTGGGCAGATCGAAATGCTCGAAGAACCGGTACACGTTCAGGGGCTGCCTGTCCTGTTGGGCCGCCTCGAAATCGGCGTGCATCGGCTCCTGCGCGGTCCCGACGACCTTCCAGCGCGCCGCCCCGCCGCGGGCGTTGAGTTGCTCCGCCAGCCAATCCATCTCGGGGCGGTACGTCGCAGCCTCGTCGCTGACGACGATGTCGCCGCCGGGGAAAATCGACGCGAACCCGTCCAGCATCCCGTTCGGGCCGCCCACCACGTCGTCCCCCAGCGCACCGTAGGTCCGGTTGAACCACGCCGTCAGGCCGATGCCGCCGGGCACGCTGTCCAATTCCGCGATGGTGAACCCTTTTTCCGTCGGGATGATGTCCGGGCGAATGATGCGCGCAATCTCGTCGCGGAAGATGCGCTCGCGGGAGAGCGCCACCAGTTCCGGCGGCTTGCCGGAGTCCAGGTATTCGGCCACCCAAGGCGGCTGCTTGCCCTTGACGCTGAGCTGGTAAAGGAGGTTGCACGCCCGGACGAACAGGTGCAGCCGGTAGCCGAGCTTTTCCAGTTCATCCACGAACTCGTTGCTCAGCGCGAACGCCCGCGGCGAGAGCAGCCATTCCTTTTCCGCGAACAGACCCTCCGGCGGAAAGGCGTCGCGCACGGCCCGCACGCGTTCCAAATCCTCGCTCGCCTGGGTGATCGTCGTCATTTCAGGAACACGGAATCGTGCGCCGCGTGCTGTCCGTCCTTCTGCACCCGGTAGGGAGAGCTGTCCCAGCCGTCCGGGGCTGTCCGGGCAGGAGCGCGGGAGTCGCGGAAAAGCCGGACGGTTTTCCAGAGGGGCCGGTGGCCCGAAGAGGGACGGCTGGGACAGCCATCCCTCCCTGGTTTCGCCACGGCGCGAGCGGGTCCATCACGCCAGGATTTTCAACGCCATCCGCACCAGATCTTCGGCCTTCGGCAGTTCGCCGCCGGGTTTGTGGATTGCCTTGATGGCCTTGTGGGCATCCACCTGTTTGTAGCCCAACGAGATGAGGGCCAGCACGGCGTCGCTGATGGCGGTTTCCTCCGGCCCGGGCGCATGGGAGGAGCTGGCCGCTTCCCAGGTCGCGGCGACGCCGACCTTGTCGCGCAGTTCCAGCACCACGCGCTCGGCGGTCTTCTTGCCGACGCCGCTGATCTTGGACAACGCGGCGATGTCGCTGGTGACCACCGCGTTCTTGAACGTCGTCACGTTCATGCCACTGAGCACCGCGAGCGCGATCTTGGGCCCGATCCCGCTGACATTGTTGACCAGCAGGCGGAACAGGTCGCGCTCCGGCACGCTCATGAAGCCGTAAAGAATGTGGGCGTCCTCCCGCACTTGCAGGTGGGTCAGCACCTTGACCGGCGCGCCGGCGGCGGGCAGGCGGTCGTAGCTGGAAAGCGGGATGAACACCTGGTACCCGACGCCGCCGACCTCCACCACGATCTGGGTGGGCAACGATTCGCTCAGGATGCCTTGGAGAAACGTGATCACGGCGGGTCAGGGGTTGGCAAACGGCATGGGAACGCCGGAGAGGACGTTCATTCTCCCCGGCGGTAAATTCAAGGGCAATCCGGCGCGTCAGGACATCAGACGCGTCCGGTCGAGCCTTGGAAACGCGTGGCTTACAACTCGTCGGCCTTGCGGGACAGGCGATTGGAGAGGATGAAAAAGCTCGGCACCCAGAGGCCGATGAAAATACCGAAACGCTCGCCGTGAGCGCTGTCCTCCTTCTTGGCGCTGAACCAGGTGATGATAGAAAGAAGGATGGAGAGAAATCCGAGCGCGAGGCTCACGTCGGAAAGCAGGTGGTAGGTGTGTTTGTCGGGCGAGTATTCTTCGATGTCCATGAGCCAAACGTAAGCGCGGTTTGCGGGCAAGTACAGCGGAAGGCGGAAATGGACTGCCGACCAGAGCGCGGCGGCCCCTACCGGCTAACTGCCTATCCGGAAAACCCACGCGTTTTTTCTTACGCCCCTGCCGGGGCTGCGGGCGAATGGCGCTTTTCCCCGGGGCTTACGCCCCGGGCTAAACTCTGCC
>CAHJWO010000168.1 GCA_903642295.1 PVC group bacterium | reverse complement strand
GCCTTCTGCCTTCTCCTAAAACCACCCCGGTAACGATGGCCCCTTACGAATCCGGTCGCCGTCCCGCACGTACACCTGTCCGCTGCGGGTATCGAGCAGGCTATCGCCCCACGGCACGTACCGACCGTTGACCTCCACGTTCCCCCGGCTGCCCCAGAACATGCCCAGAAGGAACGCGATGATTCCCACGGCAATCAATTTAGTCCGCACGCTCAGACGGTCGATAAAGGCTTTGACGATGCCGAAGTTCATGTGGCGGGTAGTCTAAGCCCGCCGCGAAAAGGTTCAAGCGGCAACACCTCCCCGTTCTCCACCCACCGCCGCAGGATAAAAGACGCGCTCGCCATCCGCAGGCACCCCAACCCCAACCCCTGCCTTCTGCCTTCTGCCTTCTGCCTTCTGCCTTCTGCCTTCTGCCTTCTGCCTTCTGCCTTCTGCCTTTTGCCTTTTGCCTTTCTCCTCTTCCTCTGCGACCCTCCGCGTCTCCGCGTTAAAACCCCTGCGCCCCCAACCAGACGTTACCCCCTCATCTCCACTTCCCACTTCCGCGTTCCCACTTCCCATTTCCACGTCATCCTTTCTCATTGTTCTCCGCCGCCGCCCGGTCTACCAGACCCGTCTTCCACCCTGGCGTCACCTCCTTGGACCGGCTCTGCTCGCCGCTCCACGCTTCCATCCCGTCGGCCCGCGAACTCGCCTTCGGCAGCACAAACCGGTTGACCAACCCTAGAACGTGCGCCGTCAAATTCGGAAACACCGCCTGCGCGATCTCCGCCGCGCGCATCTGGGGCGGGAACGTCAATGCAGGCCGCCCGCTCCGGCACGCCTCCACGATCTGCCGCGCCGCATACTCCACGCTCACGGAAAAGCCCGGCACGTTGTCCGACGTGGCGAACCAATTAAATTCCTTGGCGTGCTGCCCCTTGAATTTCGCCTGCACGTGCGACCCCGTCCGCAATAACCCCGGCGCGACGGTCGTCACGCGCACCCCCTCGCGCGCCAACTCCACGCCCAGCGCATTCGACAGCCCAACCAGGGCAAACTTGCTTGCGCTGTACGGCGCGAGGTGCGGAATCGCAATCTTCCCGCCGATCGACGCCACGTTGACGATCCGCGCGCCCTTGCGTCCGCGCAGGAATGGAAGCGAAGCCCACATCAGATAAAAATTCCCCCAAAAGTGAATCTGCATGGTCTCCTCGAAATCCTGTGGCGTCAGATTCGCCAGCGGCCCGACCTGAATGATCCCCGCATTGTTGATCAGCACGTCCAATCCCCCAAACCGCTCCGCCACGGCCCCCACCGTCCTGGTGATCTCCTCCTTCCGGCTCAGATCGCAAGGCAGAGTCGCCACCTCCCCCTTGCCCGCCCTTCCCAGTAAATCCGCTTTCGCCCGCGCCAACTCGTCCGGATCCCGCGCCAACAACGCCAGGGTTGCCCCTTCCGCCCGCAACTGCCGCGCAATTTCCAACCCCAGCCCGCGCGACCCGCCGGAAATCAGCACGATTTTCCCCTCGAAAAACTGGAGGTCACGCCGTAGCTTTTTGTAGGCAAACCCGGCTAGCGCAAGACCAGCCAGAGCCACCAACGGCGACGAGGAAGAACGGGAAGATTTCATGGTGCCACCCGAATCGCACGCCCCCCATCCACCGCGCGCGTCCCCGCCGCGCCACGACCCGAAAACTAGGTAGGGAGGGCTCTCCGAGCCCTGCCCCATCGGTCTGATACCGGAGCCTTTCGCGAAACTCATCTCGATCCGGCGGATTCCGGGACGTTGGATTTGGGATGACTTTTGCGAACGCCCGTCGGAAGGCTGGTTTTTCACGTCGGCACTCCCGGATGCAAAAAAGTTTTTTACAGGACTGCCGCCAGCCCCGTCTCCCGACGGCTCGTTTGTTGAATGGAAGCATTTCCTTCCCGCACAACCGCTTTTCCGTAAAACGGCCCTCCCCAGGGTTCTTCGCAGCCAGCCTGCGCAAACCCGCCGTCTAATCCCAAAGGAGTATGGCGCCTCTGGCACGTCATGGATACGGTCGCCCCCACACCGCTCCCGAGCAGCGACCGTCCGCCTTGATGGCCTTCGCCAAATCCGTGGTCGGGCAATTTTTCGGACGCTTACCTCACATCACCACTCCTACTATGCAAAAATTCATCGCAGCTTCGTTCCTTTCCGCCGCCCTATTGGTGAGCGTGTCCACCGTGCGTGCGCAGTACAGCACAAACTTCAATACCGGCTACACGGCGACCTATTTGACCGATGGCCAGACAACCGTCGGGGGCACGGGCCAGAACGGCTGGTTGACCAACGACCCGGAGAACGACAACGCGGGCAGCGGCACGGAGTTCGTCGGGGGCAGCAACTACGTCGGGCCAGATAATGTTGGCACCTATGCGAATTTCTCCGGGAGGGCGGCGTCGTTGGGCGGCAACATTCGCACACAGGCGGGTTACATCGTGGTCCCCGGCGCAGCCACTTCAACTGTGTATCACCCCTTCACCGTCGCGCCGCCAACCGGTCAGGGCTATCAGTTCGACACGGATTTCGTGCTGAACGTCGCGGCGGGCAGGACAGCGCTGACAGATCGGTTCGCTTTTACCCTCGCCAACGGTAACACGCCCTTGATCACCATCAGTTTCGCTCCCTCCGGGACGGCCAATGCTGCCAACATCGGTTACTCGCTCGGGTCGGCTTCGACCACCACGACCGCGAATCAGGCCAACCTCAATGCCTCGTACCATCTAAATATCCGGATCAATGCCATCAACAGTACCTACACGGCGACTTACAGCCTCGGCGGCGTTGCCACCACCATCGCTTCCGGCAGCCTCGCGGGTCAGATTGCGCCCAACTCGGTCACCCGGGCAGCGGCGGTTTGGACGCTCGCAAACGGGACGCCCGACGGTGTCGGTGGGTATTCAGGTGCGAGCACGGATGCGATTTTGTTCGACAACTACGCCGTCACCTACTTCACCCCCGTCCCGGAGCCTGCCGCCTACACGGTGCTTGGCTTCGGTTTGCTGGCATTGGTTGGCATGAGGAAATTCCGCCGTCTCGCCTGACAAATTCGAGGGGATCTTCGCCTGGAAGGGTGGCACGCGGCGTGCCACCCTTTTTTGCTGAAACATCATCCGCAGGGGGACTCGCTGCGTGGCAATCCGCGCCTTGTTCGGTTGCTGGCGAAGCTGGCTCCGGCCAGCGAGCGGTGATCGTTATCCCGCTAGGCGGCCTTCCCCAACACCGCCGCAAAATGCCGGTCGCCCTCCTGACGCTCCTCCACCATCGGAGCCACCAGCGCATTGAACTGCGCCACATCCGTATAATTGATGAGCAGGTCCACGCTCAGGGCATAAGCGCTCAACTCGTCCCCCGTGGCGTAAGATTGACACAACAGCACCACCAGATTTCCGCGCCGCTCGTCGGTTCCCATCGTCGAGAACTGCCGCAGCAACCCATTCGTGTCCAACGAACACCCTTCAAGATTCTCCAGCAGCACCGTCAAATGATAGGCGCGGCCCGCGAGCCGCTGGGCTCCCTGTTGATGGGTCCCGGCGTGGTGCACCTTGTAGCCCGCCGTGCGCAACTGGGTCGTCAGAAATTCAAGATAGGCCGGTTCGTGGCAGCAGACGAGCGCCGAGCGGTCGTCGCGCCCGATGCGGTCTTCCTGGTTGGCGGCGGGCGGCGTCTGGGCCGTCGGGACTTGGATGCGTAAGGCGTTGGACATGGCGTGGGTTATTTTGCCAGTTGCAAGCTACCGAGCGGTGGCGCGGGCGTCGTCGGGGCCGCTCTCGGAATTGGCGGCGGTGCCACCGCGCTTTCGGCGATCTCGCTCGCCATGCGCAGGCCGGAGTTTTCGGCTTTCCCTTCACCCATCGCATGTTTGTGCGCATCGACGCCACGCATCACGATGGGCTTGCGCGATGCGTATGCCATCGCCGTTTCCTCGTCGATCATTCCCGCCTTGAACGACGCCATGATCGACTGGTCGAACGTCTGCCAGCCGTAGGTCTGCGACGCCGCCGTGATGTCGTAAAATGAGCGCTGTTCGTCCTCGCCCAGCAGCACCGCCTCGCGCGTGCGCAGGTTGCTGCCCATGATTTCCATGACCAACTGCCGCCCGCCGCCGATCTTCGGCGCGAGCCGCTGGGCGACGATGTAGCGCAGCGTTTCCGCGAGCCGCTGGCGCATCTGCGTCTGCTCGGCCTGCTCGAACATACCCAGAATTCGGTTGATCGACTGCCCGGCGTTGATCGTGTGCAAAGTGCTCACCACCAGATGCCCGGTCTCGGCTGCCGTGATGGCGATTTCGGTCGTCTCGCGGTCGCGCAGCTCACCGACAAAAATGACCTTCGGCGCCTCGCGCAACGCTGCCCGCAACCCCGTGGCGAACGTGTTGAAATCGTTGCCCAACTCCCGCTGGCAGAACGTGCTCAGCTTGTGCGGATGGACGAACTCGATGGGGTCCTCCAGCGTAACGATGTGTCCGGGCAGTTGCTCGTTAAACTCGTTGAGCAGTGCCGCCAGGGTCGTCGTCTTGCCCGAACCGGTCGCGCCCGTGACGAGAATGAGACCCGTTTTCTCTTTGGTCATCTTGCCGAAAACCGGTGGCAGGTTCAGCGCGTCCAAGGTGGGAATCTTGGTCGCCAGAATCCGCATGACGATCCCGTAATTCCCCCGCTGACGGAAGATGTTGACGCGCAATCGGCACCGGTTACCTACCGCATACGAAGTATCGCAACTCCCCGTTTCGACGAGGTCGCGCACGAGGCGCACGTCGTGCCCGATGAGCCGGTTGACGATGCGCTCGACGTGGTACGCCGTTAGAATATCAACGGGCGGATCGACGGCCACCGGCTTGAGCTTGCCGAACGCCTCGACTTGAAAAGGCCGCCCGACGATAAAAAACAGGTCGGCGATCCCCTCATGACTGTCGAGCATGGTGGTGAGCAGATAATCGAAGTGCGCCTTTTGCATGTCCGGGACAGTTTCCCCAACGCTTAAAGCAAAAATCGGTCCAGATGCCTTGCCCCGCAAAAAATGATCGGGGCCGGGAGAAGTTACGCCTCTGTCCTCACGCCCCCGCCGCCACGTTATTTGCGACGCCTGCGACATCTTTCCCGCATTTGCGACGATCTCTCGCACAAACTCCCACCCGGTCCCTTACGGCCATTCCACTGAGGCGCGTGCGCTCCCCGGGATCTTCCGCAAACAGCAAGACCTTGCCCGGACCCTTCAGCGTGTAAACCAGTAAGCCCAGGCAATGAACACCGCCTGAAATGGCAGCCTCGCCCACAGCGCCGCCGGGGAAACTTTTGGCGTCAATTCCGGGTGCAAAGCCATGTGGACGTTTGCCGGGAACACCGCCACCAGCAACGCGATCAATCCCCACGCCGCCCACGGTGCGAACCGGGTGAACATCCCCACCCCCAGCGCCGCCTCGCACAGCCCGCTCAGGTATACCAGGAGCAATGGCGCGGGCAAGTACGGCGGCATGATCTTCACGTAGGCCGCCGGAAAGACAAAGTGCAGGCAGCCCGCCAGCACAAACCCTCCCCCCAACAAGATCTGCAAAGTCTGTTTCATCGACAAATGATTGCGGGTAAAAGCTTTTCTGCCTTCTGCCTTCTGCCTTCTGCCTTCTGCCTTCTGCCTTCTGCCTTCTGCCTTCTGCCTTCTGCCTTTTACTTCTGAATTTCCGCCATCGCCGGAGGCCGGTCGTACCACAGCGCGCACGCCGCGCGGCTCTTGACCGAACCCGGGCGCATCAGCAGCACGCAATGCCAGAGCAACCCCCACTGGCCGTACCATTCCACCTTGCGCGCGGAAGTGACGACCGGGTGATCCGTCAGGATGCGAAAGCGCATCCCGTGCTGCCTGGCCCAACGCTTGAGCCGGTGGGAGAAAAAGATTTCCTCCCCGGCGTACACGCGCTCGTCGAACCCGCCGACCTCCTCCCACGCCTGCCGGTGGCAGAACACGTAGGAACCCGCCGCGAGGCTCAGCCCGCGCGAAAGGTTGTTCCAAACCCAGGTCATCCCCGCCGCGAACGGCCCCACGTTGGGCAAGTCGAACCTCAACCCGGCCCCGCCCGCGCAGATGCGGTTGCCCTCGAAGCACTGGATCGTCTCCCGCAGCAGTTCCGACGATAGAAGGGTGTCGGCGTCCAGAAAGATGAGCCATTTGCCAGCCGCAGCTTTGGCGGCGGTGTTGCGCGCCCGGCTGATCTGGTTGTGCTCTTCATAGACCACCTTCGCGCCGTGGGCGCGGGCGACCTCGCCGGTGCGGTCGGTCGAGTGGTTATCGCACACCACGATCTCATAGGAAGAAAACCCGATGGCCGCGAAACTCTCGCGGACCCTTTCCAGAACGGACGGCAGGAGCAGTTCCTCGTTGTAAGCGGGAATCAGGAGACTGACGGTGGGCGCGGCGGCCTCGGGGGAAGAGATTTCCATGCGGTGTAGGAAGCTAGCGGCGTTCGACCTCAAGGCAACCCCGCGCCATCGGAAACAACCGTTGCCGTCCCGCCGGGTTTTCGCCTAATCTGCGCGCATGGAAGAAATCGAAGTGCCGCTCGAACAATCCCAGGAACACATCAAGGAACACGCCGAACACGCTTCAGAGGGCAAAAGATGGGTGCTTGGAGTGGCACTGAGTTCGGCCATCTTCGCCGCGCTCGCCGCGGTGGCATCCCTCCGCGCGGGCTACCATGCCAACGAGGCTCTGCTGGAGCAAATCGGAGCCAACAACGAAATCCTCAAGGCCAGCGACCAGTGGACCTATTTCCAGGCCAAAGGCATCAAGTCCGCCGTGCTCGCCAGCCGCATCGAACTGCTCAAAACCTTGGATAAGACGCCGTCCGAGGCGGAACTCGCCAAACTCAAGAGCTACGACGCGGATCAAAAGGAAATCACCGAGGCCGCCAAGAAATTTCAGGCACACGCGGACGAACTCAAGGAAGAAGGCAAGGTGCATCTCGAACACCACGAAAAACTGGCGACCTCCGTGACGATGTTCCAGATCTGTATCGCCATTTCGGCCATTTCAGCGCTGACGCAGCGGCGCGCGTTCTGGTTTGTCAGCCTGCTGTTCGGCGCGGTGGGCGTTTGCTACATGGTCTCCGGGCTGTTCGTTCACTAGTGCGTCGGACACGCCACGCTAAAGCTGCTCGACCTGAAAACCTTGCGCCCGCAGCAGCGCGGGCACTCCCTCGGACCCGACCATGTGCGCCGCGCCCGCGATGACCATGTACGTCTTGCCACTGCCGAGCCATTGGGCGATCTCGGGCAGCCACCGGCGGTTCCGGTCGGTGATAATGCGCTGCCGCAGCCCCGGCGTATCGCGGTAGTCGGCCCGGATGGATTGGTCGATGGCCTCGGCGTCGCCGCGCTTCAAGGCGCTGACCATCTGTTGATACACCTTGCTTTCCTGATCGAGCTGGATGAACCGCAGCAAGAGATACGCCTGGCTGTCGGCGTCGTTCATCCCGCCGAAAACCGCGATGTGTTCATCCAGGGGCACCAGCCCGACGATTTCCTTGTGGGTCCGCACGGCTTTTTGCAAAAAATGGGCGTCGATCCCTTCCCCGGATTCCACCCCGTCGATCCCATTCGGCGCTTGCAGCAGCCAGGCGACCGCCCAGGGCCGCAACTTCTCCAGTTTTTTCTCGGGCGTGGTGGAGCCGTGGACGTTGGCGATCACCCGCAGGATGTAGGCGTACACCCGGGGGTCGAGATGGTCGCGCAACGTGGAGCCCCGGGGCAGGAACATCGCCTTTTGCAACACCGGGCCTTGGATTTTGCGCAGGTCCGTCTCGAACGCCACCACCGAGCTGGCCTGGTACGCCTGATCATACGCGGCGGGCAGCGGGTAATCCGCCCCCCGGAGCGCGTGGACCGAGCCGGCCAGATACAGGGTGTGGCCTCCCGAAGTTACCTTCCAGACGCAGGCGCGGGCGAAGGCCGCGCCGGTTGGCGGCAGGACGAAGGCCGCCGCCAGCAGCCAACTCGCCGCGACCCGCCGCCAGGTTTTCCAGCGGGGATTGGATTCACCGATCAGGGCAGAAATCATGGGTCTCTATACCAAGGGGACGGGTGAATGGCAAACCGCCGCCGTCTGATGTTGCGCTTGAAAACCCGCGCGCTCTCGGTTAAACCCAATCCCGTGCATTTCCATCGCGCATCCTCCCACTTTCGACGGCTCGCCTTGACGTTCGGTGGCGCTGCTTTCCTCGGCGGCACGTCTATTTTCGCCGCCACCGCCCCCCCGGACGCCGCCGGTGCCAATCCGGCCCCGCCCAGCTTGCTCGCGCGTCTGCCCGATCCCTCCCGGTGGCAGAAGTCGCCGCTGGAAAACGTGGTGAAGGGTGACGATCCCATCGTCAACGACGCCTCCTTCAAAGCGTTGCGCATCGCCGCGCAACGGCACGACGCCAACGCCGCCCTCAAGGCGTTGCGCGACCTGACCACGCGTTTCCCGGACAAGTATCCCGGCTTACACGAAAACCGGGGCATCCTGGCACTGCGCTTCCGCTTCATCGGGGAAGCGGAGAACTCGTTCCGCCGGGTCACGAAAATCGCGCCGAAGCTGCCCATCGGCTGGTACAGCCTCGCCTGCGTCGAGGTGGCTCAAAACCGGTTCCCCGCCGCCGAGGCGGACCTGCGCACCTCGGTCAACGCCAGCGGCAGCTTTGCCTTCGGCTGGGTTTTGCTGGCCGCCTGCCAGGTGCGCGAAGGCAAGACCGCCGACGCCATCACCTCCGCCACCCGCGCGACGCAGGTTTCCCCCAACAAGGCAGAACCCTGGATCATCTTGGGCCAGTGCAAGCTCCACCAAGGCAAGCCCGCCAACGCCGTCGGCGACCTGCAACGCGCGACGAGCATCGAAGGCAACAACCTGCTGGCGAATGCGACACTGGGGTCCTGCTACGTCCAGATGAACCAGCCCGCCAAGGCCGTGGCACCCTACGAGCAGGCGCACAAAATCGCCCCCGCCAATCCCGCCATCTGCCGTCAACTCGGCTATTGCTACCTCGCCACCGGGCAGGTGGCGGCCGCGGAAAACATTTGCCGCCAGGGCGTCAAGGCCCAGCCCAAGTATGCGCCCGCGTGGGACATGCTGGGCCTGTGCTACCGGCGCGAAGGCAAACAGCGCGAGGCGGTGGATGCGTTCCAACACGCGGTCAACGCCGCGCCGCGCGATTTGAACGCGCGCACCCATCTGGACGAGGCCCGGCTCGCCCCAGCCCCGACGCACGCTTAGAGCACATTCCGATTGGATAAGCCTTGCACCGACCCCTCCCGTAAAGTCTGTCATCCTGAGCGAGTGGAACGAGCCGAAGGACCTTCCACCGTCGAGGGTGCCTTAATCTCGTGGAATGCCGATCCGAATCATTCGGTCATAGCCCCGGCAGGGGCGAAAGAACTTAGCCCGGGGCGTGAGCCCCGGGAAACTGCCCGACGAGATAGCCCCGGCAGGGGCGTAAGAAAACTTGCGCCGACCTTCGGTTAGGCGGCATTCGTCCTTCGCGCTTCTCATCCCCATGATCCAGCCTGTTGGCGTTGAGCACTTCTACCACGAAGGACGCGGTCCCGAGTTGTGGCGCGCCTGCCGGCAGTCGCCGGGCAACCGCGCATTGCGTGCGGTCGAGTACTTCTGCCCAGACGACGTTTACGACGAGGCGCATCTTCGCCACATGCGCTTTGTCCGTCCACAAGCTTTCATGTTCACTCCTGAGGAGGTGATCGCTTACGGTTCCAGTCGAGTGGCAGACTTTGGAGCGCATCGTCCAGCGGCAGCGTTCGATTTTGGCCGTTCCGAGTGGCTGCTCTCATTTAACCCACGACATCTCACTCGTTGTCACCACTTCTCAAGGTCTTTCAATTTGCGGAGGGTTCCGGGGAGCGCACGCGCCTCGCGTGCCCGCTTTGGCGCCTCGCCAAAGC
>CAHJWO010000167.1 GCA_903642295.1 PVC group bacterium | reverse complement strand
CCTACGGGAAAGCGTCACCACCCTGCTTAACACCGTCGGCCTCGACCACCGAGTTTCTTTTTCATAGATGCTTAGTCTTGCGTGGAGAGCCATCGGCAAAATTCCTGTGCGATCTGTTGAGTGTTGTCGTCAAGCACTTTGACTTGGGCTTTGTGAGAATGGATCACCGGCACGCCGTTCACATACTCCTTGACCGGCTGATCTACCTCTTCAAAAACCTCGTTGCCGTGAGGGTCGCGGACGTAGGTGCGATTTCCTCTCTTGTCGTGTCCGACATGGCTAGCAACAGCCATGAATACCTCGTAATCCTGCATCTGCCCTGCGGCAGCTTCCAGTGTAACCTGCTCGTCGGTTTTCCGCTGGAGGACCAAAAGACTGGTCTGAATTGAAACAAACGGCTGGAAGGTATCGGGGTGCAAGTCCACGCTCGCCAAGATGCGGCAGTGGCGCAGAATCCATTCACGGACATAACCAAGGCCAGGCGAGCCGAGGATGCCGTCCGGCAGCACAATGGCAGCGCGACCGGTGCCGGGTTTGAGAAACCGCACGCACCGCTCGATGAAGAGGATTTCCGGCGGTTGGGATCGGGCAACATTCTTGGTCTTCTCCCAATGGTCGGTCCCCGCATCATACGACCAAGCGTGGCCGAGATCGTAGTTTTCCAAGATTGCCGGTGTGTCCACCGGGATTTTGGAGCCGAACGGTGGGTTGGTAAAGAGCAGGTCCACCTTGCCAGCGAGATTGCGCTCACGCAATTTTTCGTCGGTCCAACTCGCCGAACGTGCCAAGGAATTGGCTTGATAAAGGCCCCCTGCCCCGTCGTTGTTCATGACCATGTTCATCTTGCTGGCCTTGACCAAGTTGGGGTTCAGGTCAATGCCCACCAGGAATCCTTGGGCGAACTTGGTCACGCGGGTCCGGGTGGCATTCTCGATGCGCTCTTGACTTCCGCCACGGCGTCTCTCGGCCTCGGCGATCTTGGCGATGACATGGTTCATCGCGGTAATGAGGAAGCCGCCGGTGCCACAAGCGGGATCGAGGATGAAACTGCGCTCTCCCGGATCGAGCATGGTCACTGCCATCGCGCAGATGTTGCGCGGGGTGAAAAATTCACCACGGTCGCCACGAAGATTAGACCCGACGATTTCCTCGTATGCGCGGCCTTTCACGTCAATGTCGCTTTCCAAAAGTGAATACATTTGGAGTTGAGCAACGAGGTAGGCCAAAACCGGTGGGTGAAGGTCGATGGCATCGCCCGCCTTGAAAATTGCCTTGTACTCCGTCTTCACGGCCTCAAAGAGCTTGTCGAGCCGGGCTTTGACTTTAAGCTGGCCGTTCATGCTGGCTCGCTCGTTGCCAGCGGCGTAGAACTGAAGATCGTCCGAGAACCTCTCGTCGTGGATTTTGCAGAAGATCAACTTCAGCAATTCCCAAAAGGCATCGGGTTTTTGCAGCCCTTGGTTACCGGCGATGTAGTTGTGGCAACGTCGAAAGGCAAAAAGCAGCGCGTCGCTGGTCGCAGGCTTGAGTTGATCCACCCGAGGCTTCTCCGCCTCTTCGTCCTCTCGGCCTCGCGCAGGAATATCGGGTACTTCCGCGAACTCGACGTTTCCTTCCCGAACCACACGGCGGTAGCAGAAGCGTTCTATCCCATTCGTCCACATCCCGAACATCGCGTTGGGGCAGGCAGAGAGGTACGAGTGAAGCTGTCCCACTCCGTCTTTCCGGTCGTCCGCTTTCACGGTCGCCGCTTTGCATTCCACGATGATCCGAGCGTTTTCCTGCTTATGTTCGTTGCCTTCGGGGAAAACGATAAGGTCAGCGCGTGGTTTGCGGCTGCCTAGGCGCAGAGTAAACTCGACGGCAATGTCGCGCTTTGCGTAGCCGTATTCCCGGACGAGCGACTTGGCGATTTCTTGACGGACGTACTCCTCAGGAGTTTCCTGCCGTTGAGTGATCCCGTCGATGTAATCAAGAACCTTGCCCTGCTGCACAATGATGGCACTGGGCAGAGGAGCAACGGGGGCGTCGGCAGGCATCGGCAGACCGTATCGTTACAGAAGGGTGTTGAACAACACAAAACTGCCGCCCGCTGTGGGCACCCACTGCCACTAACAGCATCTACCTCTTGGAAGTCAGGAAGCGAGTCGCCGCGCTCCGTTCCAAGCTTGCCTCCACCGCACCAGCGCACGCGCCCGGCATCTACTGGCACGACATCCGGGGCGCCGCTGCTTGGCGAGACGGCGTTTGAGAAGGTGGCCAGCGAAGCACGTTCTGGAGCGGTGATGCTATCGGCGGCTCTGTTCGGCGATCAGCAGCTCCCGCCCGGGCCAGCAAGCAACCGGAACAAAAAAGGGTGGGCAACAGGGGCGGCTGACGGTGGCAGCGCGCACAGAGATTGACCTTTGGCAGGGCTTCGGAAGGCATACGGACAAAGAGCAACCCGTACCGCGAGCGCACGATTACTCCTCATTAAGTACAGGTTCGTTCTTGCCTCGAAATTACAGAATACTTCCATCTTTCTGATCGGCCCTGGCCGCATCACTCGTCAAGGAAGCTACTCTTGGCACGTTGTTCTCGTCCACGGTCACAATGGACGGCCCATGATTCTGAGCAGGTAGGCGAGTTCCTCGTCCAGGTCGGCTTCGTGCTCCAGGGTCGCTGTGATCTACTGGCGCAGGGTCTGCCGGTAACGCCCCCGTAGTCGGTGAAGCTGCACCCGGAACCTGGCGATGGTCATGTTCGCCTGCGCCGCCGCCTTCGTCTGGTCCAGACAGCCATCGTCGAGCAAGAACGGCGGCAACGCGATGAACTCTTCCTCCTTGCCCGCCCCTTGGTACTGATGAGTGAGCAAATCCAGCACGCGGCGCAGCAGCACGGCGATCCAGGCGCGGTCAAATGCTTCGTCTGGCGACAGGTGGGACGAGGCCAGGCCCTGCACCTCGGCCAAAACCTCCGCGTGGTCGAGGGCGCGCACAGCCTGGTCCGCGCCGCGCTTCTGCCGGGAGTCGTGGCGGCGCACGTTGGCAAGGAAGTGCCGCAGAGAGGCAACAAGCCACGAACGCAGCTTGCCGGAAACCGGTCCGCACGCTCCAGCAGACGCTGGCGCACCACCAGTTCCAGGAAATCTTGCGTGAGGTCCTGCGCTTGGACGTGACTGCGACCCTCCTGGATCAAGTAGGCGTAGATCGGCTGCCAGTACACCGCGCAGAGTTGGTCGAGGGCCCCGCTAACTTTCCCCGCGTCACCCAGGTGTGCGATGAGGGTCCAGCGGGTGTCGGGAAAATCCATGAGGAAGTTGGAGGGACGCTCGCCAGAATGTACCGGCGAGAGAACCCCCTTCCAAGAAGCATGTCGCAGACCTCAAACCAAAGGACCAACAGGTCGCAACAATGACTCTCAAACACCGCACGGCACTCTTCTGTTCAGCCACTTGGCGCCTGGTTGCCTGACTGATCCAAGCTGCCGTCTTCGACACTTCGGCACTCGACAGGAAACAGCCATTAACTCTTACTGCCTATCTGGAAAACCCACGCGTTTTTTCTTACGCCCCTGCCGGGGCTTCGGGCGAATGGCGCTTTTCCCCGGGGCTTACGCCCCGGGCTAAACTCTGCCGCCCCTGCCGGGGCTGGAAACCGGGTTTTTCGGATCGGCAGTTAGAAGAGTCTGTCCCCGGTGCTGACCTGACCCCGCTGGTTGGAGACTTCTAAACCGGAGTCCTGCGGCTGGTTTTAGGTTTGATCGCTTCTGATTTGGCGTCCACCGCCGTCGCGGTTCGGCGGGCGTACTCGTGGGTGTTTGGTAGCGTAGCGAGCGGTGCGGTCGCTCATCATGGTATTCGGTGCGCCACTGTTCTATCATCCGCGAATTACATGTTTGTAATGTTGCGGCAAGAATGGTGATAGGTGGCGTCGGCGATGCTTCGTCATGCTGAACATTTCTACGCCCGAACACCCATCACACCAAACTTCCACCAAACCCTGGACTCTGGGAGCTGCCCTCCTCGGTGCCACTGTGCTCGTCGGGGGCAGCACTTTTGCCTTGAGCAATCCTGATGCTCCCGGCAAGCCCGCGGGCGCCACCGCCGGTCCCGATCTTCGGGTCGAACATGCGCCCGTGGACCGGGGACGCACCCCCGCGGGCAGTTTTGCGCCCATCGTCCAAAAGGTCGCCCCCAGCGTCGTGGAAGTATTCGTCACCTCCAAAGCCCAGCGCCAGCAACTCTCCGGTCAGGACATGGATGCCTTTCGGCAATTCTTCGGCCAGGGACGCAACTTTAACTTCGGCGGCCCGGAAGGCCCCTCCGGCGGTACCCAGCATGGCCTTGGCTCCGGGGTCGTTGTCTCAGGCGAAGGCTACATCCTGACCAACAACCACGTCGTCAAGGACGCCTCGGAAATCCGCGTTGCCTTGGCGGACGGACGCGAGTTCCCGGCCAAGCTGGTCGGCACGGACCCGAAAACCGATGTCGCGCTCCTCAAAATCAAGGCGGAAAAACTCCCCGCCGTCACCTTCGCGGACAGCGCGGAACTCGCGGTCGGCGACGTGGTGCTGGCCGTCGGAAATCCGTTCGGCATTGGTCAAACCGTCACCCAGGGCATCGTCAGCGCCAAGGACCGCGTGACCGACGGCGGCCAGGATGAGGATTACATCCAGACGGACGCCGCGATCAATCCCGGTAATTCCGGCGGCGCGCTCGTGGACGTGGAGGGTCGGCTGGTCGGCATCAACACGGCCATCCTGAGTCGCAGCGGTGGCAATCAGGGCATCGGTTTCGCCATTCCTTCCAACCTCTGTCAGTGGGTGATGACGAGCCTGGTCAAGAATGGTCGGGTCGAGCGCGGGTTGATGGGCATGAGCATCCAGAACCTGACCCCTGCCCTCGCGCAACAGTTCAAGTTGGACCGCATCAACGGTGCCCTCGTGGCCGACGTGGTTTCCGGTGGAGCCGCCGAAGCCGCCGGTTTGAAGAGCCGCGACGTGATCCGTCAGTTCAACGGTCAGCCCGTCAAGGACGCCAGCCAGCTAAAACTCCAGGTCGCGGAGACTGCGCCGGGAACCAAAGTGCCCGTGGAAGTCGTGCGCAGCGGTGAAACCAAGACGGTCGAAGCCACGGTCCGCCGCGCCTCCGAAAACAAGCTCGCCGCCAATGACCCCGACCGCGGTTCCGGCAACGGAAAAGAGGCTTTGGCCGGGGTTGCGGTCGCCGACCTCGACCGCAGCAGCCGCTCGCAGGTCAACGCACCGGACGATTTGCAAGGTGCGCTGATCACCGAGGTTCAGCCGGAAACACCGGCCTACGAAGCGGGGCTGCGGCCCGGCGACGTGATCACCGAGATCAACCGCCGACCAATCAAGAACGCCGATGACGCGGTGAAGAACACCGAAAAGCCCGTGGGCGACCAGACGCTCGTGAGGGTCTGGACCCACGGCGGAACCCACTATCTGACGGTGGACGAAAACACCGTCGGCTAAGTCTCGCCACCCAACGCGACCTAAAAACGAAACCCCTTCCGGCCCGCTAAGCCGGAAGGGGTTTTACACTTTGGCGCTCAGTCTGTGGCTGCGCCCGACCTACGAATTGCCAGGGATTAGCCGCGCCTGCTGAAAATGCGGACTTCATTCGCCGTCGCGGTCATATCGGTCAGATCCTTGAGCGTGGCGTCCTGACGTTTGAGCAAGTCGTCGTTCGCGGTTTGCAACGCCTGCAGCTCCGTTAGAGGATCGACCACCGGCGCGAGTTGGGATTGCGAGTGGCTCGTGGGTAGCAGCAGCGCAAGTCCAACGGCCAGCAGGGAAGCGTGACTGGGAGAGAATTTCATGGGTAGAGTGGAATAGAAGTTGGGTTTCATTAAGAGTTCAGCGGTGGCCGGAGCCACTGCGCGCGCTGTAAATTTTCGCCTGGCGTATTTCTTCCTTGAGCAGTGCCGTTTGCGCCTCGATTTTTGTCTGGTTGGCGGCGATCTGCGTCTGTTGCGCCTTGAGCTTACCGAGCGAGTTCGCCAGCGCCGCATTCGGCGTTGAGGCCGCCGGCGCTTGGGAATGAACCTCGGGGGTGAAGCACCAGCCACCCAACGTAACGGCGAGAAGGATGGCTGCGAGAGTGGCGGAGGGCGTGAGACGCCGTGTTTTGGTGAGGATGCTCATGGAGAATGGATGTCGCTTAAATCCGAAACAGCAAAAAACGTTCCAAAAGTTTGCTAAAACGGTTTTCAGGCTTGCCGTGCTCTGACGAAGTGTCCATCTTTTTCGGGTATGGCGTGCCCCGGAATGCAACAAACCCAGAACCTGTCGATGCAACAGGTGCTGGCGCCGCAGTTGCAGCAGAGCCTGGTGATCCTGCAAGCACCCATGCTCGAACTGCGCAATATCGTGCAGCAGGAACTCCAAACCAACCCGGTGCTCGAAGAAGACGCCCCGGAGACGCCCGTGGACGACCACACGCAGCAGAATGAGGATTTCAAGGAAGAGTTCGAGCAACTGGCCAAACTGGACGAGGAATGGCGCGAGTACATGGCCCAGAGCAGCAGCTACAGCGGCCGCAGCGACGACGACGAAGAGCGCCGCCAGTTCTTTTTTGACTCCATCGCCAATCAGGAAACGCTTCAGCAACATCTGATCGGACAAATCAACGGTGCGGAACTCAACGCTTCCGACCGCCGTCTCGCCGAATTGATCATCGGCAACATCGACGATAACGGCTTCCTCCAAACGACGCCCGAAGAGATGAGCGCCAACACCGGCGTGCCGACCGCCGATCTGCGCCGGTTATTGGAAATCATCCAAAACTTCCACCCGGCGGGCGTCGGCGCGGTGAACCTGCAGGATTGCTTGCTGATCCAGCTGCGGCGGCTCGGCAAGGAAGGCACGCTCGAATTCCAGATGATCAGCAAGTATCTCGACGAGTTGGGCAAGCGTCGCTTCCCCGAGATTGCGCGTCGTCTGGGTGTGACGGTCGATCAGATCCAGCAGGCCGCTTATTCCATCGCCACGCTTGACCCGAAGCCAGGGGCCATCTTCGCCCCGGACCCGAACAATTACGTGCTGCCGGATGTCTCCGTCGAAAAGATCGGCGACAGTTACACGGTAATGCTCAATGGCGAGCAGATTCCCCATCTGCGCATCTCCAACACTTACAAGGACTTGATGGCGCAAAACGGCAGTGGCGGCGACGTGAAGGACTACATCCGGGAGAAGATCCGCAGCGGCAAGTTTCTGATCAAGAGCATCCACCAGCGCCAGCAGACCATTTCCAACATCGCCAACCAGATCGTCAGCCGCCAGGAGGAGTTCCTCGACAAGGGCACCGCGTTCCTGCGGCCGTTGACGATGGTCCAGATTGCCGAGGCGGTCGGGGTTCACGAAACCACGGTCAGCCGGGCGATCTCGGGCAAATATATCTCCACCCCCCAGGGGGTGTTCGAGATGCGTTATTTCTTCACCCCCGGCTACCAGACGGCCAGCGGTGAGGCGATGAGCAATACCAGCGTCAAGGATGCCATTCTCGACCTCATCAAGAACGAGGCGGCGATTAACCCGCTCAGCGACAAGGATATCGTATCGATCCTGAGCGAGCGCGGCATCCCCATCGCGCGGCGCACCGTGGCGAAGTACCGTAACGAGTTGAATATTTTGCCAAGCAACATGCGCAAGCAGTATTGAGCGTTTGGCCGGGTCGGGAATTTCCCGCGAGTTATTCGTCAAAAAGCAGCGTTTATGTCGCAGCCGTCGCAGGCGTCGCGGCTAACGCGGGTGAATCCGGTGGCGAGGATTCACGTTGCAATCGGTCGAGATTGATTGTCGGTTAGCTCCATGAACGCCGACGAGCTTTGGAAACGTTTCCGACAATACCTAGTTTGGGACGAGCGCACCGGGATCAGCCTCGACGTGAGCCGGATGAGGTTTGGCGATGACTATCTTTCCGAGATGGAAGCGGCGGCGCAGAAGGCTTTCGATGCCATGCACGCGTTGGAAGCCGGGGCCATCGCCAACCCGGACGAAGATCGGCAGGTCGGGCACTATTGGCTGCGGAATGCGGCGCTGGCCCCGACCACGGAATTGAAAGACACCATCACCCGCGATATCGCGGACATCAAGACTTTCGCGGCAGCGATCCACGCCGGGGAAATCAAAGCGGCAAACGGACAACCGTTCGCCGATATTTTGGTGATCGGCATCGGCGGGTCGGCGCTCGGGCCGCAGTTGGTGGCGGACGCGCTCGGCAGCGCCGGGGACAAGCTGACGCCCTACTTCTTGGATAACACCGACCCGGACGGCTTCGACCGGCTTTTCGCCCGGTTGGGCGACCGTTTGAAGCAAACGCTGGTGCTGGTGACATCCAAATCCGGGGGGACCAAGGAAACGCGCAACGGGATGCTGGAGACCCAGGCGCGCTTCGAGGCGATGGGGGTGCCGTTCGCGTCGCAATTCGTCGCGGTCACGGGCATCGGGAGCGACCTGGACAACCGGGCCGAGGCAGAGGGGTGGCTGCGGCGGTTCCCCATGTACGATTGGGTGGGTGGACGCACGTCGGTCATGAGCGCGGTCGGATTGCTTCCGGCGGCGCTGCAGGGAATTGATATCGACAGCTTCCTGCATGGGGCGGCGGACATGGACACCCTCACACGCCGGGCCGAAACTTTGCATAATCCGGCCATGATGCTGGCGTTGATGTGGTACCACGCGACCGATGGCCAGGGGAAGAAGGACATGGTCATCCTACCGTACAAAGACCGGCTCGTGCTCATGAGCAAATACCTGCAACAACTCGTGATGGAATCGCTCGGTAAGGAACGCGATCTTGACGGCAAAGTGGTTCACCAAGGAATCGCCGTGTATGGGAACAAGGGTTCGACGGATCAACACGCCTACGTTCAGCAGTTACGGGAAGGCGTGCCAAATTTCTACGCCACCTTCATCGAGGTACGGAAGGATCGCCCGGACGGTGAGGAGTTCGACGTGGAGCCAGATGTGACCAGCGGAGATTATTTACAAGGCTTTTTGAGGGGGACACGGACCGCGCTGTACGAGAATGGACGCGATTCAATAACCGTCAGCATCCCCGAGGTAAATGCGAGCGTGATCGGTGCGTTAATCGCTCTCTACGAAAGGGCTGTGGGTTTTTACGGCAGTTTGGTAAATATCAATGCCTACCATCAACCGGGGGTGGAGGCGGGCAAAAAAGCGGCGACCAAGCTGCTCGAATTACAGGGCAAAGTAGTTGCGAAGCTGAAAGGCTGCGTCGGGGAATCATTCGCGGCAAGCGAACTCGCGCAGGCGCTGGGTGCGGATGCGGAGGACGTTTATCACCTGTTGACCCACCTTGCGTCCAACTCCTCCCGGTTTACGCGGAGCCCCGGCCAAGCTCCGGCCGAGGCGACTTTTAGTTGGCAAGGTTAAAGCAGACGACATCGGTTTGCACAAGGAATGAGTGGCAGGGTTCCGGCGGTGGCTCGCGGCCTCCGGGCGCGATGCCGAAACCTTCTGTCCCGCAGTTGCGTAGCTGCCTTGCTTCTCCCGCCCCCGCGCAATCGTTTTAAAAACGGCGGCATGCGGCTCTATTAAGCATCTGCGAAATAGAATCTCGGTGGATGGCGATCTCCGAGCGCCCTGTTTTCCCTGCGGCGTAGCCGCCATGCTGCCAAGCCTTTTAGACCGCTGCGCGGTCACGAAAACCTGGCGCTCGGAGATCGCCATCCACCTGGAAACCTTCCCGTACATACTTAGACTTCCGGCAAAAATCGGGAACTGTCCGCAGATTTCGCAGATTTCCGCAGATGGGAGGGAGGAAATGACCACCCAGGCAGTCCCTCTTCTGGTCATCTGCGAAATCTGCGAAATCTGCGGACTTTTGCCGGAGGTCTCTTATTCGGACGTTCCGCCCAAACCCCACAGCACGCCGCATCGGGATCGACGCGATCAGGGGTTCGCCAAGTGTATA
>CAHJWO010000166.1 GCA_903642295.1 PVC group bacterium | reverse complement strand
CAAAACCATCAACGCCAAAGATGCCCACGGCTTCTTTGCTCACTGCGGCTACCTAGGCTAACTCATTTGAGAAACGCCCTAAATCGCGGCGTGTTGCGTACGGAGCGATAAAGCACCCTGCAACCCATTCCTGCATCAGGAGGCATGGGTTGCTTAGTTTCCGATAAAGTGAGGTACGAACACAGCCGAAGGACCGGTGATCATGTACTTCACGCACTGCGCAGCAAAATTGCGGGGCGGGCGCTTCGCCTGCCGTGGTCAAGCGTCAGGACTCGACAGATGGAGCGCCTGCCCCACCAACGGAAAGCCCCCCCCACGCGCCAAGGAAGTAATGACTGGAGAACCTCTCCTCAATTACACGCTAGCCATCTGCCTTCCGTTCGTCCCACCAGGTCTTTTGCCTTCGTACCCTCGTTTCCAGGTTGTACTTGGGAACGCTCTTGTCTGCAAATTTGCACTTCGTCTGCGCGCCGTCACCCATCGGCGCCCTGCTCGAACGATTTCAGCGCGCTCATAGCAGAGCACCGTCATTTTCCGCTATTCCCCCACCCTCTCAAAGACTCGCCCGATGGGGTACACGTTAAACCGCTCGTCCCAGAACGGACTCCTCCGGTAAAAGAAATCCAGCCGTTCCTTCGGGCTCGCAGCGAACGCCGGATCCGTCGCCAATCGGTCTTCGAACTCCGTTTTCAACTTCGGATCACGCGCCAACATCTCGCGGGCCAACGGCTCCAAAACGTACTCCTCCCCGTATTCCTTCGGCTCGAAAATCGCGTCCAGATACCCCCAGCGCACCAGCGAATCCGGTCCGTCCGGCTCTAGCAGATGCAGCACTACCTTGGCCGCCGGTTGGTCCAGATAAACCACCGCCGACCCCGCCGGAAACGTCATCCGTTTTTTCACCGGATGAAACTTCATCTCCTTGATGGAGTGATGATTTTCAAAAGGCGACGCCTGCCATTCGACGTGCTCGAACTCATATGTCTCGACCTCCCGCGTCAGCGGTTTGCTCAACGTCGTAAACACGATGCCGTGCGCGCGTAGCCGGTCGATCACGACCGTCCACGCCGCCGGTACGATGTACCCCAGCGGCGGCACCACCTCGTGCGTGGTGACCACCTCGTTGAACAGCGGCACCGTAAAAGTCACCGGCTTCGTCCCATCGAACCGGATGAACTTCCCGGCGGAAACCGGGCTATCCTCCAACCGATACTCCATGCCCAGAAACTCAAACGGCACGCTGCCCGGTCCGTTCTTGAAATCGAGCGCCACCTTCCTCTCCGGGTCAAACTTCTTCCCCGCCTCCACCGTCTCCCGGTCCGCCTGCGCGGTCGCCTTGCGCAGCCCTCCCGGCGCGCGCCGGATCTCCTCCAGGATCGCCTTCACCAGATCATACGTCGCCACGACCCGGCTGTGGTAATCCTTGAGCATGTGCGTTTCCACCAGCAGCGCCGCCCGGTTCCAGGCCGCGCCGTACCCCGTGGAAAAACGCGGCTTTGTCACCCCCACGTCAAACCCTTCCTTGGGCTCTCGTTCGTTGTTGAACACGATGTAGGGCGCGATCTTGTGCCCCCTCCGGGTCAACTCCGGGAAGATGTGGCGGTCGAACGCCTCCTCCTGCCAGGCCCGCACCGCCGGATGCTGATCCCCAAACCGCTCCAGCGTATAGGTCAGATCATACTGGTAATCCGCCCCGTCCGTCGTGTGGGTATCCACGAGCAAATCGGGCGTCCACCGGTGGAATAGATCCAACTCGGCCCGCATCTCGGGCGCGTCGGCCTTGAGCCAGTCCCGGTTGAGATTGTAGTTCTGCGCGGAGGTCCGCCAACCCATCTCGGACGGCCCGTTCTGGTTGATCCGATTGTGCGGCCCGAACCGCTCGTGCCCATCCACCCCATGAATGGGTACACAAAGCAAAATCGCGTGGTCCAGCAGCCCGTCGCCCTTCCCATTTCCCTTGACCACCAGATCCCGCAGCAACGCCAGCATGGCATCCTTGCCCTCGCTTTCGCCGGGATGGATGCAGCAATTTACCAGCACGATCTCCTTGCCCGTGGCCCGCGCGGCCTCCGGGGTAAACGCCTTGTCCAGCGAGACGATTACCGCCACCACATCCCGCCCCTCCGGGCTGCTCCCAATCGTCTGGACCCGCACGAACTCACTCGCCGCCGCGAGCCGTTGGCAATAAGCGACGGTCTCCTCATAACGTGGCGTCTCCCGATACCCCGTGATCTCGGCCGTCGTGCGCCAATCGTCCGTTACAGCATCCGCAGTCAGCATTCCGCACAGATAAACGCAAGCCAGCAACGGCGCGAACAAGATTCGACTTTTCATCATTCAGCAACGGGCATCAAAAAATTCGTCATCCTGAAAGGAGTTCGACGACCGGAAGAGACCTCCGACAAAAAGTCGTTTTCCGGCCCCTTCGCAGTCCTTTTATCTCCTTTCTCCTCTGTATTATCCCTCTTTTAATCTGCGGAAATCTGCGAAATCTGCGGACAAATTCTCATCGGCACCGACGTTTGTCGAAACTTTCGGAAAATCCTCCTCCTCTTCCTCTGCGGGCTCCGCGTCTCTGCGTTAAAACTCCGCCCTCCCGCTCTCGACCCCCGTTTATCCGCCTTTGCATCCTTCAACCCTTCCGCAGCTCCACCCGGTTCAGCAGATGCCACCCCATGATGTTCGCCTCGTACCCCCGCACCGCCGGATGCACGAGATAGTTCTGGTTCCAGTGGTACAACGGCACCATCGGCAACTGATCGATCAACAACGCGTCCAGCGCCTGCAAATGCACGTCCCGCTCGGCATCGCTCCCCGCCGACCCGGCGGCGGCAAACTCCCGGTCGTAATCCGCCGCTGCCCAGCCCGAACTATTATTGGGTGAAGTGCTCAGGAAAAGCTGCATCAGATCGACGGGATCATTGATCCCGTTCCAGCCGTCCACGAGCATCTCGTAGTCCTTGGTGCGCATCGTGTTGAGCCACACCTTTTCCTCCACGTTCACCAGGTCCACGCGCACGCCCAACTCCTTCTGCCACATCGCCTGCATCGCCTCCACCTGCGCCTGTTCGCTCGGGTGCGCGGCGGTGAAGGTCAAGCGCCGCACCGGAAACCCCACCCCCTTCGGGAACCCGGCCTGCGCCAACAACGCCCGCGCCTTTTCCGGGTCGTACGGCAGCCGCGTCCGCGCGTTGTACACCGCCGACACGCCGCTGCCCGGCACGCTCAGGCTGTCCGCCACCCGGCTGCCATCGCGCATTACGTTGGCGACCAGCGCCTGCCGGTCCACCGCCAGCGCGAACGCCCGCCGCACGCGCGGATCGTCGAACGGCGCTTTCGTCACTCTGAAATCAATGTATTTCGTGTGCACCAGCGGATCGGCCAGCACCAGCGGCGAGTGCTCCTGGCGGTAGCCGTCGAGCTTTACCTGCGGCAGGTTGCGCGTCACGTGCAGCAGCCCGCCGCGAAACGCCCGCTCCTCGCTGTCCGCGTTGTCGATGGGATGGAACTGCGCCTCGTTGAGCCGCACGTTCGCCGCGTCCCAGTACTGCGGATTTTTCCGTACCACGACGGCGTCATTCACCCGCCACGCCGCCAACTGGAACGGCCCGTTGGACACGAGGCTGCCCGGCTGCGTCCAGTTCGCTTCCCTCCGGGTGTAAGCATTGAACTTTTCAATCGTCGCCCGGTGGACCGGATAAAACGGATTTTGCGCCAGCAGCGCGAGGAAGAACGGCGACCGGTTCTTCAATTCCACGACAAAAGTCAGCGGGTCCGGCGCGCGGAATCCCACCGCTGCCAGGTCATGCGTCTTGCCCTCGCGGTAGTCCTGCCCGCCGACGACCCAATCGCCGTAGATGGCCAGTTCCGCGCCCAGCGGCGGTTCGAGGATGCGCCGGAAGCTGTACAGAAAATCGTCCGCCGTCAGCGGGTCCCCGTTGCTCCATCTCAGGCCCGCTCGCAGATGGAAAGTGTACGTCTTGCCGTCCGGCGAGATCTCCCACCGTTCCGCCGCCGCCGGGACGATGCCCCGGCCGTCCGCCGAGTAGTTCACCAACCCCTCGAAAAGGCTCAGCAGGATATTGGACTCCGTGACGCTGACAGCAATGTGCGGGTCGAGGTCGCGCGGCTCCGATCCATTGCCGAGGTGCAAGGTCTGCGTACGAATCCCCGCTTCCACCGGCGTCTCCCGTTTCCCACAGCCTCCCATCAAGAGTGCCGACAGAACCAGACAGCGAACAAACGGCAGACGCGAAGGCATGATTTCCACGGAAGCAGCAGCCGTGCACTGCCGCAAGCTCCAAGGTAGGGAGGCCTCTCCGAGGCCGTCCCTATCGGGCCGCAGGCCCTTCCGGAAAACTGCTCCCGCCCTCACCGCCCGTTCCGCCAGGTCGCCCCGATGTAATGTTCGCACGCCTGCCGCAGCACCGGCCTCACCTGCGCCGCCAGGATCTCATTCGCAAACCCGACCCACGCCACGGGCGTCGTGGTATCCAGCGGCACCTCCAGCCTCCCCCCGTCCGGCCGCTCCAAAATACCCCCGGCCTCGGTCAACAGCATCCCGGTGCAAATGTCATACGGATGGCACATCGTCATCCCGCCGTACCCGAGCGCCGACAGCACCAGCGGACGCAGATCGCCCACCATCCGGTCGCGCCCCGTCATCAACTCATAAATCTGCCCGCCGGTGCAAAGGTACTGGTCATCAAACACCAGCGGTGTATGCGTCCGCGTCCGTCCAAGCAGCTGATCCCACACCGCCTCCTCGATCTGCGCCGTCAGCGCCTTTCCCTCCGGGAAGAATTTCACCAGCGACGCAAACCCGTGTCGGAAATCCGTCGCCCCCGAGGGCCGCACGGTGATCGGCCAACGCTCCTGCGGTTTGAACACGTTGATTCCCTGCGCGACCAGCCCCGCTCCGCGCACGGCGCTGATCTGGTCCGCGCGCCACTGCTTGGTCGTGGGCAACTCGGTCATCGCCGCCACCATGATATGAGACAAATTCGTCCCGCTGCCAAGCTGCGGAGCCAATCCGGCCAACACCCACCCGGACCGTTTGTCGTACATCAGCGAACGCGTCCCATCAATCGGGTCCACGATCAACTTGAGCCGCGTCCGCGCCACCGAGGTTTGGCGCGGAAATGTCAGCGGTTCCTTCTCATCGACACCCTCCATGACGACCTCCACCGGCCATTCGGTTGGCCAGTTGGCCCCCAGCCACCCGACCACTGTCCCCTCGCTGACCTTGTCGATGCGGTAAAGAGTGTCCGCCGGCGTCACTTCCGCGACCGCCGCCAAATCCGCTGCATCCGCCGCTTCATTGCGAGCGTTCAGGATCGCCGCACGGATGTCGTCGCCCATCCGGCAGAGTAACACCCGCGCTTGTTCCCACTCGTCTGCGGTCAGGTCATTCATGGGAAAAGATCCAAGAACCAAGATCCAAGGAAGGTTCAAGAACCAAGATCCAAAGACCAACGCCTGCCACCAGTGCAGCATGGCTTTTCTGGTTGAACCTTGAATCTTGGATCTTCCTTGGATCTTGGTTCTTGAATCTTGGATCTTGGATCTTCCACCGAAGGTGGCCCTGTCACAAAAGCATTTTCAGCAGCGGCGCGGCCTTTGGCGGGAGGTCAAAGGCCTTGCCCTCGACGAACTCCTCCAACACGGTCTGCAACCATTCCCGCGAGGCTTCCGCCTTGGCGATGCTCACGGTTGGCTGCGCCGCGGTGCCACCGATCTCGTAGCCGCTGAGCGTCAACTTGATGGGCGATTGCTCCCCCTTGAGCAGGATTTCCGCGTAGATCGTCTTGGTCTCGGGTTGGACGGAAAAATTCAACATGCTGCCGTATGCCTCCAGGTAATTGTTCAGGAACTGCCGGGCGGCCAGCGACACGGCCTGCCCCTTGATGCGGTCGAAAAAAGACATGGCTCAGCCCTGCGCGATCAGGCGGGTGATCTCGATGGCGACCTCCAGCGCTGCCGCTGCCTGCATCCCGCTAACCTTGGGCTGGGACCCGGCCCGGGCGCAGTCCACGAAGGAAAGCAACTCCCGCCTCAACGGTTCGTCCTTCTCGATCTCCACGTTCTCGCGGAGGATGCCGCCGGGGCCGCGCCGGTAGATTTCGCCGCTCTGGTTCTGGTAGTCGAGCGACAGGTAACCGTCTGCCTGGAAGACGCGGATTTTACGCATTTTCTCGGGGGAAATCCGGCTGGCGGTGACGTTGGCGACGCAGCCGTCCTCGAAGCGCAACCGGGCATTGGCAATGTCTTCGCCCCGGCTCAGGACCGGCACGCCCACGGCGTCGATGCTCGCCAGCGGCGAGCGCACCAGATGCAGGATGATCTCCAGATCGTGGATCATCAGGTCCAGCACGACGCCGATCTCCGTGGAGCGTTGCGGGTACGGCGAGAGGCGGTGCGCCTCAATGAACTTCGGTTTCGTGAGTAGTTTTTCCAACGCGCCGAACGCCGGATTGAACCGTTCGATGTGGCCGACTTGCAGCACGCAACCGTTTGCCTGGGCGAGTTCGGACAGGGCGCGCGCGTCGGCGGTGTTTTCGGTGATGGGTTTTTCCACCAGCAGGTGTTTGCCCTGTTCGAGCAACCCCTTGGCCACGGGGAAATGCGTGGGTGTGGGCGTGGCGACCGTGGCGGCGTCCACCAGGGTCGCAAATTCCTCCAGGCTCTTTGCCGCCCGTGCGCCGAGACGGTCGGCCACCTCTTTGGCCCCCTCGGTGTCCGTGTCGTACACGGCGGTCAGCTGGGCACGATACGGCGTGAGTTCGGAGTACACGCGGGCGTGGCTCTTGCCGATGTGCCCGACGCCGACTACGCCGACGCGGAGTGGAATGTCAGAGTTGCTTGGGGAAAGTTCCAAGCCTCAAGAAACCAAGCTTCCGGGAAGTTGCAAGGTTCAAGGGTGAAACTCCCGGCCCGGCGGCTCCCTCCGACGCCACGCCGTGCCCGGCGCGGGCTACTCGCCCCCGGTCTTGCCCGGCACAAACCCTGTCCCGTGGACCACGAACTCCCCTTGAATCAAGCTGGGCGCGGCCGCGTACTGCTGGGCAGGCCCTCCTACTACGGCGACAATCTGCGGCTGCATGAAGACACCGCCCGTCTCGCTGAGCACCGAAAATCGGGCCGCCCAATGCACGTTGGTCTTGGGGACGTTTCCGGCAAAATCCAGGAAGGTGTCCACCTTCGTGATCCTCCCGCCCACCGTGCCGACGACGCCCGGCGTGCCGGGTTCCGCCAGATCGGCCTGCTGGATGGAATCTTGACGCACGTTCACGATGTCCGCCGCCCCTACCCCGATCTCCTTCACGTCCACCACGGAGTAAACCACGGCTACCAAGGTACCGTCCGCCTTTTGCACGACTTGAAACTGTTGGGCCGCCGTGTCGTAAACCAGTTGCAAGGTCTTCGGGTCGAGCGACCGACCCCCGGTGTTCGCCACGATCGTCAACAAATCGCGTTTATGGAAGTTGGTGACGATGGGTCCCAGAGCACCAGGGTCGCGGCTCGTGATCGTCCCTGAAACGCTGCTGACGTAGCGTTGGGCGTGAGCGGCCAAGGTGAAGGTGACCAGCAGGAGACCGGCGCAGAATATTTTTTTCATGAGGATGGAGTGACAGAATGAGGCCCGCGCCGAGATTTGCCGTCCAACGCTCGTCGATCAATCTTACTTACAATAAATTACGTAGAGAAGCCGCTCGGCCCTGGTTCACGCCTGATGGTTCGGCAGGATGCCCAGAATCTTACGTGCGACCTCCACCGTGCGGCGGCGCATGTCCTTCGCGTCGATCCGCGTCAGGACTCCCCGGGTGGGCGGGTGCGCTGTCAGCGCCGATATGGGCGCGGGCGGGGCCTCCTGAAGGGTCTCGCTCCATTCCTGCAACTGGCGGGTACAGGATTCCGCCAGCGCTTTGAGGCGCGAAACGGGCACCTGCACCTCGCGGGGGATTTTCCGGCGCTCCAGCACCCGCAGCATGGAACGCAGTTCCACCAGCGAAGCTTTCGCCCGGGTGGCCGACGCCCACCGCTCGGCGGCATCACCCGGCTCGAACGCGCGCGCCACGTCGCTCGAAACTGCCAGCGTCGCCCGGTCGAACCGGTCGCGCCAGCCGGGACTCGCATTGAGTTCCGGCTGGCTCAACAATCCCTCGGCAAACCCATACAGGTCCGCCGCTGCCTGCCAGACGGGCAGGTCTTCAAAACGTTCGCACAACCCCATGCACGCAAACGGTAGCCGTTTGCGTGCCCATCACGAATGTTTCAACACGTGGGTTACTTCCCGTTGCTGCCGCCGGCGGTGGTGCCTACCCCGTCGAGCATCCCGCTCTTGGTCACCAACTGGGCGGCCAGCACGGTGCGGATGACGCCCGTGATGTTTTCGGTCGTGGCTCCCGCCGCGCCCTGGCCGTCCTCGCCGGTGCAGATGGTCACCATCTTGGCCTGGGCCAGCGCGTCGGCAATCGCCGGGGCGACCTGCGGCAGGAGTTCCACCTGACGGTAACGGAAGTACCCTTCCCCGCCCGCCGCGATGGCCTCGTTGACTTTGCGGATCCCCTCGGCGGTCGCCTCGGCGACGGCGGTGATGCGGATGGCCTCGGCCTGCGCCTTGGCGGTCGCCTCGATGCGTGTGCGGTCGGCGTCCGCCGTGGCCTGTGCGGTCTGGGTGGCACGCAGTTCCGCCTCGCGCTGGACGCCCAGCGCCTCCTGCTTCTTGGCTTCCGCCTCGGAAATGAGCGCGGCGTTGACGCGGATCGTTTGTTCCAGGTCGCGCTGGCGGTCGGAGATGGCGCGCTCGGCTTCGAGCTGCGCTTCCTTGGCGCGGCGGTTTTGCTGGGTGCCGACGATGTCCGCGCCCGCCTTGGCCTCGGCGACGGCCTCACGGCGTTTGGTTTCGGCGATTTCCTGCGCCTGCTGCTTTTTGATCTCGGCCTCGGCGACCAGCGCGGCGTTGGACGCGCGGGTTTGTTCCAGTTCGCGGTTGCTATCCGAGATGGAACGTTCCACCGCGATCCTCGCCTGCTGCGAACGGTACGCCTGTTGCGCAGCGACGATTTCCGCGTTCGCCGTCGCTTCGGCGGCGGACATCCGGCGGCGCGCCTCGGCGACCTCCGATTGCACCACCTTGATGTTCAGCGAGTTGAAGATCAGGCCCAGGTCGGTCAATTCGCGCGAACACGCCTTGCGGATGATGATGGCCAAGGGGTCGTCATCATCCTCTTCGATGGGGTCCACGTGGCCGACCACGCCGAGGGTGCGAACTTCGCTCACCTCTTCCGCCCGGGCCGGCAGCGCGGCGGGGGCAGTCGGCGCGGCCAGCGCGGCGACCGACGCGATGGCGGGACGCGGCGCGCTCTTGGCGGAGAAGAGTTGGTCGTGCGTCAGGAGGTTGATCGCGCGGCGGCCCGAACTGGAGAGCAGGTCCGTCAGCGTGGAAAGTTGCTCGTCCTCCGGTTTGGCGAAGTAGCGGTTCGCCGCCGTGCGGGTAAGCACATCCGTGTCGCCGACGCTGACGATGGCGCTGGCCAGGATGCGCACCTTGATGGGCTGCGGGGTGCCGTTGTGGTCGAGGTCGGCGGTCTGGTCGGTGATGTCCAGATCGACGTTGATCGCCTTGCTGGACAAAGTGGTGCCATTGGTGAACAGCGGCACCTCGAACGATTTGCCGGGTCCCCGGTAGATGTGGGTGCGTCCGCCCCACAGGGTGACGATGCGGATGGTGCCTGCATCGACGTTGCGCAGGAACATCTGCACGACGATGGGCACGACGATCAACAACACGAACAGGACTGCCGCGATGATGATGACTGGCAGTGTTAGCATACGGTTTGGCTCTCTTTCTTTTGGGTTTGGTTTTGTTTTTCTGCTTGTTTTGGGGAGAAGGCAGGCGGCACGCGGGCAGGGTCGCCCGTCCGCCGCTTGCCGGGAATGGGCAAGGGCGGGCCGGTGGGAGGGGTCAGCAGGAGAGCCGCGACACC
>CAHJWO010000165.1 GCA_903642295.1 PVC group bacterium | reverse complement strand
CAGGCCGAGTCGGCGGAACGTTTCGTCCACGTGCCGTACGTGCGGCTCCAATGAGCAAAGCGCGTCGATTTCAGCGCCGGTCAGGACGGCTGCCACCTCTGGCTCCGCTCGCAGATTATCGCCGAGCGACTGCTTACCACGCCAGGTATTCATCGCGGCGCGCTGCACGGCTTCGTAGGCGGTTTTCCGTTCCAGGCCGCGGCGCGTGAGTTCCAGCAAAATGGATTGGCTGTGGTACAAGCCCTTGGTCAACCGCAGGTTGCGGAGCATGTTCTCAGGGTAAACGATCAATCCGCCGACCAGTTCGCGCAGTTTGACGAGCATGTAATCGAGCAGGGTGCAGGAATCCGGCAGGATGATGCGCTCCACGCTGGAATGGCTGATGTCCCGCTCATGCCAGAGGGCGACGTTTTCCAGGGCGGCGACCGCGTTGCCGCGCAGCACGCGCGCCAGGCCGCTCAGCCGCTCGCCCGTGATCGGATTCCGCTTGTGCGGCATGGCGCTGCTTCCTTTTTGGCCTTCGCCGAAGAACTCTTCGACCTCGAGCACCTCCGTACGTTGCAGGTGTCGGAACTCCGTGGCCCAGCGGTCAATGCTGGAGGCGATCAACGCCAGGGTGGTGGAAAACTCCGCGTGCCGGTCCCGCTGTACGACCTGGGTACTCAGGATCGCGGCCTTCAATCCCAGACGATGGCAGACCTGCTCCTCGACTCGCGGGTCCAGGTGGGCGTGCGTGCCCACCGCACCGCTGAGTTTGCCGACGCGAATGCGCTCGCGAGTCTGCCTCAATCGCTCCTCGGCCCGGCCAAATTCATCGTACATCAAGGCCAGTTTCAGGCCGAAGGTCACCGGTTCCGCATGGATTCCGTGGCTTCGTCCAATCATGGGCGTGTCCTTGAAGGCGCGCGCCCGGTCCGCCACGGTCTGGCGGAGAGCCGTCAGATCCTCCAGCAGCAGGTCGCAGGATGACATCATCTGCACGGCCAACGTGGTGTCGAGGATGTCCGAAGAGGTCAGTCCCTGATGGATCCACCGCGCGGCCGGGCCGACATACGAAGCTACGTTCTCCAGGAATGCGATAACATCGTGATGGGTCCGCTTCTCGATTTCATCGACCTCGGCGATGTTGAATCTGGCCTTGGCGCGGATCGTCTCCGCGTCGCTCCGCGGAATTTGCCCGATGTCGGCCAATGCCTCGCAGGCGAGCACTTCAATTTCCAGCCAGATGGAGAGCTTGCGCTCTTCGGACCAAAGCTGCCGCATTGGCGCACGCGAATAACGAGGGATCATCGGTTCAAGAGCAAATCTCCAATGCCAAAAAAAGCAAACGCCAGTTGATTGATCCCGGTTAACGGGACAACCGACTGGCGCTGGAAAGGGGAAAGGACGGGGTCAGCGAATGACGTGCGCACGGGATGCATGGCCGTTGCACTGCATCAGCACTTGGCCGCTGGCCAAGAGATCAACGACCGTCGCAACAGTTTCGCGGTTGTTCTTGGAGCAGGAGGAGACAGCGACGATCAAGTCGCCGAGGTTCATGGTCTGACGGTGGAACTTGCGGTCTTGCTTTTTCATGGAAAATGTTTGGGCTGTATTTAGGACAACGTTTCGGTTGCGACGTTCAATAGCAAACGCGGTGCCAACCCACTACTTCGCCTGACTACCGGAGGAGAAGTTCCAACAAAGGAGCACAAACCACCCTGCGCGTCAGTTGTGCAACGTGACAGAAGTGTCAGCCCTGTGACACAAGATGTGCCAAGCTGACACTTGGACCGGTTAACGGGTCACCCCACCGGCACCCGCTCCACCACCGGACATCCCACCGCCGTTTCCGGCGCTTCCCACGGCTGGCATCACACTATTCGGCGCGGCGGCAGCCGGGTTTTCGACACCGGGGCCGTTGGCAGCGTTTGCGGGGCTGTCCGCCGCGCAACCCGCAAGGCCGAGTATGACGACGGAGCAAGCGGCGAGTAGAATCAGACTGCGGGCAGGGAGAAAGCTTTTCATGCTGATGTTTCGCGTTTCAGGGTGGGCGTGCTTGTACCGGCCAGTTTTCGCGTTTTTGTCGTACACGCGCAAAGCCAAACGTCCCCGAACTGAGCACGGATTTTTTGCGAGAGTTGATCAAGTTCCTTCTCTTCCTGATGAAGGACGGCGAGCATGGTCGAACCGGACCCGGACAGCAGCGCCCCGGCGACTTCCGGTTGCGCCAACAGCCAGTTCTTCATCTCTGCGAGCACGAGATATTTTTCGAAGACGGGTCGCTCCAGATCGTTGACCAGTTCGCCCCACGGGAAAACCTGTGGCGTGTAGGATACGCCGGGAATCTCGCGCGAATCGCGCCACCGCCGGTAGGCCCAGGGCGTTGGGATTGGGAAGGCGGGCTTGATGAGCAACAAGGGAATCTGCTCCGTCAAGGTCACCGGTTCCACCCGCTCGCCCCGGCCCCGGCAAAGCGCGGCGTTGCGACAAATGAAAAAGGGCACGTCGGAGCCCAGCTCCGCCGCGAGCGAGGCGAGTTGTGCGTCCGTCAAGTGAGCCGAGCACAGGCCGTTGAGGGCGAGGAGGACCGTGGCGGCGTCGCTGCTACCTCCGCCCAGACCCGCCCCGTGCGGTACCCGCTTCGTCAGGTGGATGCGGACGCCGGGCAGATCGCCGCGAATCTGCGTCCGAAACAGCACGGCGGCGCGGTAGGCCAGGTTGCCGTCGCCCGTGGGCAAGGAAGGTTCGGTGCAAGTCAGTTCGATGCTGCCGGCCTTCTGGTCGGCGTCGAGGCGGATGTCGAGTTCATCCGCCAAGCTCAGCGGGGCCATCAAGGTTTCGATTTCATGGAACCCATCTGCCCGGCGGCCGAGGACGCGTAAAGAAAGGTTGATTTTGGCGGGGGCGAGCCATTTCATAGCAAGGAACGCCTGACTCTGTGACATCCAACCCGCCAGCTAAAGATAAAATCATCCTCCCGCTGGACGTGCCGGATGCCGCTGCGGCCGTGCGTCTCGTCACGCAGGTCGCGGAGGTCATCCGGTTTTACAAGGTCGGCCTGGAACTTTTTACGCGCTGTGGGCCGTCCGTCATCGAGCAGGTCCGCGCTGCCGCCGACGGCAGCGAACCCTGCCGCATCTTCCTCGACCTGAAGCTGCACGACATCCCGAACACGGTGGCACGAGCCGTCCGCAACGCCGCGTCGCTGGGCGTTGACATGCTGACCGTCCACCTCGCCGGAGGGGGTGCCATGATCCGGGCGGCGGCCAGCGAGGCGCCGGAGAATCTCCTGCTCCTGGGCGTGACGGTGCTGACGAGCAGCGACGCCGGGACCCTGCGCGAGACCGGCGTTTCCGACGACGTGGAAACCCAGGTGATGCGCCTGGCCCGGCTCGGCGTCGATCACGGCTTGCGCGGGGTGGTAGCCAGCCCGTTGGAAGTGGTTGCATTGCGAGCCAGGTTCGGAGACCGTTTGAAAATTGTCACTCCGGGCGTACGTCCTGCTTGGGCCACCGGCGGCGGTGACGACCAGCGGCGCGTGATGACGCCGGGCGAAGCGATTCGCGTCGGCGCGGACTATCTGGTAATCGGGCGTCCCATCTCGGGTGATCCCGACCCGAAAGCAGCGGCCCGGCGGATCGCGGAGGAAACTGCGTTTGTCCAACCGGTCAGCTCATGACGGCGGACGCCTCGCCGCCCTTCGACCGGCTGGACGTACTGGACGACCTGACCCCGCGCAACGCGAGGCTCAACATGGCGGTGGACGAAGTTCTCCTCGGGAATTTATCCGAAACCCCGCTTCTACGCATCTACCGATGGGCCCGCCCATCGGTGTCGTTCGGATATTTCACGCCGTGGATGTCGGTGGTGGCGAACTATCCGCAGCGCGATGGGGTCCGCCGCTGGACGGGTGGGGGAGTGGTCGAACACGGCGAGGATGTCACTTATTCGCTCCTGGTGCCCCGATCTCATCCGCTGACGAACGGGCGGGCCGGGGAGTCTTACCGGGTGATCCACGCGGCTTTGCAAAGAGCGCTGATCAGCCTGGGTTGGGAGCAAACCGGGTTGTCCGAGGAAGACAACGGCCCGGCGGAAATCGCTTCCCATGCCTGCTTTGCCAGCCCCGTGCGTCACGACTTGCTGTTCGCCGGGCAGAAGGTCGGCGGCGGAGCCCAGCGTCGGACCCGCCACGGGCTGCTGCACCAGGGAAGTGTGCGGCGCGACGGCAGTTTCCAACTCGACGCGGGCGCGCTTGCGCAAGCGCTACCGGCTGCTTTCGCCCGGCGATCTCGGTCCCGCTCCCTGTTTCCCGAAGCAGCAGCGGCGGCAGAACGTTTGGCGGAAGAGAAGTATGGTAACGTTCGGTGGCTGCAAAGAGTTTGATCGTCAACGCTTCAACGGCAGCACCCGGCGGAGATGTGTGCGCGGCGTCATCACAAACGCTGCCGGAGCGGTCCGGTAACCGAGCACGTCAAGACAGCGGAAGCGGGAGAGAACGGTATAGGCCGCTTCCGGAGTAATCCCGAGCGTTTTGGCAATGGTAGGCAGATCCGTTCGCCCGTTGACCAGGTTCAGGAAGAGGGCCTCGTCCGGAGTGGGTTCCATCTTTTTGAGGATCATGGCCCCTCCGGTTTGAAACACGGGGGTGCCGACCGAACCCTCGTGATGCAGACTGGCAGTGGTGTCGTCGCTGCGCAGGTAGCGGGCTGATTCCAGGAGCCATTCGTCCAATGGTTTAGACGATGCTTCGAGGCGCAAGGCGTACTGCGGCAAAGCATCGAGGTGGCGGAACTCGAAACGCACGGATCGACCGGCGCGCATCGGCCACAGGCGGGCAAACTGCCGCTGACCGAACTGCTCTAAAAACGACACCGCCGAGGCCTTGGACAGCAGGCCACGGGTGCCGAGCGTCAGTAGAAAAGGCGTCCCACTCGCATTCTGTTCGGCAATGGCCTCCTCCAACGTCGCCGGGCTGACTTTGGCAGGCATGACATCCTGGGCGTGCGTCGCGTAGGCGTTTCCGTTGCGCGTGCTCACGATTACGATCCGGCCCTGATCGAAGTGGACCTCCGTGGGTTCGCCATGTTCGGGCCAAAGCTGCAGCACCCCGGTGTCGGCTCCCGCCGCAATCGTCTGCATGACCGTCCGTAACGAAACCTTGGTCGTGTCCCCTTGGCCGCAAACCACGGGCTCAAAGGAGGCCGGAGAGACCCGCGTTTTGGCCGCGTCCTTGATCCCGTCCTGCGCGGTAACCGGCGCGGCGGGGTGAGGTGGCTCACTTCCGCATTCGGCAAATGCTGGCGCATCCTTTTCGGGGCCGGGGTCGGCGCGTAGGTCCGGGTGCAGGCTTGATCGAAGCTCGCGTAAGGTGAGGTGAGTTCGGGCGGAGCCAAGAATGCCGTTCACTACGCCGGATAACTGTTCCGGCGCGAAGGGTTTGGCGAGCGTATCGACGACGTTGAGAGGCAGCGACGCCAAAGAGGGGGGCTTCACACCTTGGCCCACCATCAGAATCGTCGGGATGCGGGCGGTTCTGGCATCCGCCAGCAATCGTCGGCAAAGTTGGGTGTCCGCCAAGCCGGCAATGAGATAATCGAGCAAGATCAGGTCAACGCCCCCCACACACGCCAGCGCGAACCCTTCGGTTGCACGGGTCGCCACCGTCACTTCATACCGTCCTGGCTGAGCGTGCAGAATATTCGCCGCGATCCGGCGGAGCATCGCACTGTCATCGATCAGCAAGATTCGGCGGCCCATAGTAACTTCGCACGCGCGTGGCAGCCGGAGCCCGCTCATCCGTGAACCGCTTCACGTGCAGATGTCAGTATGAACAGCTTGTGTGCCACCCGTCCCGGTCGCTCACTGAATACAAACGATTTAACGAACGGATATTTGCCCTCCCGCAGCGGATTTAAGGGAATAACTTACCGTCAAAGAGTTTATGCGATAGGATCGCTCCCGATCCAACAATTCGCCTCATTCGTCATTCACCGAGCGGCATGATCAGTCCACCCGTTTATCGCCTTTGAGGATGCCATCCGCTTTTGTGAGAATCACCAAAGATTTGCGCGTTCCAACAACGCGCCCAACACCTTTTCCGCCTCGAAGAACTCCCGGGCAACGTCCGAAGCGGCTTCGCAATGGGTCGGGTAATCCGCGTTGATCATGCGCACCGCATCAGTCACCTCATCCAGACTGCTAAAGGCGAGGAGGCCCGCCTCGCCGCCATACAAACGAGTAAAGCCCGTTTGCTGGGTGATGACCGGGCGTCCCGCGGCGAGGTAACAGGCGCTGCGATCACTGAACCACCCGGTGTTCAGGCGGACATACTGGTCTTTGGCCACGGTGAATTCGCCCTTGGAGCCGTGGATGTAGTCGACATATTGCCGGTGATCCACGCTGATCTCGTCCGGCGAAACGAGCCGCCAACCGTCTCGAACGAAGGCATCTCCCAGCGTCTGATCCTTGAAACTGGTGGCCAGTTCAAAGCTTTCTCCGCAGACGCGCGGTACGTTCCGGTAGCGCTCGAACTCCGGCAATTTGCTCCAGATATACGTTTCCCCGCGCCAGGCGATATCTTTTTTACCACCGGTGGCAAGGTTGGCGATGGACGTGAACAGCGCACCGGCGGGTGGCGGATTACCGTTGCCACGCCAAAAATCCGTCACGACGGGCTGGCGCGTCGGCAGCCATTCCAAGCCGTGCAACGGCACCGGAAATTCCGCTCGTCCCACATTCTCGCCGAAGGTGAACCGGGCGCAGTGTCGAGCGAGGAATTCCAGCGTGGGTGCATTCCCCTGGTCCACTTTAATCTGCTCGACCGCCGGGTCGCTTTCCACGTAGATGATCTGCTCACTTCGGAGCAGATCATCGTTCAGCTCATGCGAGCCGCAGATGTTGAGCATCGCGTCGGCGTCGCGGTAAAGATCGTTCAAGAAGCTGCGGGAGAGGCCAGCAGTCTCCTCGGGGTTTTTGTAGCGGGGACTGAATGCCCAGCGGCTCTCGAACCCGAACTCCCTGGCCAATTTCGCCAGGATGTACGTCGCGTACGAATAATCTTCGGTGGGCGTCTGCCGCACCGGGTCATAAGGGATGCGCGAAGTGTCCTCGACATAGTACACCTCGTGCCCGAGCCGTTGCAGACCCACGATGTAATGGATGTGCTGCCAGATGACGCCCGCGATGGGGCAATTTGCCATGAAACCGAGCACGGCAATCTTTTTACGTTTCATACGGAAAATATCGAAATTCTCTCAGCGAGAAGCGGTTATTTCAGGGTGGTACCTTCCAGCGTTGTAGAGATGGGCGTACGCACCTCCAGCCGCTAACAGCTCATCGCCGGTGCCCATTTCCGCCACGGTCCCGCCTTTCAGGACGACAATCTTGTCGAGATGATGGACGGTGGAAAGACGATGGCTGATGATCAGCGTCGTTCGCCCCTGCATGAGCACATCCAGCGTGTCCATGATGGCCCGCTCGGTGGCGGGATCAAGAGCGCTCGTCGGCTCGTCCAGCAAAAGGATCGGCGAATCCTTGAGAAATGCCCGCGCGATGCCGATGCGCTGCCGCTGGCCGACGCTGAGATGACCGCCCCGCTCGCCGACGGGACTGTCATAACCGCGGGGCAGATTGCGGATGAATTCCCCGGCCTGCGCGCGTTCCGCTGCTTCGACGATCTCGGCGTCGGTGGCGTCGGGGCGTCCGTAGGCGATGTTTTCCCGGATCGTGGTTGAAAACAGGAGGGTGTCCTGAAGGACCAGGCTGATCTGCCCCCGGAGCGATTTTTTGGTGATCGTACGCAGGTCGCGTCCGTCCAGCAGCACGCGCCCGGCAGTGGGATCATAGAAACGCGGCACCAGCGACAGCAGCGTGCTCTTGCCCGCCCCGGTCCCGCCCACGAACGCCACGCGCTGTCCGGGCTGGAGATCGAGGTTGACCCCTTGCAGAATGGGTCGTTCGGCCTCGTAGCCAAACGCGACGTTCTCGAAGCGCAGTTTACCTTCGGTCGCGGTGATCGTTTTGGCATCCGGTGCGTCCTGCACGTCGTCGGCGTGGTCGAGCACCTCGAAACAGCGTTGCGCGCCGGCGGCGGCCCCCTCCAGCGCCCAGGCGGTTTGCGTCAGGGCCTCGATGGGCGCGTAGAGCATGGCGAGGTAGCTGATGAAGACAGTCAGGCTGCCCAGGGTCAACCGTCCATCGAGCACGTGCAACGTGCCCAGGTAAATCATCGCGGCGGTCCCGAGCGCCATCAGCGTGTTGATGACGAGGGCGCTGCGGACGTTGGTCATGGTCAACCGAAGATTCGCCGCGAGGCTTTCGCTGGCCTGCGCACGGAACTGGCTGACCGCCGCCTCCTCACCGCCGAAGGCGTGCACGACCTTGATGGAACTCAATCCCTCCTGCGCCAGCGTCAGCACCGCGCTCTCTTTTTCCTGGATGGAAGTCGATTGCTCGCGGATCCGCGCCGAAAAATGGTTGATCGCCCAGATCACCGCCGGGACGATGGCGACCGAAATGGCAGTCAACTGCCAGTCCAGCCGCAGCATGTAGGCAAAGATGCTCAAAAGCGCGATGACGGAACTGAAGATATTGGTGAGGCCGCGGTTGTAGATCGTCTGGATGCTCTGCGAGTCGTAGGCAACCCGGAACGATGAATCGCTGGAGCGACGGGCGTCGTGAAACTTCAACGGCAAGCTTTGCAAGTAGGCAAAAAGGTCCGTGCGCAGCTTGAGCAACGCCTGCAAGCCCACGCGCACGAAGAGAAAACTGCTCCACAAACCGAGTAATCCCGCCAAGAGCGTCACGGCGACCAGGAAGATAGCCAGCGCCAGGACCTGCGAGCGCTCCCCGGCGACCATCCGCAGCCAGGAGTTCGAGACGTGGCTATGCCCGGAGAACGGCAGGATTTCGTCCACGATCACCTGGAAGGGCCACGGCTTTAGCAGGTTCAGCTCGACTGTGAACAGCGAGATTCCCAGCGCCAGGAAGGTTGGCGGCAGAAACGGACGGTAGTAGAGCAGGACTCGGCGGTAGATGGACATCGGGTGGAATTCGTGCGAAAGCCGTCGTGCCTCCCCCTTAGCTCATCCGGTGGGAGTTGCCAATGGAGGCACCTGCGATGCAAGAGGGTGTTGCGGACGGGTGGGTTCTCTGGTAACCCTGCCGCTCGCGCAGCACCCGCCGACTTTGCGCGCGACCAGCAAATCCGACGTTCGATCCCGACAAACCTTCAATTCTTTTTATGCATCATCTCGTGGAAATCTGGTTCAATTGGGTGCGTGACGGCGGCTACTGGGCCATCATTTTGCTGATGGCGATGGAAAGCTCCATCATCCCTGTGCCGAGCGAGATCGTCATTCCTCCGGCCGCCTTCCTCGCCGCGCAGGGCAAACTGAGTCTGGTCGGCGTGGTGCTGGCGGGTACCGGTGGTTCCTACCTCGGGTCGGCCGTTTCCTATTGGGTGGCTCTGGCGGTCGGGCGGCCCATCATTGCTCGGTACGGCAAATTTTTCTTCTTGCCCGAGGAGAAAGTGGCGCGCGCGGAACGTTGGTTGGAGCGGTACGAGGCGGGAGGAATTTTCTTTGCCCGCCTGCTGCCGGTCATCCGCCATCTGATCTCCATCCCGGCCGGGATTTTGCGGATGAATTTCGCGTTGTTTTCGGTGACGACGATCCTGGGCGCGGCCATCTGGTGTTCCGTGCTGGCCTACCTGGGGAACCAAGCCTATCAAGTTCAGCCGGACCTTCTCGATCCGCAACACCCGGAGGCGATGGTCGCCTTTATCAAGCACCAATCGCACTGGATCGTGATTGGCGTGGCGGTATTGGCGGCCCTGTATTTCCTGATGCTAAAGCTGACCGCCAAACGTCCGGCGCTAGTCTGAAGCTCATTGCCAGGCGGCGAGTTCTTTGCTAGGATGGCGCGCAGTGAACGGAGGGGTGGCAGAGCGGTCGATTGCGTCGGTCTTGAAAACCGAAGAGCCGAAAGGTTCCGTGGGTTCGAATCCCACCTCCTCCGCTC
>CAHJWO010000164.1 GCA_903642295.1 PVC group bacterium | reverse complement strand
GGCTCCCGGCGCGCCGCCGGAACTGCTGCCGCCGTTGCTGGCCACGCCGCCGTTGATGCCGTCCCGCGCGTTTTCTTCCGCCGCCGCCTTGGCGAGAGCCGCCCGCTGCGCGGCGTCCAGCAAGCCGGTGCCGATCAGCCGCACGCCGTTCCGTGCCTCGAACTGGAAGTGCAGTTCGTTGGTAAATACCTGTTCGTCCTTCGGTTGGAAGATCAATCGAAAGGTCTGGCTCGCCCCGCGCGCGAGACGGTACTCCGACGATCCATCCACGACCCACGGCGGGGGCGGTTCGACGTGTCCGCTCGCCTCGCTGCCGCCCCGGTTTTCCAGGGTAAACTCCGCCCGGGCGGTTTCCCCGGCCTTGACCGCGCCGAAGTCCAGTTCGGGAGGATTGACCTCGATGACCGGTGGCGCGGGCAGGATGCGCACCCGCACGGTTTCCGGCGCGGAGACCCCGCTGCCCGTGGCCTGGGCCGAGAAGGTGAACTCGTCGTCGCTGGCGTCGTCGTTCGGGTTATGGGTGTACGTCACCGAGGCGGCGTTGCGGGAAATCTGGGTGGGCGGCCCCGTGAGCGTGCCGTGCAGGGGCTGACCGCGCAGGAGAAAGTAGATCATCTTGCCCACCTGACCTTCGGCGCGCAGGATGATCTCCACCCGGCCTCCTTGCTCCACGACGGTTTCTTGAGGCAAGGCGGCTGGCGGGCCGTCGCGGCGCTGGAGCCGCCGCTCGCCCACCGCCCGGGCGCGGGGCGGCTGTTGGATGTCGGCGCTGGCCACCGGGAGCAGCGCCACGCCGGAAACCAGCAGCGCGGTCAGTCCAAACAGGAAACGTCCAGCCGTGGAAGGGGAACCGGACCGTCGGGAAAGGCGCGCGTGCATGAGGAGCAAAGGGTTGATTATCGCCGCTCCACCCTTATCATTGGTCGGTCCCAAAGTCCAAGTCCAACCTGCTATCCATGAGAGACCCCGCCCGGTTCCGCCGCCCTTTTTTCGTTTCTTTCCGTGGGCGGCCGGCAGCGGCTCTGGTGGCATTGGTCCTGGCGCTGGCGGGGGGCTCGCCGTGGACCGCCTGTGCCCAGTTGACCGCCTACCCCGCGCCCACGCCAAAACCGCGCGGTTTTTTCCTGTTCCGCGCGCCGCAACGCCCCGTGGCCCAGCAGGTCGTCCCCTTGCAGGAGGGGCCGAAGATCTCCCAGGCTCTCCTTGCCCTGCCGCCGCAGCCGAACGTCCATGTGGTAGTCTCCCTTTCGCGACAGAAAATTTACCTCGCCTACGGCAACGACGTGGTCATCGAGTCACCCGTTTCCAGTGGCAAGATCGGGCACACGACCCCGAGTGGCTCGTTCACCATCCTGGGCAAGGAGCCGAACCATTTCTCCAATATTTACGGCAATTTCATCGACAAAAGCGGGCGCGTGGTGCGCAGCGGCGTGAGCGCGAAGATCGACAGCGCGCCCAGCGGCACGCATTTTGAGGGAGCGCCGATGCGCTGGTTCATGCGCCTGACGAACACGGGCGTGGGGATGCACGTGGGGATTTTGCCGGGCTACGCCGCCAGCCACGGCTGCGTGCGGCTGCCTTCCGAGATCGCGCCGTTGATTTACGAACGGGTCAAGGAGGGGACGCCGGTGTTGGTGCAGGAGTGAAGAAAAGGCAGAAGGCAGAAGGCAGAAGGCAGAAGGCAGAAGGATGAAGGATGAAGGATGAAGGCAATCAGAAAGCCCGGCTCTACCAGCATCACTGAGGGACTCGCTCCTGCATCCTGCCTCCCGCATCCTGCATCCTGCCTCCTGCATCCCTCATCCTTTCAGGGTCTTCCTCCGCAGGAGGTCCAGGGCGGCCTGTGAGGCGCGGAATTTGAAAGCCTCGCGGTCCGTGGGGAAGAAATGTTCCTCCACGGTCGGTGGCGCACCGGACCCGTCCGCCAACGCTACGAACAGGGTGCCCACGGGTTTGCCCTCGCCGCTTTCGGGGCCTGCCTCGCCGGTCGTGGCCAAGGCGTAATCCGACCCCGTCGCCTCCCTTGCCCCGGCGGCCATCATGCCGGCCACCGGCGCGCTGACCGCCCCGTGCTGCTCGATCAACGCCGGGTCCACTTTCAGCAAACTCGATTTGGCGCGGTAAGCATAGGTGATCAGCCCCGCGATGAAGACCGCGCTCGCGCCGGAAACGTTGGTGAGCCGGTGCGCCAGCAGCCCGCCCGTGCAGCTTTCCGCCACCGAGATCGTCTTGCCGTCCTCGCGCAGCCGCCCGATCAACACTTCTTCCAGCGATTTGCCGTCGCGTGAAAGCAGGTAGGGCTGGAGCGCCGGGAGGACGATGCCTTCGGCGCGTTCGAGCACGTCCGCCGTGCCGATCAGCCGCAGGTCCACCTCGCCCAACCGGGCGCAGTAGCCGATCTCCAGGCCCGCCATCGCCTCCAGCGACGGACCAACCAGCGCCTCGACCTGCGATTCGCCGATGCCGATGGCGCGGTAGATGCGGCAGAAGGGGCGCGAGCCTTCGGCCTGGAGGAAATCGTTGATGATGGGCACCACCTTGTCCGTGAACATCGGGCGCAACTCGCGCGGGGGGCCAGGCAACAGAAAGACGTGCGGAGAGGACTTACCGGGGTCGCCGGGCAGCGGGCCGGGCGGCAGGTAGAGGCCGGGAGCCGTGCCGTGCTCGTTGTCGATGACCGTGGCCCCGGCGGGCACCTGCGCCTGTCGCGCGATGCTATCCATGAAAGGCCGGTTCACCTTGCGGAAATAGGCTTTCAGGCGGTGGAGGATCTGCGGGTCTTCGGCGAGCGGGCGGCCGAGCAGATCGGCGATCAGGTCGCGCGTGATGTCGTCGCTGGTGGGGCCGAGGCCGCCGGTGACCAGGACGAGGCCCGCACGGCCGAAGGTTTCCGTGAGGGCGTCGCGGATGGCCGCACCGTCGGGCACGCAGACCTGTCGGTCCACGCGCAGGCCGAGGGGGAAAAGCCCCTGCCCGAGAAAGGCGAGGTGCGTGTTGGTGACGTTGCCGAGGAGCAGTTCGGTGCCGGTGTTGATGATTTCGACGTTCACGGAAGGGAGGGGAGCGGACGGTGCCCCGCCTGATTCGTTCCCCTGGCCCGGTGTGCGCTTCAATCGCCGAAACGGGGTCGGCGCACGGAGCGACCGTGCGAATCGTTTGAATGCCGATCCAAAGAAACGTCCTGCTTGCCAGCCCCGACAGGGCACGCAAAAACTTGCCACGGAGGCAGTTTCGTCGGACCCCGCGTTATCGCTTGACCCTGAGCGGCATCATCCTGACGCGCCGCACGCGCTGCGCGTCATCCTGGGCCGCCTCCGGCGCGAGCCGCTCGGAATGAACGTGCCGCCCGCCCGCGCAGACCCAGGCCAACGCCAGCAGCAAGACGCCCAGCCCGGCGTACACCACCGAGTCCGGCACGCCGGAGTCCCTCGCGGCACCGGTCGGCAGGGCGGCGGTGAACGATCCCGCGCCGGGCGCGGATCTGGATGGATCGAGCGTCAGGGTTTTCAGCGCGCTGCTGCTGATCCATTCCTGGGTCGTAGCGGCCGTGGACGGGCTCACGTGGGTGGTCGACAGGCCCGGGGCGATGGAAACCGATGGCACCGGGAGCAGTTCGCCGAGGGGCAAATCGTTCTCCTCGTGGCGGTCGAAGTCGAGGTGGATTTTCTCGCCGATGGGAAATGCCGCCGCGTCGTTCCCGCCGGAGACCACCGACGGGGAGGAGGCGCCGCCGTTCGACGACAATCCGTCGGCGCGGATCGTCGGATGCAGGCAGAGAATCAGGGCGATGCAGGCGAGGAGTCTTTTCAAGAAGGTGTGGATGCGACAGGTTTCGGCGTGGGTTTCCGACGTTGTCCACCGCTCCCTAGCAAAGCGGATGCCAAATTCGAAGGAAGATGCTCGCCAGAGACAATTTCCGAAGGCGGGCGGGAACGGCTGATGGGGCAACTGGCCGGGCCGCCAGACCCGTGGCCGGGGGAGACCGCTCCCTGCGGCCACGGCCCCCTTGCCCGACAGTTTTCCCCCTGGCAGCCGCCACCCGGAAGCCGCGCGCCGCGCTCGCCTCGTCGAGCAAAGGAAAATTTGTCAGGGGCGCGGCGGGTGCCCGGTCCCAGCGTCCGCCATAGTGGCCGTTCGCATCCCGAACCTGTTGCTGGACAAAAAGCAGCGCGTTCCTGTCCAATTCTAGCCAATGCGGGTCGTGATCCTCGTTTCGGAGGGCCACGAATCCTTCCAGCAACGGATGGGCGAAACGCGCCCCGTCCCGCCCGGCACCCCGCAGCCTACTTCCGTTCCAACGCCTTGAGCCAACCGGCGATGCGCGCGCGCTGCGGCTCGTCCCCGCTGTCCTGGAAGATGTAAAGCAGGTTCGCCAGCACGCGGATCAGGATCATGCGCGAGGTGGCCGGTTCCAGGTAGGACGCCTGGAAAGTGAGCTTCTGCTTGCGCAGGATGGACTCGCAATCCGACTGCATCAGGATTTTGCCCCGGTGGAAGGGGTCGAAGAAAATCTCCCCGTGGCGCACGATGAAATGCCCCGGCAGGTTGATCCCCTCGACCTTGATGCCTGCCCGCGCCGCGACCGTGATGTAAAGGACCGCCAGCGAGATGGGGATGCCCAATTTCGAGTCGATCAAACTCGGCAGCAGCGAATTGTGAACGTCGTAATACTGGTCCGAGTTCCCGCGAAAACCGAGGTCGTTGGAAAGGTAGTTCGTGAGGATGGCGACGCGCTCGCGGGTGGAGACCGCCGCGCTGGTGAGCCGGGTGAGCTGGCGGCCCCACTGGTCGAGCTTGCGCTGGTAGAGGTCGGTCTCCACGCCGGGCAGAAAGATGCGGGCCAGCAGCCAGCAGGCCCCTTCGATGTCGCCGTCGTCGGCGAAAAGGTGGCAAAGCAGGGTAAACTCGTCGTAGGCCTGGCGGCTCTCGATCTCCGACAGGATTTCCAGGGCGTGGGCGCTGACGGTGGCGTCGTCCACGGCGGCGAGGTCGCGGACGTGGGTGAGGGTCTCCGGGCCGCCGTCCACGAGTTGGGTTTTGAGCAGGGCCACGGTGGCGGGGTCGTTGTCCCGCAGGAGGCGCACGATGGCGGCGTGTTGCTCAAACATAGGTGGAGGGGTGGAGAGGCGGGGGAGGGGAGCCGTCAGGTTCGCTGCCGCTTTCAGGAAAACAGGTGGGAGGATTTTTGCCAAGAAAAAAGCATTGAATCGAAAAGGTTCAAGCGGCGAACCGTTATTTCACCGCTGAAAGCCCTCTTGAAACGCCTTCCCGACGGAAAGGCAATCGCTCCGGTTTTCAGGCCGCGCTCGTCCGGACGGACAGCACCTGCCCCGGCGTGCATTCCACCTCCACCGTCATCGGGCGGCAGCATACGGCGCAGTCGTCGGTCGTCTCGTAGTCGCCCTGCGATGTATCGACCGTCACCGGGAACCATTCCCCGCAGGCGGGACATTCCACGTCGGTTTCCACGAGCAGGTCCATACGGAAGGAAGGTTAGCCCCGCGCTTCCGCTCGCTCCAACCCCGCGACCGCCCGATCTTCCAATTCCAGTTTCGGCGCGTCACCCCACAAATCTTCCAGCGCATAGTACGCGCGCTTGTCACCCGCGAAAATGTGCACCAGCACCGAAAGGTAGTCGAGGATCACCCACTGGCTGACCGGAAAACCGTCCACCGCCGCCGGGCGCGTTTGGAACTTCTCGCGCAACTGCTCCTGGATCTCCGCCGCGATGGCCTTGATCTGCGGCTCGCTGCTGCCCGAACAGATCACGTAGTAATCCGTGAACGTGGAGATGCCGCGCAGGTCGAGTACGACCACGTCTTCGGCTTTCTTGTCGGCGGCGGCGGCGGCGCACTCGCGGGCGATGTCTTCGGCGGTAATGGCGGGGTTCCTCCTGGGATTAAACGGGCTGGCGATAGAGTTTCCGGGTGGCGATGATCTCGCGCACACCGTCGGGTACTAGATACCGGATGGAACGCCCTGCCGCAACCCGGTTTCTGATTTCGGTCGAGGAGAGGTCCAGCCAGCGTTCCACGACGGGGAACCCGTGCGGTGGGTTGCGCGCGGAAGTTCCGGGGGCAGCGCCGACCCCCGGTCCGCGCCGTCGGCAGACCACGAATTGCACCAGCGCGTACAGGGTCTCGATCCGGTGCCAGGTATGCAGCGCCGGGACGTTGTCTTCGCCGATCAGGTAGCACAGTGCGGCACCCTCGGGCAGCCGCGTCCGCAGGTCGTGGATGGTGTCCACGGTGTAAGACGGCCCGGCGCGTCCGAGTTCGCACGGGTCCACCACGAACTGCGGCTCGCCCGCCACGGCGGCCTCCAGCATCGCCAGCCGATCCTCGCCCGCGGCCCCCGGCAGACGGCCCAGCTTGTGCGGGGAGATCGCTGCCGGCACGAAGATCATCCGCGAGAGGCCGAGTTGCTCGACGGCGTCGCGCGCCAGGATCAGGTGGCCGAGGTGAACGGGATCAAAACTGCCGCCGTAGAGGCCGATGCGTTCCGGGGCGGTGGCGCTGCTCATCGTGTCGAATCGGAGAGAGGCCGCACGATAAACCCGAACGCGCCGCTTGCCAGCGAGGAAAGCGATGGGCACGGAACCGGCTACTCCAAGTGGCATGTCCGTTCGTCTTTTCTGCGCCTGCCGCGTGGTCGCGTCTTTCCTGCTCGGTGGCGCGTGCCTGCTCTGGCTGGTAGCCGCCTCCCTCCCCGCCGCCCGCGCCGCCGGGGCCGCATCCAGGCCCGTCACCATCCAGGAACTTTGTCTCCTGCTGCGGGGCGGCTACACTGGCGCCGAGGTCTTGCGCGAGACCTCCGGCCGCCCCCTGCTCGAACCACTCGACGACACGGCGCAAAGAAACTTGCGCACCGCCGGGGCGGACCAACGCTTCATCGACGCGCTCAAGGCGAGCCACCCCGCCCTCACGGACGCCGAGGCCGAGGCCGCCCGCCAGCAGCAATCGGCCATCGACGCCCGCACCGCCGAGGGCAAGGCCGCCTACGTCAGCCGGATGTACGAGGCCAACAAACAAGCGTTTGAAGCCCACGCCGACGCCCGCAAACAGGACGCGCTCGGCCAAATGGCCAAGCGAATGCGCGGCCAGCTCGTCGCCTTGCGCGACGATCATCTGCAACCCGTCGGCGACGACGCCGTGGACAGCAAAAAACTTTTTGCCTTTTACTTCTCTGCGGAGCATTCGCGTCCGTGCCGGCAATTCACGCCGACGTTGGTCAAGTTCTACCAGGATTTCGCCCCGAAGCACGCGGCGTTTGACTTGGTGCTCGTCAGTCTGGATCGGTCGGCTGCCGAGATGGAAAGTGCGATGCGCCAGGAGGCGATGCCCTGGCCTGCTTTGGCCTTCGACCGCCGCGCCGCGCAACCCAACCTCATGAAAATGGGCGACGGCGATCTGCCGCGTCTGGTGCTCATCGACGGCGAGGGGCGCCTCGTGGTCGATAGCTACGCCGATGGCAAATACGTCGGCCCGCAACGCGTCCTGGATGCGCTGGCCAAGCTGGCGGCTGCGGGGGGAGGGTAGTCACAGATCCCCGTCTTTCAGTACAGCAAATACCCCTGCCGCTCGCGCCGAAACCGCTCCACCCCGGCGCTCCATCCGCCGACGATGCTCCCGGGCGACACGCCGCCCTCGACCTGCGCCTGCAACGCGCGGCTGCCGTAAACCTTGTAGAGCATGTGGTCCGGGTCGGCCTTGGGTCGGGCAAACAAGCGCGTGCCGCCGGAGCGATACAGCGCGCTGGCAATGTACACGTTGAGCGCCGTCAGGTTGGCGCCCGCGTGCGGGTCGATCCGCAATGTCGCCCCGCTGCCGCCCGCGCCGTGGTAGGGGGTCACCGCCACGCCCGGCAGGTCGAACGCCCGCAGGGTGGCCGCAAAGCTCTCCGCGTTGAGATAGGCCGCCGCCACGCGCTCGAACGGGGCGTCCGTACCGATGCCCAGATCCAGCCCCGTCAGATCGCCGACAATGCTGGTGGCCACGTAGTACGCGGGCGAATTCCCGCGCGGGATGTTGGGCGAACTCTTGATCCACCGCAGCCCCGTGTCGGCCCACGTCATCCCGCGCCGCCACCCGCGCATGGGGACGACCGTCAGCTTGCACCGCGCCGCCATCCACCCCTTGTCATTGATCATCTTCGCCAGCTCCCCCGCCGTCATCCCGTGGACATACGGCACCGGATATTGCCCGACGAAACTGATCCACTCCGGCTCCACGCCCGGACCCTCCACCCGGTTGCCCCCGAGCGGGTTTGGCCGGTCGAGCACGACGAATTCCACGTTGTTCTCGCCGCACGCCTCCATGCACTTTGCCATCGTGGAAAGATACGTGTAGGAGCGGCAGCCCACGTCCTGCAAATCGAACACTAGGGCATCCAACCCGCGCAGCATTCCGGGCGTGGGTTTGCGCGTGGCAGCGTACAGCGAAAACGCGGGCAGACCCGTCACTGGGTCCTTGCGGCTCGGCACGTACTGCCCGGCCAGTTCCGTGCCTTCCAACCCGTGTTCGGGCGTGAACAGCGTCGTCAGGTTCACGCGGGCTGCCCGGCGCAGGATCACGCGGTCGCGTTCGCCGCTGGCGTCGGTGCTCGTCTGGTTGGTGACGAGCCCGATCTTCTTCCCCGCGACGACGGCGAAACCCGAGTCGCGCAGGGTATCAATCCCCGGTTGCACCTGGGCCCGGGCGGCACCCATCGACACCAGGACCGACGCGACGACCGGCCACCACGCCCGCAAAAACGGCGGGCGGAAACAACGAACGGAAAGCATGGCGCTCAATGTAGGAACTCCGCCCGTTCCCGCCACCGAAATGATGCGGATTCCTCCGCTGGACTTCTGCCTTCTGCCTTCTACCTTCTGCCTTCTCCATGACCCCTTCGCACCCCGGTCACCTCCTGCTCGTCGGCCTGCCCGGCCCGACACTCGACGCCGCCACCGCCGCCACCCTGCGCCGCGTCCAACCCGGGGGCTACATCCTCTTCACGCGCAACATCCGCGACCCCCGCGAACTCCGCACCCTGCTCGACGACCTGCGCGACCTCTCCGACGCGGGCGACCCCATCCTCACGATTGACCAGGAAGGCGGGCGCGTTTCCCGCCTCAAAGCCGTCGGCAACGAACCGCCCGGCGCGACCGCTCTGCGCGCACGGGACGACGCCGCGCTCGTCACCCGCCACGGCGACCTGACCGCGCGCCTCTTGCGTGGGTTTGGCTTCAACCTCGACCTTTGCCCCGTGCTCGATCTTTGCATCGATGGTGACGAAAGCGTGGACAACTCCCTGCGCGGACGCTGCTACGGCGTGGACGTGCCGCAGACGCTCCGCCTTGCCGGGGCCTTCAACGCCGCCCTGCGCGCGGGCGGTATCCGCTCCTGCGGCAAGCATTTTCCCGGCTACACGTACGCCCGTGCCGATGCCCACCACGAGTTGCCCACCATTGCCCGCACTCGCGCGGAACTCGAAGCCGGGGAACTCGCTCCCTACCGCGCCCTGGTCAGTGAACTCGACAGCGTCATGGTCTGCCACGCGCACTATCCCTGCCTGGACCCGGACACGATCTTGCCCGCCTCGCTTTCGCGCAACGTCATCACGAATCTTCTGCGCCGCGAAATCGGCTTCGACGGCCTCGTCATCACCGACGATCTCGACATGGGCGCGGTCCTCAACGGTTACGGCCTGGAGGAAATGCTCCACCTCGCGGTCGGTGCTGGCGCGGACATGGCGATGATCTGCCACCGGGTCGATCAACTCGAAACCGCCCGCCATTATTTGGAGAAAGCGCCCGTCGAGCACCTCGACCGCGCCCTGGCCGCCGTCGCCTCCACGCGGCAAAAGCTCTCCCCACCCGCCGCCTTCAGCGAGGAAGCATTCCGCGCGCTGGACGCCGAGGTCTGGGACCTGCGGGTTGAGGTCATGGGTGAGCAAGGTGCCCGTCACCGCGCCCCCGAGGACGGCAAGCGTTCCCCGGTGGAAATTTATTAGGCCATCGCGGAAAGCGCCTGGATAA
>CAHJWO010000163.1 GCA_903642295.1 PVC group bacterium | reverse complement strand
CTAGGAGATATCGAGCTGGATGTCCGACCAGCCGCGTAGAGCGCCAAACCCTTGTGCACGGCGGATCAACCGTTACGAGGGGTGCAATCTTCGCACAGAGAGGACGTAAACTTTCCTAGATCGATGCCTGCGCTTTGCATCTTGTCGGCAAGTTCCAGAATCTGCACCGATGTTTCCGGGGCTGTTTCCTCACACCGGAGTGCCAAGCCGCAGGCCAAGAAATAAACCGCCGTGATCTCTTGGCAGATGGTGTCGTGCAGAATCCGGGCGATGCGTTCCCGCTCGTTCTGGATCGCGTCTTCCGGTGCGTCGGGTTGCCGCTTTCGTCGCGCACGCTTTGCGGCAACCGGTTCCACAACCGCATCAAAGTTTGATGGATGTGGCTCGATAGAGAAAAGGGGAAAGCAACATTTCCGTGCCGGGTTCGCTTGGGCCTGGACGCCGTTACGAGACCATTTGTCGCTCGCTCGCCGCTTCGTCCAATAAAGCAGCCAAATCCTTCATTGAAAAGGGCTTGAGTAGGTGATGGCGATAACCGGCATCCCTGCTGCGCACATGATCCGCGCTCATGCCAAAGCCGCTCATGGCGATGGCATAAATCGAATTGGGCAAACGCAAACGCTCCAAGAGTTGCCAGCCGTCGCCATCTGGCAAGCCGATGTCGGAGATCAGCACGTCAAATTGCGCCTTGGGAAGGGCAGCGAGCGCTCCGGCCACCGTTTCGGCGCACTCGACGGTGTGTCCTCGGCCTTCCAGATACATCTGCAAATACTCGCGGGAATCACGGTGGTTCTCGACCACAAAAATTCGTAGAGGCGGTGGTGAGCCGCCAAGTGATTGTGCATTCATCGATTTAACTGAACCTGATTCGCGTACGGAACCGTTTTGTACGCCCGAATCCTGATTACCACAGGGCTTTTCTGCTGAGTGCATTCGCTGCCATCCAGTCGTTTCTTCAGTTGGAAGCCGGCGACCCTGGGACTGAGCTTTCGTTGTTCGATTGCTCGCGATCCAGCACGATCTGTCGGACGCGGTCCGCACGTGCCTGGGCATCCGCCGCTTTTTTGACCAGCAGAGCCGCCGCACTGTCTTGTTGATGCTTGGTCAGGTGCGAGGCCATGCCGCGCATGAGCAGAATACTCTCCTCCAGGGAGCGGAGAGCACCCCAGAGCGTTGCTTCCGTCTGCTCGTGAAACTCGCTCAACAATGTTTCCAGCGAGTAGGCGTGACCGGTGTGGCAGCGGAAGCGCAGGTTGCTGCCTTCCTGAAGCTGCAAAAGCACTCCGTGGCATTCGGGGCACGCGTACAGCGAGGGATCACCCCATTCTGTAATGCCGCGCTGTAGGGCTTTGTCTTCCTTGGCGATCTTGACTTCGAGTTCCATGGCTTCCGGTACCGGGGTGGCTGCTTTTTCATTGCTCACGGCGCTCGTCAGTCGAACAAGCAGGGGAGCGATTTCTTTCAGGGCGACGCAATGGTTCACCTCCACGTGCTTGAGCGCATTCATCGGCATGGAAGAAGCGAGTGCATCCTCCGGGCGCTGCACGATGGCGGTGCCCCCGCGCTCCTTGATCGCCCACAAACCCGCGGTGCCGTCGTCGAGCCAGCCGGTGAGCACGATTCCGATCACGCGCGGGCCAAAGGCAGCCGCCGCCGAGCGAAACAGTGGGTCCACGGCGGGGCGGAATCGGTTTTCCTTTGGCCCCCGGGTGATCCGGGTATAGCCGGAAGGTTCGAGGACCAGATGGTAATCCGCCGGGGCTACGTAGATGTGGCCCGGTTTGATTTCCTCCCAATCGCGCGCGTTGGACGCCGGCAAGGGACCAGCGCGCTCCAAGAGATGCGGGAGGATATTCTCGCTGTAAGCCGCCGTGTGCAGGACGACAAAAATCGAGGCGGGCAGGTCGGCCGGCAGCGCCGCCGCAAGCACCTGCATCGCTTCGATCCCTCCGGCCGATGCCCCGATGACGATGATGTCTCTGCTCGGGGTGGGGACTTCTGGAATCATGAAAGGTACGGACGAGTCGGCATACAGAGGTTACGCCCGTTCACACTCCACGCGGCGGACCCCCACGGTTGCCGCCAATAGGCGCAGCAGCCCTTTTGGCTAGCCCCTATTCGTCACGAGTTGCCGGGCCGATCCTATCTTTGCAGCCGACGCTTACCCGTAATTTACCAAGGAGGGACAAACGCCCCGGTCAATTCGCCGATTCCACCGGTTGCTCCGCGTAAGCAGCCAACGGCAGGATTGCCGTGAACGTGGCCCCCAGACCGCTGCCAGGGCTGCTGGCGTGGAGTTCGCCTTCGTGTGCATCAACCGTTGCCTTGGCGATAGCCAGGCCCAAACCGAGTCCCCCGAACTGGCGCGTGATCCCCGGGTCAGCCTGCTCGAAAGGGTGGAAAATACGCGCCAACACTTCGGCTTTCATGCCGATGCCGGTGTCGGTGACTTCGATGACAACGCGGTCCGGTGGCTCGTGGCGCGAACGCAGGCTGATGACCCCACCCTGCGGGGTAAATTTGCTGGCGTTTTTGAGCAGATTCCATAGTGCCTGCTGGAGCCGTGCAAAGTCGCCGCTGACCCGGTGTTCGGTCGCGTAGAGACCTAGTTCGAGCCGTTGTCCTTTGGCTTCGAGGTCGGGCTGGGTGACTTCCACGGCGCGCAGGGCGGCCTCGTGCAAATCCATCGGTTCCCGGGCAATCTCCATCTTGCCGTGTGAAATGCGGGTCATGTCGAGCAGGTCGTCGATGAAATGCGCTTCGAGCTTCACGTTGCGCTGGATCATTTCGAGTGCGCGTGTGACCGCTACCGGCAGGTCGGCACGGTCCTCCAGCATGCCCAACGCCATGATGATCGGTGTGAGGGGGGTGCGCAGTTCGTGGCTGAGCACCGCTAGAAAATGGTCCTTGGCGTTGCTCGCCGTTTCGATTTCTCGGCGCGCCTGCTCGTTCACTTGGAGGGCTTCCACGAGTTGCTGCCGCTGAGCCTCCAGTTCTTGCGCTCCTTCCCGTACCTTCGTGTGGTCACTCAAGATCATGAGCACACCAGCGAGGACGGCGTCGCCGGGAACTGCTTTGGGACGGAGCGGCACGAGGCTGCCGCTGCCCCAGAACAAGCGGCCGTCTTTCCGGCAGTGCCAGCGTTCGTCGACTGCCCGGCCATCACGATACGCCGTCGCTGTTTCCTGCCGCAGCCGTCCCCACTCGCGGTCTTCCGGTGCGCAGAGCATCATGCCGCTCTGACCGATCATCTCGGCGGCGCTGTAACCAAAGAGGACTTCCGCGCCGTGGTTCCAACTCATGACGACGCCCTCATCGTTCATCGTGAAGATGGCGAAGTCCGAGGCACTATCCATCACGAGCTGGAGTTGTTCCTCGCTTTCCTGGAGCGCCTGCTGGATTTTCTTTCGCTCCGTCACATCGACAAACGCGAGCACGATGCCCGCGATCCGGTCGTCCACGGTGCGATAGGGCAACAGCCGGGCCAGGAACCAGCCGTCGCCCACTTTGCCCACTTCGCGCTCGACGGGCACGAGATGCGCGAGCACGCGCTCGGCGTCGTGTTCCAGCTCGGGATATTCGAGGCGATGCCGCAGGTCGGAGAGATGGCGGCCCACGTCGCTCGGGATCAGGTTAAAGAGCGCGGTCGCCGTTGGCGTGTAACGGGTGATGCGCAGCTCCCGGTCGAGAAAGATTGTGGCGATGGCGGTGGCGTTGATCAGGTTGCGCAGGTCGCCGTTCGCTTGGCCGAGTTCATCTAGCTTGCCCTTTAACTCCTGGTTGACCGTGGTCAGTTCCTCGTTGATCGACTGGAGTTCCTCCCGGCTCGTCTCCAATTCCTCGGACGCCGAGCGCAGTTCCTCGTTGGTGGCTTGAAGCTCCTCGTTGCCCGCTTTGTGCTCTTCGCTGGTCGCTTCGTGCTGCTCCACGAGATCGCGCAGATGCACCTTCAGCCCCGTGAGTTCGCGTTCGAGCTGCCGTGAGCTGGTGTCCTCCTCCGACGGCGACGGGTTCGCCGCCGGGGATGCCGCCCGGCGTAAGAAAACGATCAGGAGATGATCTGGGGAGATCTCCGGAGCGCAGGAGACCCGGATGTCCACGGCCTGCCGTTGGCCATCCAGATCAATCGGTACGTCCAGCGCCTCTGTCGGCTGGTGCGTTTGCGCGGCGCGGTAAAGCGCCGTGCGCAGTTCGATGCGCAGCATGGGATGCACGGCGCGAAGCAGATTCTTCGTCAGCTCGCCCGGGTCGAATTGCAGGTAACGGCTCGCCGCCGCCGAAAGGTGCACGATGTCCTGCTGTCCGTCGATGAGCATGGAATCCGGCCCGCACTGCTCGAACAAGCGCCAGTGCAACTCGCCCGCCGACGCTGCCCTGCCCGCCGAAGTTTCCGGCTGCGGTGACGCCGGGCTGGCTGGCGGGGTGGCGGAGAGTGCCGCCGACTGCGCCGCCATGCTCTCGCGTTCTTGGAGCGAACGCGAGATCGTGCCTGGGCCGATCGGCACCGGCAACCCTGTCCGCACGGCGGGCCGACGTTTGTAGAGGCGGTGCTTCTTGTCCAGCGTCTCGAAGAGTTCGCCCGCGCCATCCACCGTCTCCGATGTGCCGAGGAAGAGCCGCCCCTCCGGCCGCAGCGCGAAGTGGAAGATGTCGAGCGCCCGCTTCTGGGCCTCCGGGTTCAGGTAGATGAACAGGTTGCGGCAGGTGACGAGGTCAAGCTTGGAAAAGGGCGAATCCTTGAGCAGGTCGTGCACGGCAAAGAGCACCACCTCGCGCAGTTCGCGCCGGACTTGGTAGCCGCGATCCTCCTTTGTGAAAAAGCGTTGCGTCCGCTCCTCGCTCACGTCCGCAACCATGGAGGGTAGGTAAATGCCCTCGCGCGCCCGCTTGACCACCGCCTCGTCGAGATCCGTAGCAAAGACGTGCAGGGTCGGAGGGGCTTCTACTTGGGCTGCGTGCTCGCAGAGCAGCATCGCAATCGAATAGGCTTCCTCGCCCGTAGCGCACGCGGCGCACCAGACGCGCACCGTGTCATTGGGTCCCTTGCCACGGAAGAGTTCGGGAATCTGTGCTTCGAGTGCCGCAAAAGCTTCCCGGTCACGGAAAAAGTTCGTCACCGAGATGAGCAAATCCTGCAAGAGCGCGCCGTCCTCGTCCGGATGCGTGCGCAGGAAGCCGAGGTAGGCGGGCAGGTCCTCCGTTCCGGTGACCTGCATCCGGCGCGAAACGCGTCGCAGGATCGTCGCGCGCTTGTAGTAGGTGAAGTCGTGGCCGGTCCGGGTGCGTAGGTAGAGCAGCACCTCACGCAGTTCCGTTTCCCCGTCATTGCGGCTCTGCGGGACCGGCTCCGCTGGCTGAGGACCATCCTCGGGCGGCAATTTCAGGCGGCCCTCCCGCTGCGTGTATTCGAGCAGCCGCGCGGGCATCTCCCCGACCTTGAGCACCCAGTCGACCATGCCGGTCTCGATGGCCGTGCGCGGCATGGAGTCGTGCTCGGCCTCGTCCGGGTGCTGCGCAATGGTCAGGCCGCCGCGCTCCTTGACGCGCTTGAGGCCGCTGGCCCCGTCGCCGTCCGCGCCCGAGAGCACGATGGCCACCGCGTGCGGGCCGTGCGTATCTGCCAGGGTCCGGAAAAAGATGTCCACCGCCACCCCCCTGGCGCGCGCCGGCTGCAAGGGGGTCAGACGCAAATGCCCGTCCGCCGACACGAGATGCTTGCCCGGAGGAATGACGTAGACATGGTTCGCCTCCACCTTGACCCCGTCTTCCGCTGGCACCACCGGCATCGGGGTTACCCGTTGGAGCAATTCCGCCAGGGAGCTTTCCCGCTCGGGTGAAAGGTGCAGGACCACCACGAAAACGAAGCCCGAATCGGCGGGCACTCCCTGGAAGAACTCGCTGAGTGCCTGGATGCCTCCCGCCGACCCGCCTAAGCCCACGATGGGCGTCAACCGGTAGCCGCGTGTGGGGACCGCGTTGTCGAGGTCTTCACCCAGCGTCTCCTCCACGAAATCCGGCGCGATGGGGGGAAGTTTCTCCTTCTCTGCGGTCTGCGACGCCGGTCCCTGGCGATTGGCGGCGTCAACCGCCGCATCGGGTGAGTTGGCGGGTTCACTCAGAAACGACATTTCCGCGAGTGTATGATCCGCCGACTGACGGCGCGAGCAGATAAACTTTAGGAATAACAATCAATGGGTACTGAACCGGTCTTTCTGGCAGGACCACGGACGATTGCTGGTGAAGCGGAGCTTTTGGAGAAAGGTTTATAGGACAAGTTCCAGTCCGCATTATTTGCCTCCGGTAGGCGACCCGTCCACAGAGGTATTCGGAGCAGGTGCTGGCACCGGAATTGGAGTGGCGTCGGGGGAGACGTTGGTCGGCGCGGGGCCGCCCCGGGGGGCATCGACTTTGCTTTTCGAATCGGGCGCAAGTGCCGGGACTTGCTGGGGCACGAGGCCCGGGTCGACGGTGTCGCCCGGCGCTTCCTTGAGGTCGCTGATGAGCACGGTGTCACCCTCTTTCGTGATGCAGGTGATTCGCTCCATGAAGGGCATTGAGGCTTCGTGGTACTTCTCGGAGTGATACTCGACGTTCTTGGTCAGGATCGTGTAGCTGCCGGGCGCGGTCGGGTGGCTTTTGATGCCAGTGCTGACCGTGCTGCGCCCGATCTGCTTGCCGCCCCGGTAGACGTAGATGGTCTGGTTGGTCAGGTCCACGATGATGCCCACGGGGCCAGTGGGGGACGCCTCGGGGTTCCAGATGTACTGGTCCGGCTTGAGGTCAGGGGTGCTTGGAGGTTGCGAGGTGCCTTTCTCCATCGCCAATACAGACAAGCCTGGAGCCAAGAAAAGAATGGCCGTGAGGAAGGTGGTGGTAAACTTTTTCATGTAGCGAAGTCACTGCACCACCTTGGTGATAAACAGCGAACGAATGAAATGGCTGCGGGGGGCTAGCAAATGGCGGTAGGGACAGAGCAGGGGGCAATTTGTTGATTCGATGCCTCACTGAAAACGTTCCGCGGGTAAGCTCACGGTGAACGTCGCACCTTGCCCCTGACCGGCACTCGCGGCGCGGATCGTGCCGCCGTGCGCGCTCACGCTCGCTTTGGCGATGGCCAGCCCGAGTCCCAACCCGCCAAACTGCTGCGCGATGGACGGATCGGCCTGTTCGAAAGGCTGGAACACCTTGCCCAACGTGTCGGCTGCCATGCCGATGCCGGTATCTGTGACTTCCACCTCGATCCCCTCCGTGCCTGCGGACCGGGTGCGTAGATGGATTTCTCCGCCTGCGGGCGTGAACTTGGCCGCGTTTTTGAGCAGGTTCCAGAACACCTGCTGGAGCCGGGCGGAGTCTCCCTGGAGCATGTGGCGAGGAGCTTCGAGGCTGACTTCCAGCCGCTGCCCTTTTTCCTGCATGTCGGACTCGCTCACCTCCACGGCGCGGCGGATCGCCTCGTGCAGGTCCATCGGCGCGCAGAGCAATTCCATCTTGCCTTGCGAAAGGCGTGTAAGGTCGAGCATCTCATCGATGAAATGCACCTCGAGTTCCACGTTGCGGTGGATCATCGCCAGGGCCTTCTCCACCGGCGGCGGCAGGTCGTGGCGCTGCTGGAGCATGTTGGTCGCCATGAGCACGGGGGTCAGCGGCGTGCGCAGTTCGTGGGAAAGCACGGCCAGGAAATGATCCTTGGCCCGGTTGGCGGCCTCGGCGGCGGCGCGAGCGCGTTCGGTTTCCTGCAGGGCGGTTTGGAGTTCCGCGTGGCTTTGTTCGAGTTGAGCCCGCGCCTGCTGGATCTTCGTCTGGTCGCTGAGAATGTTGACGAAGCCGATGACCTCGCCCCCGGGCCGCGCGCGCATCGGCAACAACGCGCAGGTGGCCCAGAAGAGGCTACCGTCCTTGCGCAGCCGCCAGCGGTCGCAGTGCGCGCGGCCCACGGCGAGCGCCTCGCTGGCTTCATGCTCTGGCAGCCCCGCCGCGCGGTCTTCCGGCAAAAAAGTCAGGTCCATGGGCTGGCCGATCATTTCCTCTGCGGGGTAGCCGGTCAGGACCGCCGCTCCCGGGCTCCAGCTCGTGACCCGGCGCTCCCGGTCCAACGAAACGATGGCATGCTCGTCCGCGCTTTCCACGATCAGGCGCAGGCATTCCTGCGTGGCCGCAAACGCCGCCTCGGTCTCCTTGAGATCATGGATATCAGTGGCCGTGCCAAACCAGCCGAGCACGTGGCCCGCGTTGTCCTTGAGAGGCACGTTGCGCCCCAGGTGCCAGCGGTACATGCCATCGGCGCGCCGCAAACGGTATTCCGTGTCGAAGATTTCACCGGCCGCGAGCGCGTGGTACCAACGCTCCTTGGAAGCGGGCGCATCCTCCGAGTGCACGATGGCCTGCCAGCCGAGGCCGACCGAACCCGCGAAATCCAGGCCGCTGTATTCGAACCAGCGCCGGTTGAAGTAGTTGGCCTTGCCGCCCGCTTCATTGGTCCAGATGACCTGCGGCACGACATCGGTGAGCGTGTGGAAACGGGCCTCGCTCTCGAAGCGCGCCTGCTCGGCGGCTTTGTGGGCGGTGATGTCGTTGGTGATCCCCACGTAGCGCGTGAGCTGGCCGGCCTCGTCGAAGACCGGGCTGATGGTCAGTTCGTTCCAGAAGGGGGTCCCGTCCTTGCGGTAATTGAGCAACTCGCCACGAAAGGATTGCCCTTGGAGCAGCACGGCACGGATTTGGGCCACCACGGACCGGTCGGTCTGCGGCCCTTGCAGGAAGCGGCAGTTGCGGCCGACGATCTCCTCGTGGGCGTACCCGGTGATCGCACCAAACGCCGGGTTGGAAAAGATGATCGGCCAACCGGGCAATTGTGGGTCGACGATGATCACGCCCGTGGTGACGTGCTCGATGGCGGCGGCCATCTCCCGGTCCTGCTGGCCGGAGCGCCGCAGGGCGAGTTCAGCGCGCTTTCGCCCGACGGCGTGGCGAACCATGCGCCCGAGCGCCCGTCCTCCCACTTCGCCTTTGAGCAAATATTCCTGCGCGCCACACTCTATCGCCTTCTGTGCCATCGATTCGTCGTCCCGGTCCGTCAGGACGATCACTGCGACATGGCGCGCCGGCTCACGGAGGCTTTCCAGCGTGGCGAAGCCCTGGCTATCGGGCAGTTCCGGGTTGAGCAGCACGGCGTCGATGTCGCCCCCGGCTGTAAAATGGACCAGAGCCTCGCGCAGTGAAGCAGCAGAAACACAAACGCAGCCGGTGGGCAGCCCTTGCGCCAATTGGCGCAGCAAAGCTTCGGCCTCCAAAGCATCCGCTTCGATGCACAACACTTTCAAGTGATCCTGCGGGTTGGACGGTTCGGCATGCCGCATAGGAAAAGAGTCAAAAGACAGTCCGCAAGGATTCCCCCCTACCCGCGTTACCGCGCGGCCATCAGCTCTCGCGCCGCTTCTGCGAGCGCGGCGTCGAGTTCCTTGGGATCGATCGGTTTAAGCAGGTGACGACGGTAGCCTGCTTCCTGGCTTTTGAGTTGATCGGCACCCATGCCAAAGCCGCTCATGGCGATGGCGTAAATGGGCCGGGGCAATTGCAGGTGGTGCAGGAGCATCCAGCCGTCGCCGTCCGACAGGCCGATGTCGGAGATCAGCACGTCGCAATCCACTCTTGGCAACGTTGCCAGTGCCTTGGTCATGGAGTCGGCCGTCTGGACCGTGTGACCAAACATCTCCAGGTACATCTGGAGGTACTCCAGGGTGTCGCGATGGTTCTCGACCACGAAAATTCGCAGCGGCTTGGAGGGGTCGGCAAAAATCGGCGCAGTCATGGGATGAGCGCCTGATTCGCTCAGAGCGAGCGAACCGTTTGTGGCGCAATGCCCTCCGACGAAGATCGTCCACGCAAAGGTTGGGAGTTGTCCTACTGCGTTTGGTTAATCGCCACCGCATTCCACACGGCGGCGACGGCAGGAGACGACGATTTAGGGTGTGCATCTGTCCCTCATTTCATGAACACGCGACTTCTCGGCAACTCGGACCTGAACATCACTCCCATCGGCT
>CAHJWO010000162.1 GCA_903642295.1 PVC group bacterium | reverse complement strand
CCCCGCCGTTCGCTCCGGTGGGCGGCCCTCGCTCTTTGGCGAGGTGCCAAAGTGAGCCCGCGAGGCGCGGGCGCTCCCCGGGTTCCTCCGCAAACGGAAAGACCTTGCCCGCCCGGAACGATGTCTTGCATATCAACCCGTAAATAGCGGATTCTCAGCCCATGTCCGCCTTCGCCGGTCTCCTCTTCGGCTTTGCCGCCTGGTTCGTTGTCCGCTACGTCCTGAGCGGTTTCTACACCGTCAACCAGAACGAGCGCGCCGTAAAATCCAGCTTCGGGCGCGCCCAACGCCTCGGCGAGGGCCGCACCACGTTGGACGACCCCATCGCCGAATCCTTGCGTCCCGACGAGCGCGACCGCTACCTCTATCCACAGGTCCGCGTCATCGGCCCCGGCGGCCCGTACCTCAAGATGCCGTGGCAGAAAATCCACAAGGTCTCGGTCTCCGTCCAGACCCTCAACATGGCGATGGACCTGGAAGACCCCCAGGCCAACCGGCGCAATACCGAACTGGAAGCCGTCACGAAAGACCAGCTCAACACCGGTCTCACCGGCCAGATTCGCTACCGGGTCGCCGAGAGCAACCTGTACGCCTACCTTTTCGCGGTGAAGAAGCCGGTCGTTCACGTCATGGCCTACTTCGTCAGCATCCTGCGCGAACGCATCGCCAACTTCGAGGCCAAGCCCATCAGCGTTGCTGCCGTGGTGGCGGACGATGGCGGTAACTCGCCGGTCACCATGCCGGACATGCCCGCGCGGGAGGTCATCGGCGTCTCCATCAACGATCTGCGCAAGAACCTGCGCGACCTGAACGAGTTCATGGACCGCGAGTGTGCGTCCTCCGCCGCCCGCTACGGCGTGGTCCTCGATGCCTCGCTCATTACCGGCATCGACCCGCCCCAGGAGGTCGAATCCGCCCTTGCGGCCATCAACACCGCGCACAACGAAGTGTCCAGCAGCATCAGCCTGGCCCAGGCCGGAGCGGACCAGAAAATCGTCCAGAGCAAGCGCGCCGTAGAAATCGAAACCCTCCGGGCGCAGGCGGAGGTCGAGCCGTTGAAGGCCCTGGCCGCCCAACTGGGCGAACTCCGCCGCAGCGGTCCCGACGGCCTCAATGCCTACCTGCGCAACGTCCGTTTGGGACTGTTCACCAAAGCCCAGCAAATCTTCCTGGAATCCAAACGCTAGAAAGAACCCTCAAGAGTTATGGATTTCATCAAATTCGCGTTCTTCACCTTCCTCGGGATGTTTTTCGTGGAGCCGGTTTTCCTCGGCATCGTCCGCGCCTTGGGCCTGTACGCCATCGTCGAGGAGCGCACCTGCCGCGTGTACGTCCTCTTTGGCAAAGTCATCAGGATTTTGGATGAACCCGGGTTCTACTTCCTGCCGATTTCCCTCGGGCCCGCCGCGTTCATCGTCCACTTCTTCGGCAAGTGTCACGTTTTGGACATGCGCCTGGATCAGGAATACCTCCGCAGTCAGCCGGTCAACAGCGAGGAAGGCGCCCCGATGGGCATCGGCATCTGGTACGAGATGTTCATCAGTGACCCGGTAGCGTACCTGTTCAACAACATGGACCCACGGGGTTCCCTGCGCGCCAACATCTCCAACGCCACGGTGCGCTGCCTCTCCAACATGCCGCTCGCCGGGATGCTGGAAAACCGCCACGTGATGAGCAATACCGTCCGCGCCGAGGTCTCGCCAAAATCCGCCGTCTGGGGCTACCGCCTCGGCTCGACCTACGTGCGCAAGGTCCATTTCCGCGATGTCGGGATGATCCGCCAGATCGAGGAAAAGGTGGTCAACCGTCTGCGGCAGGTCACCAGTGCTATCCGTCAGGACGGTGTCAACCAAGTGAGCATCATCACCAGCAGCGCCGAGCGCGAGGCCGCCATCGAGTTCGCCAAAGCGGCCACGATGCGCCCTCACATCGTGGGTCAGGCGCTGGACGAAATCTCCCGTGAGCCCGAGGTCTCCTCCGCCCTCTTCGAGGTCTTGGAAACCCAACGCGCCCTCGATTCCCGCGCCGCCCTTACCCTCCTGCCTTCCGGTGCCAGCGGCGAACTGATGGCGACCCTCCTGGCCGCCTCCGCCGGGAAAAAGCCGGTTGCAAAACCAGACGAACCGCCCCGCCCCACGCCGTCGCCCTCCATGCCGCCGGCCGCTGGTCGTTGACGAAGGTAGGGAGGCCTCTCCGAGGCCTTCCCTGTTCCGCATCCCTTCGACGCCCCTCACGGCGCAGGCAACCGATATAGCACGTGCCTTCGCAGCGGGTGTCCCTCCGAAAGCAACGGATGATCGAAATCGTCCTCCGCGCGCCGGGTCATTCCCAACCGCTCCATGACCGAGCGCGAACGCAAGTTCATCGGCACGGTGAAAGACACGATCTCCTTCAATCCCACCCCTTCAAACCCGTGGGTCACCGCCGCGCGGGCCGCTTCGATTGCGTAACCCCGGCCCCAGTGTTCCGCGCCCAAACGCCACCCCACCTCCACGCACGGCGTAAACGCGGCCTCCCACCGCGGCACCGAAAGCCCGACGAACCCCACGAAGTCCGCCGTACCCGGTGCTTCGACCGCCCACAAGCCGAAGCCAACCTCATCCAGGTGCGCCTGGATCCGTCCCGCCATGGCGTCGCTTTCCTGCCACGTCAGGGTTTGCGGATAAAACTCCATCACGCGCGGGTCGGCGTTCATCGCCGCGAAAGGTGCCAGGTCGCTCCTTCTCCACGGGCGCAGCACCAGCCGCTCGGTCCGCAGGGAGGGCGCTTCCATGCGGGAAATTACCGCATTCTCCGCGCCTTGCAGCCGGGGCGGAAGCGAGTCAAACTTCACGCGATGCCACGTCGCTTCCCGGTTCGCCTGCTTTCCACCTTGATTCTGGCGATCCTTCTGCCGTTCGCCGGTTGCCATTCGCAAGCTCCGCTGCCCGCCCCCGACGTGTTCGCCAAACAATTCTCCGGCCAGAACGCTTTCGACCACGTCGCCAAGCTCGTCGCCTTCGGCCCGCATCCGAGCGGCTCCCCCGAACTGGAGCAAACCCGCCAGTACATCGAGACGCAACTTCGCACGTTCGGCTGGACGGTCGAGCGCCAGAAATTCACCGATCCAACGCCGCACGGCCCCATCGAATTCATCAACCTCATCGCCCGACCCGCCGACGCCGACCCGAACGATTCCCGCGCCATCGTCTGTACCCATTACGACACGAAATGGTTCGCTGACCAGCGCTTCGTCGGGGCGGACGACGGCGGCTCCGGCACGGGCGCGCTCCTCGAACTCGCCCGCGTCCTCGCCCCGCAAAAAGATTTCGCCCGGCGTTTCGAACTCGTCTTTTTCGACGGCGAGGAAGCCATCCGCGAGTTTCACGTCGATCTCCCACCCTACGACGGTCTGTGGGGCAGCCGGCATTACGCCCATGCGCTGGTCGCCAGTAAACGCCTGCCTCAGTTCAAGTTCGGCGTGCTCTGGGATATGATCGGCAACCGGGATGTCGTCATTAAATTTCCCCAGGATTCTCCCACGAAAGCCGTCCGCGGTATTTTTGCCGCCAGCGATGCGCTCGGCACGCGCAGCCATTTCGGCTATCTGCGCGGCAACATGGTCGATGACCATCTGGACCTCAACAGCGCTGGCCTGCCGACCGTCGACCTGATCGACTTCAATTTCCCCCCCTGGCACACTCCGGGCGATACCCTCGATAAAATCGACGCGGCAAGCTTGGCCATCGTTGGCCAGACTACCCTTTACCATTTGGTGCAGTCGGCCGCCGAACTGCGTTGACCGATACTTATTGCCAGGTTATTAACACCCGGCGGTGCGAACTTTTCACAGCTTGACACGTCTCCCGGGCTTCTGCTTCAATCTGCCCCTGCGGCCATGAAACTCGTTCCCGAGAATATCCAACCGATTGGCGGCGAACTCGCCATTTGCTGGAACGACGGCAAGGAAAGCTACCTGCCGCTCGAAGCGATGCGCCGCGCCTGCCCCTGCGCGGGTTGCCAGGGCGAACCGGACATTGATGGCCGCGTGGACCGCCCGCACGTGTCCTACGATCCCGCCCGGTCGTTTCATCTGCGCAGCTACGCCTTCGTGGGGGGCTATGCGCTCCAGCCGACGTGGGAGGATGGTCATTCCACCGGCATCTACAGCTTCGATCTCCTGCGCCGCCTCGGCGAATGGGAGCCCCAACCCCAAGCCGCATGAAGTTCCTGCATCGCGCAACCTGGATCGCGTGCGTGTTCTCCCTCGCGGGCACGCTCCTGTTGCTGGATTACACGGTGCGCCCCCGCCCCGAGCAGGCCACGCCGACCGAGCTTTACCAGGTGGTCCAGCGGCATCTGGCCGCCTGCCGTTCCGCTGATTTTCCCCGCGCCTACCACACGGCGGCGAATGAGGTGCAAGAGCATTTCAGTCTCGTCCAGTTCGAAAAAAAGCTTCGGCGTGACTACCAGCCGGTCGCCGGTGCGGATCACGTCGAGTTCGGGGCGATTCATCGCCCGCGTGGCGACGGGAAGAAAACCTTGGTGGACGTGTATTTCATCTCCCAGAGCGGCGAAGCGGTCGGCTGGACGTACATTCTCGTCTTCGAGGACGGTGATTGGAAGGTGGACCACGGCGACCCGATCCCCGGCTGGCCCGGCGGCCAGCGGCTGAGCGGTTTGCGCATCTGACGCGGCGTCGCAGCGGTTGTGTCGAAGCCGTCCGACCCTTTTTTGGTCAGCCTGAGCGAATAGACGAGCCGAAGGAACTTCCACCGTCGCGGTCCAATCAAATCAACCACGCGCTCCTTGGGGAACGAGGCTTGCCCTGCGAGTTACGACCGGGCCGCCACTGCCGCGACCGCCGGTGCCGGCTTCCCCGCACTTCCGCCTTCCGCCTTCCCGTTTCCGCCTTTCTCCTCGTGATGCGTATGGCCGCTGCGCAGAAACGGCACCCGGTCCAACACGCTCTCCTGGAACCACTCCAGCCACAGGTAGATCACCGGGGTCACGTAGAGCGTGATCAATTGCGACACCACCAATCCCCCCACGATCACCAGCCCCAGCGGTCGGCGCGACGACCCGTCCGCCCCGTAGCCCAACGCGAGTGGCACCGCCCCCATCAGCGCGGCCAGGGTCGTCATCATGATGGGCCGGAACCGCTCGACGCTCGCCTCGTGGATGGCCGTCCGCCGGTCCAGCCCTTCGTCCAGCCGCTGCAAGGCGAAATCGACGATCATGATGCCGTTCTTCTTCACGATGCCCATCAACAGGAACAACCCGATGATGCTGTAGAGCGACAGGTTGGAATGGAAAATCCACAGCGTCCCCAGTCCGCCGACGATGGCGGGCGGCAAGGTCGAGAGCACCGTGATCGGGTGGACGTAACTCTCGTAAAGAATGCCCAGGATGATGTACATCACGAACACCGCCGCGATGACGAGCGGGATCAACGACTGCGTCAGTTGCTGCAACACCAGCGCCTCGCCCTGGAACGTCGCCTGCACGGCGGGCGTCTCGGCCAGCACGTCCTTGGCGGCTCCCTCGATGAACCGGCTCGCGTCGCTGTCCGCCACCCCGGGCTTGAGGTTGTAGCCGATGCTCACGCTCGTGAACTGGTTGAGGTGGTTTACCGCTTGCAAACCCACCGTCTGCTTCGTGTTCGTCAATGCCTTCAGCGGGATCAGCGTCTGGTTGTTGTCGGCCTTCACGTAGAGTTGGGCCAGATCCTCCGGGTGTTCCCGCGCGGCGTCGTTCGTCTCCAGGATCACCTGATACTGGTCGTCCGGCTGTTTGATCAGATAAACGTAATTCTCCGAATACGCGCTCCGCAGCAAGCTCTCGATCTTTGCCACGCCCACGCCGTACAAACTGGCTCGCGCCCGGTCGATGTTGATGTCCAGGTTCGGCGTGTTGTTGAAAAAATCCGGTTGGACCGTCGCAAACCCCGGGTACTGCCGCATCTTTGCCACCAGCTTTCCGGCGGCGGCGTACACCTCCTGGGGATTGATCCCGCTGAGCGTGTAAACGTACCGCCCCTGGTTCTGGTTGGTCGCGCCGATGTTGATTTGCAGCACCGGGTTGGGCCGCAGGATCGGCAGGATGCCCGGGATCTTCGCCAGGTCCCCGGTCAGTTGCCCGATCACCGCCTCGATGGGCGGCCTCTCCTTCACGGGCTTGAGAAACACGAAAATCAACCCCTGCGAACTCGCCGCCCGCCCCGCCAACCCCGCCAGCGTGAAAAACTCGGCCACGGCCGGGTTTTTCTTCAACGTCTCGTTGACCTTCCCCTGATAAACTCTCATCTGGTCGGGCGAACTGCCCTCCTGCGCCAGAAAGATGCCCTGGACGAACCCGCTGTCCCCCGCCGGCAGCAAGGTGAACGGCAACGCCTTGTAGAAGACGTAAACCCCGAGAATGCAGGCCGCGTACACGATGGCCGCCAGCCAACTGGCATTCAGAAACCAGTCCAGCGTCTTCCCGTAGATGCCCACCACCCACGCGAGAAACCGGCCCACGTTGCGCTCGACCCAGGTTTGCTTCGATCCCTCGCCGCGCTCCGAAAGCACCCGCGCGCACATCAGCGGCGTCAGCGTCAGCGAGATCAGGCCCGAGGCGAAGATCGCCACGATGATCGTGATGGAAAACTCGCGGAAGATGCGCCCCAGCAAGCCCGGCAGAAACACGAGCGGGATGAACACCGCCGCCAGCGACAGCGTCATCGACAGGATCGTGAACGAAATCTCGCCCGCGCTGTTGACCGTCGCTTGCAGGATCGTCTCGCCCGCCTCGGCCCGCCGCACGACGTTCTCCAGGAACACGACGGCATCATCCACCAGGAACCCGATGGCCAGCGTCAACGCCATCAACGTCAGATTATTGACGCTGTAGCCGAGCATGTACATGACCACGAAAGTCAGGAGCAAGGAAAGCGGCAGCGCCACCGCCGGAATCAGCGTGTCCGCCGCCCGCCCGAGAAAGAAAAAGATGACCAGCACCACCAGCACGAACGCGATGACCAGCGTCGTCTGCACGTCGTTCACGGAGTCCACGATGGTCTGCGAACGGTCGAACACCGGCAGCAACTGGATGGACCCCGGCAACCCCGCGCGCAGCGAAGGCAGCAACTTTTTGACCGCCGCCGCCACCGCCACCGCGTTGGACCCCGCCTGCCGCGACACCGCCATCACCACCGTCGCGCCCGGTTGGTGATTCAAATCCCGCACCCAGAACGTCCGCGACATCCGCTCGTCCTGGAGCCCGTCGTACACCGTGGCCACGTCCTTCAGGAAGATCGGCGACTGATCCTTGTTCCGCGCCACGATCAGGTCCCGATATCCCTCCGACGTGTCCAACTGCCCGTTCGGCTGGAGCACGAATGTCCGGTGCGTCCCGTCGAACTGTCCCGCCCCGGAATAGGCCGTCCCGGCCTTGATGCCCGCGCCGAGGTCGTCCATCGTCATGCCCCGGTTGACCAGCGCCGCCGGGTCCGCCTTCACACGGATCGCCCCCTTCACCCCGTACACTTGTACCTGGCTGACCCCGTTGACGATGGAAATCTGCTGGGCGACGACCGTGTTGGCGTACTTGTAAAGGTTCGCGTCCGTCAGCGTATCTGTGACCAGCGCCAGCAGCAAAATCGGTTGGTCGTTCGGATTGGTCTTCGTGAACGTCGGCGGGCTGGGCAAATCAATCGGCAACTGCCCGGTTGCGCGCTGAATGGCGGCCTGCACGTCGGTCGCCGCATCCGGTAGGGTCTTGCTCAGATCGAATTGCAGCGTCAGCGAGGTATTGCTCTGGGTGGACGAACTCGTGATGAGCGCCAGTCCGGGAATCTGCATGAACTGTTTCTCCAGCGGCGTGGCGATATTGTTCGCCATCGTCTCCGGGCTGGCCCCCGGGTACGCGCAGCTCACGTTGATGACCGGATAATCCACCGCCGGGAGGTCGTTGACCGACAGCAACTTATAAGTAAGGATGCCGAACGCGATGATGGAAAGTGATAGCAGCACCGTCATCACCGGTCGTTTGATGAACGGCTCGGACAACCCGCCGCTGAATTGCGCCAGCTTCCCGCCGGGCGTCTTCTTGCCCGCCGTCTGGTGCGGCCCTTTGCCCTCCGGTCCCTTCCGGTCGTGCGCCGCAGCATGAGCAGCATCCGGCGTCTCCCGGTCCACCCGCTGGGGCAGGGGAGTTGCCGGGCTGTTTTGGGTGTGATCTTCAGCCATATGATTGGAACGATCCGTCCGTTGATCTTGGTCGATAGTGTACCAGAAACTCTGTCATCCTGAGCGAAGCGAGGAACGAGCGCAGTCGAAGGACCTTCCGGCCGTCGGCAGACACCGCGCGGTTCACTCGGTCCACTGATTCATCTGTACCCTCGTTTCCCTCGCGCCCCTCGTTCCCAGGCTGCACTCGGGGACGCACTGGTCTGCGAAGTTGTCCTTCGACTCCCCGCCCCTTATACCCGTCCCATCCCCACTCACGACTTCACCTCCGTAACCGATTTCCCCGCCTGCTCCTTCTGGTAAGCCGGGTCCGCCTGCGCGTTCACCTTCATCCCCGGAGCCAGCGCCAACTGCCCGCTCGTCACCACGACCTCCCCCGGCTGCAACCCATCCGAGATCACCGTCATCTCGCCCTGCCGCTGACCGGTCTTCACCGTCCGCTGTTCCAGCGTCCCGTCGGCCTTCACGACGAATACATACGGCCCTTTCTGCGAGATCTGCACCGCCTGATTCGGGACCAGCCGCGCGTCCTTCAACGTGTCCAGAATCAATCGCACATGGACGAATGCCCCGGGCAGCAGCAAATGATCCGGGTTTGCGGTCACTCCCCGCGCCTTGATCGTCCCCGCGCCCGCCTGCACCGACGTATCCAAAAAATATAAATCCCCGTAACGCGGTGCCGCGCCGTCGTCCGGCAAATCCGTCTCCACCTTCAAGTTCCCCTTCGGCTGATACTTGCGCACCTCGGCCAGATCGTTTTCGGCCACCGTAAAATCCGTGTAGATCGGATCGAGCTTCTGCACCGTCAGCAGCACGGAACTCCCGGCGTTTGCGCTGACGACGTTGCCCACGTCCACCTGCCGCAGCCCCGTCCGCCCGTCGATGGGCGACTTGATGAAACAATAGTCGAGGTTTACCTGCGCCGCCGCCACCGCCGCCTCGGCGGACGCGATCTTGGCCTGATCCGTCGTGACGTTGGTTTTGGCCGTATCCAGGTCCTGCGGCGAAACCACCTTCTTTGCCTGCAAATCCGTGGCTCGCCGCAGATTGATGTCGTCGAGGTCCCGTTGGGCGTGATTCTGCGCCAGCGCGCCCTTCGCCTCGTCCAGCGCGGCCTGATATGGGCGCGGATCAATCGTGAACAGCAGATCGCCCCTCTTCACGTCCGCGCCGTCGGCAAAATCGCGTTTGATGATCTGTCCCGTCACCTGCGCCTGGATGGCCACCGATTCCGTCGCCGCGCAGGTGCCGATTTCCTCGACGTACAGCGGCGAATCCTCCGTGAACACCTTCGTCGTGGTGACCAGCCGCGGCGCTCCCGCCGTCTTGGAGGTGGTCTCCGGCTTCTTCGCGCCGCAACCGGCTAGACACAGCCCTACCATGAACGCGACGGCGGACGACGGAACTTTGAGCATGGGAGAAGCGACCTTCCCGTGCAGCAGTACTGCGGCACGGATCGGACTTATTTAAGGTCGTTAATTATTCTGTCAACTAAACGGTCTGTCGGGAATTGTCCCGGTTATTTGTGGTGTCAGGCTGGCGCTGGCTTCAAAACCTCTGTCATCCCGAGCGAAGTGAGGCTCGAACGGAGTCGAAAGACCGCTTACTACCCCGTAATCGAAGAAACGTGGCACTTTTTCGAGGGCATTTCGCAGTGATGGCGAGCACCCAAAAACTTCGATTACGCTGTACTTACTGCCGATCCGAAAAACCCGGTTCCCAGCCCCGGCAGGGGCGGCAGAGTTTAGCCCGGGGCGTAAGCCCCGGGGAAAAGTGCCATTCGCCCGCAGCCCCGGCAGGGGCGTAAGAAAAAACGCGTGGGTTTTCCGGATAGGCAGTTAGCCGGGACGCG
>CAHJWO010000161.1 GCA_903642295.1 PVC group bacterium | reverse complement strand
GGCGGGTGGAGCGCCCCTTCGCCTGGCTGGGCCAGGGCCGCCGGCTCGCCAAGGACGATGAGAAAACCGTGGCTTCGGCCGAAGCTTGGCTCTGGATGGCGATGCTGCGCTTGCTCATACGAAGACTGGCATGATAACCACACAGGTTCTGAGGGCACATGAGGGAAATTGCCTCGCATGGTCTCATAGGGAGTTCGAGTCTCGTCACCCGGTCTGGTTCGTTTCTAAGGGGGCCCCCCGCTGCCGATCGTGCTTGGCAACCGGTTCCCCGTCCGCGGAGGCCCTACGGCTTGCTTACCACTAAACGGAGGAACTGGCTCGCACCGCCAGCGGGGACGCCCACGGTTCGCAGGTCCGTCGCGTCGGCGTCTAGATGAGTCGCGCTCAACACCGTGGGCGTCACTTCCATCCAGGTTCGTAGATCGGCTGAGGTCTGATAATGCAGGGTAATATCGCTGGCTTGGCGGTTGACCAGATGGATCAGGGCGAGATACACCGTGCTGCCGCGTTGCACGAACGAGCCAACCGGCAGCCCGGCGGTGCTCGGAATCTTCGGGTTGAGATTGAACGCGTACTTGAGCAGGTTGTTGATCCCGTCCCGCGCCGGACTCGCCTGATCCCCGCTGATGGAGGCAGACGCCAACTCGGCCGGACTGAACTTCGTGTTCAGCCAGGCAGCCTGCGGGGTGCTCGTACCGCCAAAGATCAGATCGACGAGGTAGCGGTCGTCCACGAAAGGGTTCCGATTGTACTGATAGCTGGTGTAAACCATCTCATTGCGGAGGCGTTCGGCCTCGCTGACGGGGTAGAGCCGGTTCCAGGTTAGCAAAGTGGAAAGCTTGCCAAAGGTGTTCGTCGAAAGATTGGGGGTGTCGGAAAGGCTGAGCTTGGTGGTGCTCGCGCCGCCCGTGGTGCCGTCGTAACAGACGGCCATGTAGAAGATGGCCCGGGCAATGGTTCCCTTGTCGGCGTCGCGGGGCTCCCACGAATCGGTGTCGTAGCTGGAGCCCGGAGCCGCCGCCAGCGTCGAGCCGGGCGCGGTGGTGTAGTCGTAAAAGCGGTTGCTGCGCACGTCGTTGACCGTGTAGTCAATGGGCCGCACGTTGAAAATGTCGGTCGTGATCTTGGCGTCATTGTTGAAAAACGATTGGCACCAGAGGTGTTCGCGGTCCCAGGTGCCCGTCGAGCTTCCGCCATGATATTCGTTGGCGATGGAGGCCGAAAGACCCGAGTAAATCAGGAGCACCTGGTTGGCCGGGTCGGCGGGGTTCGCATCAAGGACTTCCAGCGCGTCCCAGACGCCCGGCGAATAGGTGAGCACGGTGTGCTTGGCAATGATGCCGTGCAGCGCGCTTTCCAGGTCGGTTCCGGTTTTGGCGGCCGCAGCGGTGTAATAACCGGCGGGTGGGTCGTAGGCCGCCGACTGCGCCCGCGCGTACCACGGCAAAAGCAGGCAAATCGAGACGCAAAGCATCGCGCCAAGACCTTGGAAAGTCAGGGCATGACGGCGGACAGGCGAATTGCTGGGAAAAGTCGGTTGCAAGCTGGGGGCGTGCGTTAATCCGACGGAGGCAGAAAAGCAAGTCTCCTTCGTCAGTTCCGTCGCAGCGATGGAGGGCGCCGACCCAGCGCGTCGTAAATCGTTTCACGCGCAGTGCCCAATGCCCGCCGCAACGACAGGCTGTCGGCGGCAACGAACTTCCAGACGTGAGCGCTTTCTCCGATTGCGCTGACGCCCGACCAGCCGGTCTCACCGCCGAGCGCGAGCAGCACATCCCAACAGCCGGAATCCGGCTTCAACCCCGGGAGCACCAGCAGCGCGCTCGCGTAGTAACCGCCGGGAAATCGCCGCCGGAAGCCGCTCAGTGAGTCATCGGTGGGAGAAAGGCAATAGCGTTCCCGGGCCAGCAGTCGGCCACCGACGCGCAGGTCCATCGACCAACGCAACTCGTCAAACGCGAACGTCTCACCCGCCGCTGGTCGACCAGGGGCAAGCTGCTCGAAGAAAAGCAGTTCCGCACCCTCCTCCAAGTGAATGCTCGTCTTCTGACGATACCGTGCGCTCCCTTGCGGAATCAACAATTCCGGCCAGAAGTCCAGGCTGCCTCCCCGTGCCACGTGGAACGTCTGGGTCACTTCGGCGTGCCCGGCGCACATGGCGTGAACCCGGTTCGCGCTGGGCGCGGTCAGCAGCAACCGTGCGCCGCGTTCCACGCCAACGTCGATTCGCAGTCGATCCCCTTCCAGGAGACCAGCGGTCGGGTTGACCACGTTGAGCACCAGCGCGCCTTCGTCGTGGTGGGGTTTGCTGAGATGGATCGGCGCGCTGAACGACTGGCGGCGCAGGCGCGTCCGGCCCCACGCATCCAAGTCGCAGATCAGTTCAAGATGACCCGCGAGGCCCCGGCGCTCAGACAAAAAGGACCTCCCGCCGCAACCATTCCAGTACGGCGTCCTTCCCCTTTTCGGAACGAAGGTCCGCAAAAAGAAAAGGACGTTCGCCGCGCATGATTCGGGCGTCGCGCGCCATCACGTCGAGGTCCGCGCCGACGTAGGGCGCGAGGTCGGTTTTGTTGATGAGCAGCAGGTCGCTGTGCCGGATGGCGGGGCCGCCCTTGCGCGGGATCTTGTCGCCCTCCGCCACGTCGATCACGTAGATGAACGCATCGACCAGTTCCGGCGAAAACGTGGCGGAAAGGTTGTCGCCGCCGCTCTCCACGAGGATCAGTTGCAGGTCGGGGTGCCGCCCTTCCAGGCTGGCGATGGCGGCGAGGTTCATGCTCGTGTCGTCGCGGATGGCGGTGTGCGGGCAGCCACCGGTCTCGACGCCGAGCACCCGGTCGGCGGGGAGGGCGGATTCACGCACGAGAAATTCGGCGTCCTCGCGGGTGTAGATGTCGTTGGTCACAACGGCCATCGAAAGCTCGTCACGCAGCCATTGGCAAAGCCGCCAGGCGAGCATGGTTTTGCCCGAGCCAACCGGCCCCCCGATCCCGATGCGTACCGCGCGTGTCATGCCGGACGAGCAAAGGGCAGCACCCCGCCCGGTTCAAGAAATAAATAAGCGTTCGTGCGCCCGGGCGTGGCGCATGGCGGCGATTTCCAGCAACGGACTAAAGCACCCGGCATGGTCGCGGGTCTGCCGCAACGAGCGCGCGACCACCGCGTCTGAACGCTGGCTCACCGCGCGCACCGTGCGCTGCACGCCGTCCTGCCCGATGCGAATCAGCTTGAGCGATGCGCTGCCCACCGTCGCCACGCTCTGGTAGAAATACACGCCCAACGCCACTTCCAGCGGAAGCGTCGCTGCCACCGCCTGCACGCCGCAGATAATGACGTGATGGCCTGACATCGTCCCGTCACCGACCGCCTTGTCACAGGCCGCCAGCAAAGGATCGTCCGGCAAAATCACCCGCAACGATCTCAGCCGTCGCGTCCCCAGTTGTGCGCTCGCATCGCGGGTTTCCCTGGCTAATTTCGCCGCGCCAACCTCCGCGTCCAACTCCGCCAACGCCGGGAAATCGTGCGCGATGGCCGCTTCGTGGGCGAAACGCAAATACGGCAACTCAAAGGACGCCAGCATCGGCAGCACGTGCTCGCATAAAAAATCGCGCAACGACGCTTCGTCGTGGACCAGGTCGAACCGCACGCATTCCTCGAAACCGAGCGAATGTGCGTAACTCCCGGTCGGGAAGAGCGCATCGCTGGTTTGCAAGAGCAACGGCAGCCAGCCCATCGCCGGGTGCGGCTCAATGGGCATGGCCGGGTCCATGTGCATGTCCGCCGCCCAGGGGGCTGAAAACCGCCTCGACCGGGTGAAAATGAATGTGCTCGCGCTCGAGCATCTGCCGCACGGCGGGATCGTCTGGCACTTGCACGGTCCCGTCGGCGGCCGCGATGCGGAAGTGCAGATTGCCCAACAGCCAGCCGAGTCGCGCCGCCGCCGTTGGATCGTCCAAATGGATCGCCAACACTGATTCGGGTCGCTGTGCCAAACGATAGACGGTGGCGGCGTCGGCAAACACCAGATCGCCGTCTGCCAGCGGGTGTGCGAGGTCGAAACCGAACTCCCGCCCGTCGGCCGCGACCCCGCGCCAGCGGCGTTTGGCGAGGGTGTGGCGGTCCACGGATATTTCCACGACGGGCAGCGCCCCGTCGGTGGGGCGGGAAATGTCGGTGGTGATCAGGTCCATTGAGGAAAACGATGGCGCATCAACTTTTATCAATTAACAGGTTTTCCCCGATCCGAGGGAAGCTCGTTTTCATGTTAAGCCAGCGTTACACACCTAGCTATCGGCTCGCCGCGCTTTGCGGCGGGGTCGCCCTCCTCACCTTGTCGGCCTGCGAGGAAAGCTCGATTTCCGACAATACCGCCGGCACGGGGGCCGCCTACGTCGGCGGTCACGTCCACGAAATTGACGAGTTGGACCTCCTCGGCTCCCACGGCGGCGAGGTCAGCGAGGGTGATATCCGCAACGCCATCCACGGCCGACAAAGCGGCGGCGTGCGCGCCTGGCCGGGCAGCCCGCTGCTGGTGGTCCAATCCGGTGCCACCGCCCCCGACAGCATCATGCTGGCGGCCATCGAGAAATCCTACCGTGTCTTCCCGTTTTCCGGCGTCACCACGGATAGCCACCGGGACGGCCGCCTCGGGCGCGACCTGCGCCTGGCAGCGGCCCGGAGCGGCTGCACCCACATCTTGTGCTACTGGGGCAAATTGGAGTCCATCCGGGAGGATCAGGTGACGAAAACGGTGTCCTGGGTGCCCATCGTCGGCAGCCTCATTCCCGACGAGCAACGCAGCACGCGCCTGCGCGTGCGCGCCGTGTTGATCGACGTGGAGAGCGGACGCTCGGAGGCCTTCACGCCACCGGCGGCGGAGAACTCCGCGCTGAGCCCAGGTCTTTTGCGCGATTCCTCGCGGGATAAGCAGGTGTACGATCTGAAAACGCGTGCCTATACCGGGCTCGTGGCGCAACTGATCGGATAGGCGGGTTAGTTTGCAGCCTGCCCTACGGTTGATGCGCGACGATGCCGCACGAACGACCGTGCCGCATGCTCAAAACAAGAAATAGCGCTGGGCCATCGGCAAGACGGTTGCCGGTTCACAACGCAACTCGCGTCCATCCGCCTTGACGGTGTACGTTTCCGGGTCCACCTCAATCTTCGGAAGCGCGTCGTTCCAGAGCAGATCCCGCTTGCCGATGTTCCGGGTGTTGCGGACGGCGGCAAGGCGCTTTTGCAGTCCCAACTCCCGGAGCGTCCCGGCGCGCAACGCCGCTTCGCTTACGAACGTCGCGGACGTGGAGAACTTTGCCCGTCCGTGCGCAGCGAACTGCGGGCGATAGAACGTCGGCTGCGGCGTCGGGATGCTCGCGTTCGGGTCGCCCATGTTGGCGCAGGCGATCATCCCACCCTTCAGAATCACCTCCGGCTTGACGCCGAAGAACGCCGGTTTCCACACGCACAGGTCCGCCAGCTTGCCCACCTCAATGGAGCCGACCTCGTACGCGATGCCGTGCGCGATGGCCGGGTTGATCGTGTATTTGGCCACGTAGCGCAGCGCGCGGAAGTTATCCGCCGCCGCGTGCACGGCATCGGGCGCGGTGAGAGGACCAAACTGCGTCTTCATCTTGTGCGCGGTTTGCCAAGTCCGGGTGATCACCTCGCCGACGCGCCCCATCGCCTGTGAATCGCTCGACATCATGGAGAACGCGCCCACGTCGTGCAGAAGGTCTTCGGCGGCGATGGTCTCCGGGCGGATGCGCGACTCGGCGAACGCCACGTCCTCGGGAATCTTCGAATCGAGATGGTGGCACACCATGAGCATGTCGAGGTGCTCATCAATCGTGTTCACCGTAAACGGCCGTGTCGGGTTGGTGGAGGAAGGAAGCACGTTCGCCTCGCCGCAGACGCGGATAATGTCCGGCGCGTGTCCACCGCCCGCGCCCTCGGAGTGAAACGTGTGGATCGTCCGTCCCTTGAAGGCGCGGATGGAATCCTCCACGAAGCCGCTCTCGTTGAGCGTGTCCGTGTGGATGGCCACCTGCACGTCCAACTCGTCCGCGACGCCCAGGCAACAGTCGATGGCCGCCGGGGTGGTGCCCCAGTCCTCGTGCAGCTTCAGTCCCACAGCACCGGCCAACACCTGCTCGCGCAACGGCTCGGGCGTCGAGCAGTTGCCCTTGCCGAAAAAGCCGAGGTTCATCGGATATTCGTCGGCGGCTTCGAGCATCCGGTGCAGGTTCCACTTTCCCGGCGTGCAGGTCGTGGCATACGTCCCGTGTGCGGGTCCCGTGCCGCCGCCGAGCATGGTGGTTACCCCGCTCGCCAGCGCGTGTTCGATCTGCTGCGGACAGATGAAATGGATGTGCGTGTCCACGCCGCCCGCCGTCACGATGCAGCCCTCGCCTGCAATGACCTCCGTCGCGGCGCCGACGGTCATGCCGGGCGTAATCCCGCTCTGGATGCCCGGGTTGCCGCCATGACCGATCCCCACAATGCGTCCGCCCTTGATCCCGATGTCCGCCTTTACGACTCCCTGCACGGCATCCAGGATCAACGCGTTCGTGATGACCAGGTCCAGGCATTCGGTGTCCGTCGCGGTGGGCGACTGGCCCATGCCGTCGCGGATGACTTTGCCGCCGCCGAACTTGATCTCGTTGCCATATCCACCGCCTTCGGCCACCAGGTCGCGTTCAACTTGGATAAACAGGTCGGTGTCCGCCAGCCGCACGCGGTCGCCGGTCGTCGGACCAAACATTTCGGCGTATTGCCGCCGAGAAAATTGCAGGCTCATAATTTGCCGTTGACCTTTCCGTTCAACCCGAAAACCTCGCGCGTCCCCGCCAGCGCAACGAGTGCCACCTCGCGGGTGTCGCCCGGTTCGAACCGCACCGCCGTGCCCGCCGGGATGTTCAGCCGGAATCCCCGGGCGGTTTCCCGCTCGAAACGCAACGCCGTATTCACCTCGTAAAAATGAAAATGGCTGCCCACCTGGATCGGTCGGTCGCCCGTGTTTGCGACGATCAGGTCGCGGGTTTCGAGGCCGGGATTGCCTTCCAGCGTTCCCCTCGCCTCGGCCACAATGATTTCTCCCGGGATCATATCGTAAAATGGATGTTCCTGTCTCTGCGGTTAGCCTGCGTCCTGCACCTTTCAGCATTTCTTTACCGGATTGGATCGTGCACCGTGACGAGTTTCGTGCCATCCGGGAACGTTGCCTCGACCTGCACCTCACGGATCATTTCCGGCACGCCTTCCATCACTTCCTCGCGGCGGAGGATCGTGGTGCCGTGGCTCATCAACTCCGCGACGCTGCGCCCGTCCCGCGCCCCTTCCATGAGGTCGGCGGTCAGAATCGCGACCGCCTCGGGGTGGTTCAGCTTTAACCCCCGGCCCAGCCGTCGGCGCGCGAGGTCCGCCGCGACCACGATCAACAATTTTTCCTGTTCGCGTGGCGAGAGATGCATGAAAAAAGTTCCTCAGAATTGCGGCCCGACCAACCCCCACGATCCTATAGATACTCCGGAACGAAAAGCAAACGGTCTCGCCACCGGTTGGTGGTACGAACGTGGTACGTTTCTTGCCTATCCACCCATGTTCCTGTTAATGGATACGACATGTTGTATCAAATCACCCGTCCTAGCCGTTGTTGCTCCGTCCGCTCAAATGGGGAACTGGTGCGGCGTGCCGCCCGACCCGCGTCAGCAGCGTGTGGTCGTCTCCGGATTGCGGCGGCCGCCGTCCTGCTGGCGTGCTCGGTGGCTTCCGCCGCCAGCCTGTACCAGGACGGCGCGGGCGCCCGCGCCATGAGTATGGGCGGCGCTGGTACGGCCGTCGCAGCCGATCCACTCAGCGCCCTTTTCGACAATCCGGCAGCGCTCAGTGACTTGAAGGACTGGACGGCCCAGGCCGGAGTGAACGGAGCCCTGGTACAGGGCTCTTTTCACAATCGGGTCAACCGCGATGCGGATCTGGATGAAGTCGGCGCGATTGGAGAATTTGCTGCCGTCATCCCGTTGGGACCGGTCCGGCTCGGCCTGGGCATCAATCCCGACATTGCCGCCCGCGTCCGATGGCACTACGAGGACGCCCCCGGCGGGGCGGACGGCGCGACGAGCTACGGTTTCCGCCGGAACGAATCGTCCATTCTGCTGTTGCGCAGCGCGGTGGGTGCAAGCTGGCAGGTGCTCCCGAGCCTTTCGGTCGGAGCCACCGTCGGTTTGTTGTACAACCGGAACGAACTCCACACGCCCTATGTCTTCCAGTCCCAACGGGTGCTTCGCACCGCCAAGACCCTGTTGGATCTCGACACGGACGGCCTCGGCTGGAACGCGCAGGGCGCCCTGCGCTGGCGGCCAATCCCCGCGCTCTCCTTGAATGTCGTTTACACCAGTTCCAGCCGGGTGGGGACGGACGGGCGCGCCACCGGCAACGCGGGGGTGCAACTGGCCAACCTCGGCCTCGGCGCGGCACAGCGCGACTTCGCCTATGATGCGCAAGTGACGAACGAATTCCCGCAGCAGGTCAGCGCGGGCGTGGCCTGGGAAGGCATTCCGAAATGGACCTTGAGCGCGCAGTTCGACTGGATCAACTGGTCGGATGCGTTTGATACTTTGCCGGTGCGTCTGACCCACGGCAGCAACGCCGATCTCAACGGTCTCGTCGGCTCGGCGCGGCTCAACGACGATACCCCGCTGCGCTGGCGCGATCAGTATGTGGAACGCATCGGATTGGAGCGCACGTTGGGCGAGCACTGGAGCGTGCGCGCAGGTTACGCCTACGGCAACAACCCCGTGCCCGCCGGAACGTTGACGCCATTGACGGCCGCGATCATGGAACATCTCATCACCGCCGGGGTAGGTTTTCGTATGGGACGTTTCCAGGTCGATGGCGCCTACCAGTTCTATGTCCCGGCTTCGGGGCGCGTGCGCCGCAGCGAGCTTGCCGCTGGTGAATATTCCAACAGCGTAACCGAGGTGACCATCCAGTCATTGAATCTGAGCGTGGCGGTCAAATTCTAACGGCTCACCGATTCGGGAGCGGCTTCATTGGCTTTGGTGAAAGGGCAGCTTCTCCGCCGATTTATCCAGAACGTCCTGCCGACTTGTCCGAACGCGGCGGTAGGATGTGTCTTGCGCCATCCCGCGAGCTTTTTTCGCAGCAGTCTCCACAGCTGCTGGAATGGCTCCCGCGCTTACGCTGAGAGGAAGGGTCTGGAAGGGATTCACGGGCACGCGCCAAAGGCGACGCCCATAGCGCTCACTTGCGCGGGGGCCGTGACCCTCGGTGGGTAGATGGAAATTCCGTCCAAATGTTCGCTGAGCCACGACGCCTTGGATGCTTCTGGGGCGGTCACACGTCGACAATATCTTACTTCGGCATTTTGAAGGACCACCTCAGAATATCCGAGAAGAGATCCTTACGAGGGCCAACGTCGGCTGGAAACCCTTCGATCCAGCATCAGCGTCGTTATTTAATTTCCCCCACTCGCCGGTGAAGAGATCTGGGAGGGCTCTTTCCGTATACAAATCGCGCTTGAACCCAAAACATTTAAGCGGTAGCTTCGCCATGTAGTGCTGTCAGGGACGTTGTCACGTTACGGAAGCATGATCCGACGATGGCGATCGAAAAGCATGTAGTGCCGCAGCGGCCAATTTATTGCTCTTGTCGCCACTAGTATAATCTGCCGGTGTAGCTCAGTTGGTAGAGCAGCTGATTTGTAATCAGCAGGTCCGGGGTTCGAGCCCCCGTGCCGGCTTCTCTTGTAAGATGTTCTAAGGAGGACAGCTTGAAATAACTCACCAACTTGAGGCTTGCTCCTGCCAGGCGTCGGACGCAAAGTCCATGGACGATGGCCGAAGCGTTGTCTGCCGTTACCCTCGCCCTGGGCCAGAAAGCCGCCCGCCTGCTTGCCGGCGCGAAGCGGCGGGCTTACCAAGCGGGGTGCGCCACGCTCTTTTGTCAGGGCAACGCGCGCAAGGCGGAAACGATCTTTGGCTGGGGGCGAGCGACGGTGGAGTTGGGCTTGGCCGAGGCGCGCAGTGGCATTACTTGCCTGGGTAACTTCGCGGCCCGCGGCACCAAGAAGATGGAA